>JAZBNZ010000157.1:0-7551 GCA_036350895.1 Woeseiaceae bacterium
GCAAACAGCGCCGCATCCGGGTCGCCGCCCGCCATCGTCTCGAGTGCGTCGTCGTACAGAGACCGCTCGATCCCGTAGTCCTCCAGCAGTTCCTGCGAGAACGCGTGCATCGAGCTCAGCGGCTGTTCGGGATGCGCCTGCAGCGTCAAAACATGTTCGTCTAGCGACAGCATCGCGTTCGGGCATGCCGCCGACCCGCCCAACCGCTCGGCGCCGGGCGGCAGCTCGACGACCTGGTCCTGGTTGATGAAGTACAGCGGGTGCGTGCCCCGCCGCTCGCACATCCACGGCTTGTGCACCGTGACATCGAATTCGTGCAACCCGAGCAGCCAGCCGTCTTCGGCCAGCCTGACGCGGCCGCCGAGCGCGCGGGCGATTAGCTGGTGGCCGAAGCAGATGCCGACCATGGGTTTCTTCTGTGTGTGAGCGGTCCGGATGAAGTCGTCGAAGCGTTCGATCCAGGTATACGTGTCGTAGACGCTGCAGGGGCTGCCGGTAATCAGGTAGGCGTCGCATTCATCGAGCGACTCGGGGAAATGATCCTGGGTCGCGAGATACGTCGCGTAGTCGAAGGGCGCGTGGGCTGCTTCGAACATGTCGATGAACTTGTCCGGGTCGGTCTTCTCGCCCGAGATGTAGTACTCCTCCGGGACGGCATCGAGAATTCCAAGCCGCGTCTTGCGCATGCGTTACCCCTGTCACCGAACCGTCGAGGACTCCAAATTTACCGAATCGACGCACACTGCCGCGACAATTTCGGACAAATTCCCGGCGATGTGCGTAAAAAAAACAGCCCGACCGGATGGGCGACCGGCCGGGCTGAGGGCGCAGAGCGGGTTCCAGGGAGGGAAGAGCCTCAGGAGCTCTGGCCGAGTTTTTCGTTGACCCGTGCGAGCAGCGCGTCGACTTCCGCCCGGCGGCCTTCGTCCGCGAGCGGCCGGTCCGGGCGTTTCGGGGCCTGTTTCGCTTTCAGGAGGGCATCCCGTGCGGCGTTATAGTCGTTTTCTTCAAACAAAAACTCCCCGTAGAAGTAGTTCGGGTCGATCCCGTCCGGGTTGGCCGCAATCGCCTTCTTCAGGTAGTCCCGAGCAAGATCCTTGTCCCCGAAGCCGATCAGCCCGCCGGGCACCTTGGCGTAGAGCGTGCCGAGGCTCGTGTAGACCGAGCCGTCGAGGACGGACGGATCCAGCGCCTCGGCCGCGTGCAGCGCGTCGCGCGCCTCCTTGGCGAGCGACAGGGCGCCGAAAGGCCCTTTGACGCCGGCGTAGGTGCTGGCGACGATGCCGTGCCAGACCTCGGCTTCCGCGCGTTCTGGATTGGCCCTGGAGAAGGCGCGGGCGTCCTCGAGCAAAGCCTCGAAGGCGTTTTTCTGTGCCTTGCCGGACTCGTGGTAATTCGCCTCGGCCCAGCGATGCTGGATGTCGAGCAGCGTGTTCTCGAATTCGCCGGCCGCCGCTGTTGCGGACAGCGCGACGGCGAGCGTCGCTATTGCGGTCAGCGACATCGCGCGGACCAGGATGTTTCGGAATTGCAGGTTCATTGTTTCACTCCATCGATACGTAAAGAGGGGGATGATTCAGGCGCTGGTTCGTCGAGCAGGTCGGCCTGCTTGCTCACGGAGCGGTCGACGAGGCCGGGGAACAGTGCATTCACCTTGACGAACAGGCGTTCGGGCCAGCCGAGGAAACGCTCGCGATGAGCCTTGTGCATTGCGTTCGCGATCACCCGCGCAACGTGCTCGGGGGTATCGCTCCTGGTGCCCGTCTGTTCGTTGACGGCACGCTGCGCGGCGTCGTTCATGTCCGTGTCGGTCGCGCGGGGCGCGACGTAAACGACCTTGATACGGCTGTTGCCCAGTTCCCGCCTGAGCGCCTCGGAAAAGCCGTGCAGGGCGAACTTGCTGCTCGAGTAGGCGACCTGGCCCGGCAGGCCGATCGAGCCGACGATCGAACCGACGTTGACGATCATCGCCTCGGGTTCTGTCTCGAGCTGCGGCAACAGCGCGTGGGTGAGGCGCATGGGCGCAACCACGTTGGTGTTCACGATTGCTGCCACCGCGTCGCGCGGCTGATCGAGGAACCGACCGAAGCGGTTGACGCCGGCGTTGTTGACCAGCACGTTGACACCGCCCTCGAAGCGTTTCGCCGCCTCGACGAGGCGCTCGAGGCTGCCGGGATCGTCGAGGTCAGCGGCCACGGCATCGACGGCGTAGCCTTTCGCGGAGAGACGGTCGCGGAGTCGGTCGAGCTTCGCCTCGTTACGGCCGGTCAGCAGCAGCCGCGCCCCCTGTTCGGCGAGTCGCGCGGCGAGCGCGGCACCGATGCCACCGGTCGCCCCGGTCAGCAGTACCTTCATCGTGTCCGGTTTCATGCGACGTCCCTGAGGTCCGGGCGGCGCCTCGCCGCATCACGATCCGGCAGCGTGCGGAAGATCCGGCCGTAGAGATAGAAGAACCGGCGCGCAGCGTGTTCGATGGCGGCCCGGTCTTCCGGAGCCTCGAAGCGATTGACGAGCGTCTCCAGGAACCTGACGTGCTCGAGGTCGATGCTGCCGTGGGAGTTGAGGTACGTGAACGCCTCGTCGGGCAGCCCCAGCCGGTCCTGCATTGCCCCGGCGGCCTGGGTCGCAATCGCGACGCTCGTGCCCTCGAGGACGTAGACCATCCCGAAGAACCCGACCGGGTTCCGTCTGTGTATCGTGTCGTAGGCGTAGCTCACCATCATTTCGGTCGCGAGCGACGGCTCGCCGTCACGCACCGTGTCGGGATCGCCGCCGGCCGCCCGGATGTCGTTAAGAATCCACTGCTCGTGCCCGTATTCGTCGTCGATGTAGTGGGCTACCGCGCCGCGCAGCCATTCCTGGTCATCGCGGAGCCGGCTGCCGCAGGCCATCAGGAGTGGCACGGTGTGCTTGACGTGGAAATAGGCCTCCCTGAGGAAGGCGACGTACTGCGGCCGGGTGATGTCGCCGGCAAGTGCATCGAGGATGATCGGTGAGGAGAGCAGGTAGTTGCGCTCCTCCGCGACCGTGTCTTTCAACTCGTCAAAAAAAGTCATGGTGGGTTCCTTGCGGGTCCTGTGAACTCGTCGCTCGCCGGGGGACGAGACTCGTCCGGGCCGGTGCTGTCTCGCCGACGAGATAGCGCAGCGCAATGGCTTCGCGGCGCGGTTTGCCGGTCGGCGTCAGGAGGCCGTTGGCGGGAGAAAATGCGCTGTCGGCGACGATCCACTCCGACACGCGTGCGTAGTCGGGCAGCCGCCGGTTGGCACGGGTGACGGCCGCCTCGATCGCGTCGGCCGACGTGGCCGGGCCTGCCGGCACGATGATCGCGGTGTTGACCGGTTGCGCCTCACCGAAGACACAGGCCTGGGCGATCGCGCGTTCGTGCGCGAGTTCGGCCTCCGGCCACTCCGGCGAGACGTTGCGGCCGAAGCTCGTGATGAAGACGTTCTTCTTGCGGCCGGTCACGTAGAGATACCCGTCCTCGTCCAGGTGGCCGAGGTCGCCGGTATGAATGATGCCCGGTTCACCGTCTTCCTCGCCGAGATAGCCGCTCATCGACTGGTTGCCGACGAGTATCTCGCCGTCGGCCGCGATGGATACCGCGACGCCCGGCAGCGGCCGACCCACGCTGCCCGGCCGCACGTCGCCGGGTCGGTTGAGCGCCACGACCGAAGCACATTCCGAGAGTCCGTAACCCTGGAAGGCAGGGATTCCGTGGGCGGCAGCGGCAACGAGATCGGCGTCGGCGACGCGGGCACCGCCGACGGCAACGAACTTGAGCTGGCGATTCACCTCGCCGTCCTCCCGGTACGCCGCAATCAGCGCGCGCAGCAGTTCAGGCTGCAGGATCAGGCTCTCGGCCCCGGCGCGCTCGACCGCGTCGCGGAAGGCAAGCGGGTCGATGTGGCTCGATCCGTACAGGCCGAGCGTCGACAGGGACGGGGCGTGCACGGTGCTGCCCAGCATCAACGGGACATACACGCCGGCGATATTCTCGAGCAGGGTCGCGAGCGGGATGACGCAAAGATGGCGTTCGATCAGCAGGTCCGATAATGCGTCGGCCAGCCCGGCCGCCACGGTGTCGATGAGGCCGGCCGGCAGGCATACGCCGCGGGGCTGGCCGGTACTGCCGGACGTGAAGGTGATCTTGGCGACCGCGCTGCGACCGGCGCCGGCGCTGTCATCGTATCCCGCGTGCCGCTTGAGCGAGAGCCTGCCGATCGCGCCGTCAACGGGTTCGAAGCCCGCGAAGCCTGCGGCCATCGCGGGATCGACGATCAGCGTATCCACGCGAGCCGCGCCGAGCAGGTGGTCGACCTGCCGCGGGCTGAAGAAGGGCGGGATCGGCACCAGCGTAACGCCGGCCTGCAGTGCGGCCAGGTCGGCAACGATCCAGTCGATGCCGTTATCGGCGGCGAGGCCCGCCACCCGGCTGCCCGCGCTTGCCAGTAAGGCCGAGGCGGTCGCGACCCGCTCGACGAGTTCGGCGTAGCGGATCGCGTCCTTGCCGTCGCTGACGGCCGGTCGCTCGGGCATCGCCGCCGCGTGCCGGCGGAGCGTGTTCATGATCAGGCTCATCAGGCGAGCGCCGCGACGGCAGGAGAGTTCGTGCTGACCGCCGGTTCGCACCAGCCGCCCTCGGGATCATCCAGCTTGCCGATGATCACGAGAGGCTCGTGGTCGTAATAGTTTCCCCAACGGTCGCTCGTCGGCGCCGCCCGTTCGGCTGCCGCGGACGCGACCGGCAGGCCGTGAAACCCGACGCGCTGCAGAAGCGCGCGGACACGGTTCGTTCCGGTGAAGCAGACCCAGTCGAAACCTTCCGTCCTGAGAAAAGGCACGAGATCACGGAAGAAGCTGCCGACGATTTCGGGATCGTCGACGACGAACTGGCCGACTTCGGCGATACGGGTGCGCGATACCGCTTGCCCGGCGGCGTCGGCAATCATGTTCTGTATGGGGACATCGAGATAGTGTTCGAGGAACAGCGGTTCGTCCCAGGCGCCGCGGACGCCGATGACCCCGGACTTGCCGGAGCGATGCCGGTACAGCGCAAGCTGCGGCATGAAACCGGAGATGGAAGCACCGAAATGCGCGCCGAAGCCGGCACGTACCCGTTCTTCCAGGTCTCGTCGATCCGGAGAATTCGCGTCGATCAGCGTAAATGTGCTGCGCGGTGCCCGGGCGAGCGTGGGCAGCAGCGATACGGTGGTAGCAGTCAAATCCATTTGCAGCATTTCTTGCGTCCTCGAGGGGGTTGTCGGGCGCCCAGGCGGGGCGAGCTTGCTCGTAGGAGTACCGCCCGAAAAAAATCCTTCGGGTTTTCGGAAAAAAATTTCCGGATGCTTATGTAAGATCGGCAAACGAAGAAAATTCGTGATTCGGCGAAGGATTTTTGCGCCTGCTGCCTCTAATGGTCGTATCCCGTGTGGAATGCCCCGTGTGACTGAAGATGTCCCCCAACTGGAGCTCGACCGGTCGCTCGCCCGCCGCGTGGCGGGCGGCGACCGGGAGGCTTTTGACGAGTTTTTCCGGGAGTATTTCCCGCGGTTATTCCGCTTCACGCTGACGCGGGCCAGGAACGACGCGTCCGTGGCCGAGGAAATCGTCCAGAGGACGATGTGCATCGTGGTCCGCAAGCTGGGGACCTGGCGGGGCGAGGCACTCCTCTTTACCTGGCTGTGCCAGATCTGCCGGAACGAACTCAAGGCGTACTATCGCCAGCAGGGTGTCACCCTCGAGGTCGACCTGCCGATAGAGGATCATCCGGCGGTGCAGGCTGCGCTCGAGTCGATGGGCGGGGACGATTACCAGCCCGAGTCGGTCCAGCGGCAGGACGAGATCGCCGGTTTCGTCAGGGCGACGCTCGACCAGTTGCCGTCGCGCTACGCCCTCGCGCTGGAAATGAAATATATCAACGGCAACAGCGTCGCCGAGATCGCCGAGCGTCTCGGCGTCGGTGAGAAAGCCGCGGAGTCCGTCCTGAGCCGTGCACGCGCGGCCTTCAAGGAAGGCTTTCGGTCACTTTGGGATTTTGAACCCGGTTTCGTCGTCGACTGAGCGATCGGCGGGCGGGTCAGCGCAATGCGCAAGCAGGTGTGATGAGCAAATCAGATAACAACGAGACGAACATCGATCGGGACGAGGAGACGATGGCACGGTTGCTGAAGGCCGCCGGTTCACGATCGCCTGTTCCTGCCGATGCGGAGAACCGCGTTTACGAAAACGTGCTTCGGGAATGGGAAACGGCTACCCGTAAGCCGGACGGTGCGAAGGTGTACGAGTTCGTGCGGCGGGAATGGGAAAACGAATCCCGGGACAAGCGCGGCGTGCGACGCTGGGTGATGCCGCTGGCGATGGCGGCGACGGTGCTGCTGGCCGTCGCGGTGCTGCTGCAACCGACCCCGGACGCACCCGCACCCGTCGCGGTCGGGACCGTCGCCCGGGTCAGCGGTGCCGCAGGCCTCGTGCCGGGGCAGGCCGTTTACGCCGGCGATACGATCACGACTGACGCGAGCCAGGGCGTCAGCATCCTGCTCGGCAGCGCCGAGTCGATTCGCCTCGATCGCGACACGACGCTCGACATCGACGCCAGGGGGCGATTTACGCTCGTGGCCGGTCGCGTTTATGCGGATACCGGCGACTATATGTACAACGACCGCCAGCTGACGATCGATACGCCGCTCGGTGTCGTGACTGATGTCGGTACGCAGTTCGCGGTGGATGTGAGCGGTGAGCGCCTGGACGTGGCGGTTCGCGAAGGCCGGGTCGACGTCGCGCAGGACGGCACGGAGTGGGTCGCGGTTGCCGGTGAGCGCTTGCGTATCCGTGCAGACGGCGCGACCGTCGATACACTCGCTGCGAGCGATCCGTACTGGGCCTGGGCCAGTCGACTGGCCCCTGCTTTCGACATAGAAGGCAAGTCACTGCTCGAATTCCTTCGCTGGGCGGCGCGCGAGACGGGACGGGAGCTCGTCTTCGAAAGCAACGAGCTACGCATGTCGGCCATGCGCGTCGACCTGCACGGCTCCGTTGCCGACTTCGAGCCGATCGACGCCGTCGAGTCGGTGCTGGCCGGCACGCGATTTCGCTACCGAATCGACGCAAACCGGATCGTAATCGAGTCACCGCTGCAGTAAGACGAGCCCGTACCGCAGCGGTCGTTGGCGCCCCGCTGCGCATGCTCTAAGATCACCGCATGCGACGGTTACGCCTGCGATTCGCCTTGCTGGTGCTGGTTGCGGCCGAAAGCGTCGCCGCTGCGGACACCGGCAGCTGGATCGGTGAGCCGCTGTCAGCCTACCTCGATGCGCTGAATCGCGCTGGCGAGAAGATCGTCTACACGAGCGACCTGGTTACCGGGACGATGCTGCTCGATATCGAGCCCGATCCTGATCCCGACAAGGCCGCCGCCGGGCTTGCCGATCTTCTCGAAGCTTTCGGCCTTGCCGTCCGGCCCGGCCCGTCGGGCAGCCTGCTCGTCGTTCGGGGCGACGTGGCACCAGGCCGGGCGCCAGCCGCAGAAGCCGTGATCGAGCCGCAGGTGCC
>JAZBNZ010000158.1:0-27521 GCA_036350895.1 Woeseiaceae bacterium
CCGACCACCTCGGCGTCCCCCTGCATCACGTCAATTTCGCCCGCGAGTATCGCGACCGCGTATTCGACTATTTCCTCGATGAATACCGCGCCGGCCGAACCCCGAATCCCGACGTACTCTGCAATCGCGAGATCAAGTTCGGCGCCTTCCGGGAGTACGCCAGGCGGCTCGGCGGCGATCTGCTGGCGACGGGCCACTACGCCCGGGTCGAGGTCGTCGACGGCGAGCCGAGACTCATGAAGGCCGCGGATACCAGCAAGGACCAGACCTACTTCCTGAACGCCGTCGGCGCCGACGCACTCGCGGAAACGGTTTTCCCGCTCGGCGACCTCGAGAAGGCAGACGTTCGCAAAATCGCTCGTGACCAGGGCCTTCCGGTATCAGCCAAGAAGGACAGCACCGGCATCTGCTTCATCGGCGAACGCCCGTTCCGGGACTTCCTGAGCACCTACCTGCCCGCCAACCCGGGCCCGATGCGGACGCCGGACGGCCGCGAGGTCGGCCGGCATCACGGTCTCATGTACTACACCCTCGGTCAGCGGCAGGGCCTCGGCATCGGCGGACGCCGCGACGCCGACGATGCGCCCTGGTATGTCGTGGACAAGGACACCGGCGCGAACGCCCTGATCGTCGATCAGGGCAATACGGATCTGCTGATGAGCTGGTCGCTGGCGGCCAGCGAACCGGGCTGGATCAACGGCGAGCCCGACGGCATCGCCGAGGGCGTCAGGCTGGCAGCCAAGATTCGCTACCGGCAGCCCGACCAGGCCTGCACGGTCCGCCAGGGCAGCGACGGCGCGCTGCTCGTCGAGTTCGACGAACCGCAGCGCGCCGCAACGCCGGGCCAGTTCATTGTCTTCTACGCCGGCGACGCCTGCCTCGGCGGCGCCGTCATCGCCCGCGTCCTCGAGCGGCTGACCGACCGGGCGGCAGCGGCGGAAACCCCGCGGCGCGCCGCGAATTAGACAGCAGAAGCAGCGCCGTTTCGCTATAATGCGCCCCCGCTGACGGCCGCTGCGGTCGTCCATGAATACCAAAACTTCCCCGGAGACAACGACATGACGGACAGCTTCGGCGCGCGTTCGACGCTTGCTGTCGGCGACGAGAACTTCGAAATCTTTCGTCTCGACGCCGTGACGGAGGGCCACGTAGGCCGCCTCCCCTATTCGCTCAAGATACTGCTCGAGAACCTGCTTCGCCACGAGGACGGCCGTGACGTCACCCGTGACGACATCCTGGCACTCGCCAACTGGGACCCCAAGGCGGATCCGAGCACCGAAATCTCCTTCACACCGAGCCGCGTCATCCTCCAGGACTTCACCGGCGTACCGGCCGTCGTCGATCTCGCCGCAATGCGCGATGCCGTCGTCAAGCTCGGCGGCTCGGCCGAACGGATCAACCCGCTGTCCCCTGCCGAGCTCGTCATCGACCACTCTGTGCAGGTCGACAACTACGGTTCGGCCAACGCGCTGGATCTCAACAACAAGATCGAATTCCGGCGCAACAAGGAACGCTACCAGTTCCTGCGCTGGGGCCAGTCGGCGTTCGAGAACTTCCGCGTCGTACCGCCAAACACCGGCATCGTCCACCAGGTCAATCTCGAGTACCTGTCACGCGTCGTCTTCGACGTGAATAAGGACGGTGGCAGGAAAGCGTATCCGGATACCGTCGTCGGTACGGACAGCCACACCACGATGATCAACGGCCTGGGCGTCCTGGGCTGGGGCGTCGGTGGCATCGAGGCCGAGGCAGCCATGCTCGGCCAGCCGATCACGATGCTGATCCCGCACGTCATCGGCTTCAAGCTGACCGGCAAGCTGCGCGAGGGTGCTACCGCCACCGACCTCGTCCTGACGGTGACCGAGATGCTCCGCGACAAGGGCGTCGTCGGCAAGTTCGTCGAATTCTTCGGCGACGGCCTGTCCCAGCTGCCGCTGGCCGACCGCGCGACGCTCGGCAACATGTCTCCCGAGTTCGGCTCGACCTGTGCGATCTTCCCGATCGACGGCGAGACGATCCGCTATCTCGAGCTGTCCGGCCGCGACGCCGATCACATCGAACTCGTCGAAGCCTACGCCAGGGCGCAGGGCATGTGGCGCGAAGACGGTCAGCCAGACGCGCTGTACACCGATACGCTCGAACTCGACCTGTCGACGGTAGAGCCCTGCATCGCCGGACCCAAGCGCCCGCAGGACCGTATCTTGCTGTCGGCCGCTGCCGATACCTACCGGCAGCATCTCGCCGAGGCAATCGCGGATCGCAGCGGTCCGGGCAAGGCCGTCGCGACGATCGAGGGCAACGACGTCGAGATTCGCGATGGCGCGGTCCTGATCGCCGCGATCACGAGCTGCACCAACACGTCGAACCCCGCCGTGATGATCGCCGCCGGGCTGCTCGCCCGCAACGCGCGCGAGAAAGGCCTCAAGGCCAAACCGTGGGTCAAGACCAGCCTCGCCCCCGGCTCGCGCGTCGTCACCGACTACCTCGAGAAGGCCGAGCTGCTGGACGACCTCGATGCGATCGGCTTCTACACCGTGGGCTACGGCTGCACCACCTGCATCGGCAACTCGGGGCCGCTGCTTCCCGAGATCGAGGCCGCCGTCAAGGAAGGCGACGTCGTCGCAACGAGTGTGCTGTCGGGCAACCGTAACTTCGAGGGCCGCATCCATCCCCTCGTCCGGATGAACTTCCTCGCATCGCCGCCGCTGGTCGTCGCCTACGCGCTCGCAGGCAACATGGACGTCAACCTGTTCGAAGATGCGCTTGGCGAAGACGCGGACGGTAACCCCGTCTACCTGAAGGACATCTGGCCGAGCCAGCAGGAGGTCATGGACTTCGTCAGCCGGAACATCGACTCGACGATGTTCCAGAAGAGCTACGGCCACGTCTTCGAGGGAGACGCGAACTGGAACAGCCTCAAGGTCCCGACCGGTGAGATCTACACCTGGGACGAAGACTCGACCTACGTGAAGAACCCGCCCTATTTCGAGGGCATGTCCGCCGAACCGGCACCGGTCGACGACATCGAGGGCGCGCGCGTCCTCGCCCTGCTCGGCGACTCGGTCACGACCGACCACATCTCGCCCGCCGGCTCGATCGCGCTCGACAGCCCGGCGGCCCAGTACCTGCAGGAACAGGGCGTCGCGCCCGCCGAGTTCAACTCCTACGGCTCGAGGCGCGGTAACCACGAGGTCATGATGCGCGGCACGTTCGCCAACATCCGCCTCAGGAATCGCCTGGCGCCGGGGACCGAGGGCGGCTGGACGAAGCACCAGCCGAGCGGCGAGCAGATGACGATCTACGACGCCTCGCTCAGGTACAAGCAGGAAGGCACGCCGCTGATCGTGCTGGCAGGCTCCGAATACGGCACCGGCTCGTCGCGCGACTGGGCCGCGAAAGGCACCGTGCTGCTGGGCGTCAAGGCCGTGATCGCCAGGAGCTTCGAACGCATCCACCGCTCCAACCTCATCGGCATGGGCGTGCTGCCCCTGCAGTTCAGGGAGGGCGAGGACGCCGAGTCGCTCGGCCTCACCGGTACCGAGTCGTTCGACATCAAGGGCCAGACCGACCCGAATGCGAAAACCGTCACCGTGACGGCGACCCCGGAATCGGGTGATCCAATCACCTTCGAGGCGCTGGTCCGTATCGACACGCCCAAGGAGCGTGACTACTACGAGAACGGCGGCATCCTGCACTACGTGCTGCGACAGCTGGCCGCCTAGGCCGCATCCGTAACCGATGCGAGTGTAAAGGGGGCCGCAGGGCCCCCTTTACGTAGAATGGCGGTATCCGAGGCTTGAGGTACGTACGATGATCCCGGACGAGCTGATCGACACGCTGGCCAGGGCCCGTCACGTCACGGTCCTGACCGGGGCCGGCGTCTCCGCGGAATCCGGCGTGCCGACGTTTCGTGAGGCGCAGAGCGGGCTCTGGGCACAGTACGATCCGACCCAGCTCGCGACGCCCGAAGCCTTCGAGGCCAACCCGGAGCTGGTCTGGGACTGGTACCAGTTCCGCCGCGAGCTCGTTCGTGCCGTGGAGCCGAATCCGGGCCACTTCGCCCTGGCGGAACTGGCCGGACTCGTGCCCGGATTCACGCTAGTGACCCAGAATGTCGACGGCCTGCATGCGAGAGCCGGCAGCCGCGACGTGGTCGAGTTCCACGGCAACCTGTTCGTGAACCGCTGCTCGGCGGAGGGCACCGAGATCAGCGGCAGGGAATCGAGGCAGCTGCCGTTCTGTCCCGACTGCGGCGCCCCGCTCCGCCCGGGCGTGGTCTGGTTCGGTGAGTCCATTCCCGCGGTCGCCAGCGAGCAGGCGTTCACCGCAGCCCGCCGCTGCGATGTCTTCCTCTCGATCGGCACATCGTCGCTGGTCTACCCGGCCGCAGGGCTGGTTGAGATAGCCCGCGAGGCGGGCGCAAGCCTGGTCGAGATCAACCCGGAGCCGACGGAGATCGCCGCCTCGCTGGATTTCGCGCTGGCCGGAAAGTCGGGACAAATCCTGCCGGACCTTGTCAAACGGCTAGGTGACCATAGAACTGCAGGTCAAACGCCCTGACGGGCCTCTAGAGATAAGGGGATTTCCAGTGAGCGAAACCACGGCCAAGAGTCTCTTGCGCGGTAACCGGCGCCGCAACCTGGTGCTGGGTGGCATCGGCGCGATCCTGATCGTCTGGGTCATCCTGATGATCTACTGGTCACGTACGCCCGATGTGTTCTGGGTGAACCAGTACGTCGAGGATAACCGCACGGTCGTCGGCTATTCGACCACGGACACGCTGATCCGCGTTGCGGAGACGCTGCTCGACAAGCCGGGCGGCTACCTGTCGAACGACCGTTTTCCGCCGAGCGTCTTCCTCGACAACATGCCGAACTGGGAATTCGGCGTGCTCCAGCAGGTGCGTGACCTGTCGCGGGTGATGCGCAACGACTACAGCCGAAGCCAGTCCCAGTCTGCGGAAGACCCGGACCTGACCGAGGCGGAGCCTAACTTCTTCTTCGACAACAACTCCTGGATCCTGCCGCGCACGGAGTCGCGCTACCGGACGGCCATCAACGGGCTGATCGACTATCGCGATCGCCTGGTGGGTCTCGAAGAGCCTCCCGCCGAGTTCTACGCCCGTGCCGATAACCTGCGCGAGTGGCTGGCCCAGGTCGAGAAGCGCCTCGGCAGCCTCTCGAACCGCCTCGGCAACAGCGTAGCCGATACCCGCATCAACGAGAGCCTCGCCGGCGATGCCTCCGCGGAAGCAGCCCAGCCGCAGCCCGATGCCGTCATCGCGCGGACCCCATGGTACGAAATCGACGACATCTTCTTCGAAGCCCGCGGCACGGCCTGGGCGCTCGTACACTTCTTCCGGGCCGCCGAGTTCGATTTTGCGCAGGTGCTCGGGGACAAGAATGCCGAGGCCAGCGTCCGACAGATCATTCGCGAGCTGGAATCGAGCCTTCAGCCCGTTCGCTCACCGATCATCATGAACGGCGGCGGCTACGGGATGACGGCGAACCATTCGCTCGTCATGGCCAACTACCTTGCCCGCGCAAACGCGGCGGTGATCAACCTGCGCGAACTGCTCGACCAGGGCTAACGTTATTTCGAGATTAAAACTTTAAGCCATTGTAATAGCTAGTAAATACCGACCCAGATCGGTATCTGCTGCCAGGCTGAGGAAAGTCGCTTGTCGTGATCCCGGTAATGAGGATCGAAGCGGCCAACGAGCTGCCAGAAGCGTGGCGAATGGTTCATGTGCCGGGCATGGCACAGCTCGTGGATCATGAGGTAGCGCAGCAGTTCGGGCTCGAGGAAGAGGAGGCAATAGTTGAGGCTGATCGTGCCCGTGCTGGAGTGGCTGCCCCAGCAGGTCTTCTGGGCCCGCACCTGGATTCGCTCGTACGGCAGCCCGGTCAGCGACGAAAGCGCCAACAGCCGTTGGCCGAATTCCTCCTTGGCAACGCCGGCGAGCCAGCGCCGCAACGCCCCGACGCAGGCTTCTTCGTCGTCGACGGCGCCGGTCAGGACGACTGTGCTGCCGAGCTGGCGGAAGCGGACACCGGTGGCGCCCCGTTTGCGCCGGTAGCGCACGTCGAACCTGCGGCCGACCGCAACCAGGTCGACCTGCTCAGGCAGCCGGAAGGGTTCCGGCGGGTGCTCGTCGAAGAAATGCTGCCGCGTGCGCTCGATCCATTCCCGATGCTCGAGAACGAAGGCTTCGACGTCCGCGGCACGGGTCCGCTTCGGGACGACGACTTCGACGCGCCCACGCGGGTACACCTTGATCGACAGGCGCCGCGCCCGCCCTGATTCCCGCACCGACAGGTCGGCCATCGCATGGTTTACGGCGGCTTCGTCGAACAGGGCGAGTTGTCCTCTGGGGCGGCTCACGGGAGCATTCTAGCCCGTTGCGGCGCTGCTTTCGGCCTCTTTTTTTGCCGGCCGGCGACAGACCCCAGCGCGCCGCAAAGCGGCGAGACTGAGCCCCGGGGCCCGGGTTACGGGCGGTTGCCGGAGAAGCGCTCGGCGTCGTCCATGCTCATGACACCGGATACGCCGCCGACGCTTGCAGATTCGCTGATCAGGAGCTCCACCTCGCGCTCGAGCCTGATCGTGCCCTCGACCACGCTCCCGGGGCCGATGATGACGCGCGGCTTGCGGTTTTTCTGCTTCTTCCAGCCCCAGTTGCGGGGCTCCTCGATGACGAGATCACCGTGCAGGATAGCGCCGTCCATGAGTTCGACGTCGCCGTTCACCGTCTCGAGGTCGCCGCCGACCTCGGCCCCGCTGAGTTCGATGGCGCCGTTGACGTTCTGGACGCCGCGATCGACCTTCGTGCCCTTGCCGAGCTCGATCTTGCCGTTGACAGCCTCGACCGAACCGTCGATCGTCGAGCCGGCGCCGACGCGAATAGCGCCGTTCACCGTGCCGAGGCTCCGCGTCGTGGCGTTGGCGCCGACCCTCAGGCCGCCATTGACGGTTTCCGCGTCCTCGACGCGGGCATTGTCACCGATCCGGACGGTGCCGTTCACGGTGCTGACGTCGCCGGTGACGATAGCGCCCTCACCCACCGTGACGCTGCCGTTGACCGAGGATGCGCCGTCCGCGCTCGTCCCGGCCTCGATGCGGATACTCTTGTTGATCGATGCGTTCACCGGTAGCGCGAACAGCATTACCGCCAGCGCCAGACCGGCGCGTTTCACTGTCTGATAGCTCATTCTCGGGTGTCCCCAGGGTTCGTGATCCTCAATAAGATGCCTGTCGCGCCGTTTTGGTTTACCGCCGCGCTGGCCGCATCCCTGCGCTTCCGCTACCCTTCGGCTTCCGCCGACCAAGCACTGAATTTCCGATGCCCATCGCCCTCGAAGCCCGCCACCTGGTCAAGCAGTACCCGGGCGTCACCGCGGTCAACGACGTCAGTTTCGCGGTGGCAGAAGGCGTCTGCTTCGGTCTCCTCGGCCCCAATGGCGCCGGCAAGACCACGACGGTCGAGATCATCGAGGGCGTCACGAAGCCGACCTCCGGCGAGGTCCGGTATTACGGCGAACCGGCCGGCGACCGTTTCCGCGAGGAAGCCGGTATCCAGTTCCAGAATACCGCGCTCCAGGACTACCTGACGGTCCGCGAGACGCTGGAAATGTTCCGCGACCTGTATGACCGGCAGGCCGACATCGACGAGATTCTCGAGGCCTGCTCGCTCACGGAGCTTGCCGATCGAGACAACCGCAAGCTCTCCGGCGGCCAGCGGCAACGGCTGCTGCTGGGGGTCGCACTTGTCAACCGACCGCGGCTGATCTTTCTCGACGAACCGACTACCGGGCTCGATCCGCAGGCCCGGCGCAATTTCTGGGAACTGGTGCAGGGCATCCTGGCCAGCGGTGCGACGGTGATCCTCACGACCCACTACATGGACGAGGCACACGTCCTCTGCGACGAGATCGCGATCATGGATGCCGGCCGGATCATCACCCAGGGGCCGCCGGACATGCTCCTCGAAGAACGCTACGAGGGGCTGATCATCGAACTGCCGGCCGAAACGGCGGGAGGCCTCGACGGCATAGAACACCGCGTCTACGACAAGCTAGGCATCGTCGAGATCGTCTCGCGCGACGTTACCGCGAGTCTTCGCGAACTCGATGCCAAGGGTGTCACGCTCGATCGCATCAAGATCCGGCAGGCGAATCTCGAAGATCTCTTCCTCGACCTCACCGGTCACTCGCTGCGCGCCTGAGGCCGGCCATGTTTCGTCGCATCTACGCCGTCTTCAAGGCCCGTAACCTCGAGTTCCTCCGCGATCGTGCGACGCTCGCATGGAACATCGTCTTGCCGCTGGCCCTGATGGCGGGACTGTCGCTGGCCTTCGGCGGCGGAGACCGGACCGAGTACACGATCGGCGTGCTGACCGACGCCGCCGAACTCGACGCGGCTGCGCACCCGTTTCTCGAGACGCGCTACATCGACTTCGTGCCGGTCAGCGACATCGAGCAGGGCTATCGCAAGATCGCCAGGCATCAGCTCGACCTGCTGCTGCGCTTCGATGCCCCGCCGACCTACTGGGTCAATCCGGATTCGGCGAAAGGCTATTTCGCGGAGCGCGCCCTCCTGCAGGCCGACGCCGCGGCCGGCGGCCGATTCACCAAGGCCGAGATCGAAGGACAACCCCTGCGCTACGTCGACTGGGTGCTGCCGGGCATCCTCGGCATGAACATGATGTTCAGCTGCCTGTTCGGCGTCGGATACGTCGTCGTCCGCTACCGCAAGAACGGCTTCCTGAAGCGGCTGCAGGCAACCCCACTGAAGCCGATGGAATTCATCATCGCCCAGATCGGGTCGCGCATGACGCTGGTCCTGTCGATAACGACCCTGGTCTATGTCGGTACGCACCTGATACTCGGGACGCCGATGGAAGGACACTATTTCGACCTGTTCGTCGTCGCCGTACTCGGGACGATAACCCTCGTCGCCCTCGGCCTGATGATCGCAGCCCGGGTCACCAGCGAGGAGCTGGCCGGCGGCCTGCTGAACATGATCAACTGGCCGATGATGCTCCTCTCCGGCGTGTGGTTCTCGCTCGAGGGCGCCGGGACCGCCGTGCAGCAGGCGGCGAAGATCTTTCCGCTCACGCACATACTCGACGCCTGGCGCAGCATCATGTTCGACGGTGCCTCGCTCGTGGACGTCGGTTCGCATCTCGTCACGCTCGTGGCCATGGCAGTCGTGTTTCTCCTGCTCGGCGCACGGGTCTTCCGCTGGAACCAGGATTGAAGATGGAATTGATCGATATCGGCGCCAACCTCGCTCACGACAGCTTCGACGACGACCGCGCGGCAGTCCTCGAGCGCGCGTCCGAGGCCGGCGTCACCCGCATGATCGTCACCGGCAGCAGCGACGAGAGCAATCGCCGCGCCGCCGAACTCGTCGCCGACAGGCCGGGGACGCTGTTCTCGACCGCGGGCGTGCATCCGCACCATGCGGCCGACTACACCGACGCGAGCGACGCCCTGATCCGTGAGCTCGTCGACCGCGAGAACGTCGTCGCCGTCGGCGAATGCGGGCTGGACTATTTCCGCAACTTCTCCCCGCGAGAGGACCAGCTGCGGGCATTTCGCGCCCAGCTCGACATCGCGATCGACACCGGCATGCCGGTGTTCCTGCATCAGCGGGATGCCCATGACGATTTCGTCGAGGTCCTGGAGGATGCGCTGCCCAGGCTGTCCCGCGCGGTGGCCCACTGCTTCACCGGCGAGCACGAGTCGCTGCGCGAGTACCTTGCGATGGGCCTTTATATCGGCGTCACGGGCTGGATCTGCGACGAACGCCGTGGCCGGCACCTCTACGAGATCGCCGGGGTCATCCCGGATGACCGGCTGATGATCGAGACGGACGCACCCTACCTCCTGCCGCGCACGCTCAGGCCCAAGCCGAAGACGCGACGCAACGAGCCCGCCTGGTTGCCCGAGGTGCTCCGCGTCGTGGCCGAGGCCCGCGGACAGAGCGTCGAACACGTCGCGAGAATCACCACCGAAAACGCCGAGCAATTCTTCGGCCTGCCGCCGCGGGAATGATGTGAACGTCCGGATCGTCATGGTGCTGACCTCGCACGATCGGCTTGGCGACACCGGGCGCAAGACCGGCTACTGGCTGGAGGAGCTTGCCGCGCCCTGGTACGTCTTCCGGGCGGCCGGCGCGGAGATCGTGCTGGCATCGCCGAGCGGCGGGCAGCCGCCGCTCGATCCCGAGAGCGTCACGCCGGCAAACTGTCTCGAGGCCTCGCGACGATTCCAGCGCGATGCAGATGCACAGCGCCGGCTGGCGGAAACCGCGCCGCTGGCCGGGATCGATCCGGCCACCTTCGACGCCGTCTTCTACCCGGGCGGCCACGGCCCGATGTGGGACCTGGTGGACAACCGCGATTCGATAGGTCTGATCGAGGCGCTGTGGGCAGCCGGCAAGCCGGTCGCCGCCATTTGTCACGGTCCTGCCGTGCTGGCCAACGCCCGCGACAGCCGGGGCGATTACATCGTCCGGGGGCGCGCGGTGACGAGTTTCTCGAACGCCGAGGAAGCCAGTATCGGTCTCACCGACGCCGTGCCCTTCCTGGTCGAGGACATGCTCGTCGGCCGCGGCGGCATCTACTCGTCGGCACCGAACTTCGAAGCGCACACCTGTCGTGACGGTGCGCTGGTTACCGGGCAGAACCCCGCCTCGGCGCCGGCCGCCGCGGAGCTCGTCCTGGAGGCGATCGGGACTCGCTGACTCAGCGCCCGGTTTGCGTTGCCAGCGACTTGTGGCGGTCGATCGTGTCGTCGCTCAGGCGAAAAAATCGCGCCGCGTTGTCGTACAGAATGTCGCGCTTCTGCGCGGGGGACAGGAACGGCGCCTGCTCGATCACGTCGATACTGCGCTCGATCGTCTCGGGCCAAACCATCTGGTCCGAACCGAACAGTATTCGTTTACCGAAACCGGCGTCCACCAGGGCCTCGAGGTAGCGGTAGAAGGCCTCGCGCGGCTGTGTGTAGACGATAACGCCGACGCCGACATAGACCTGCGGGTGGGCGTACAGCAGCGCGAGCGTGTCGTCGAGCATCGGGAAGCCGGCGTGCATGACGTAGACCCGGAGCTTCGGGTGCCGGACAAGGACCTCCTCGAGCATCAGCGGACTGTGCAGCCGCGCCCGGTAATTCTCGCTGCCGAGATAGATCACGCCGGGTGGACCCGGCCCAATGTGGATACCGACGGGGATATCGAGTTCCTCGGCGACGCTCCAGTACGACTCCATGCGCGGATCGTTCGGCGGAACCCCCGAGTACTGGTTGGTGACTTCGGCGATTGCGTCCAGGCGACCTTCAGCGTGAAGCTTGCGGATGTCTTCCGGCGTCATCTCCGAGACGGCGACGTTGAAACCCAGCCCGGCGTAGAACCTTCCCGGCGCAGCGGCCCGCCACTGAGCGACGCGCTCCGGCGACCCGCTCAGGACTCCAACCACGTTATGTCGTTCCATGGCGGCGATCGTACGGTCCCGGACCTCGTCATCGGTAAGCGGTGACCATACCGGGTCCGGGCAGCCCGGATTTTTGAGCGCACGCATGAAGGTGTCGGCGTACGGCTCAGCAGCGTCCCATGCCGGCATCGATATCGGCGTGCACATCGCCAGCGGCGGCGGCCCCTGGGCATCGGCGCGGTCCGCGTGCAGATGAACGTCGAATATCGGCAGTTGGTCCCGGGCGACGGCAGCGCCAGCCAGAACCATTCCCGCAAGGATGAAAACCGCCCGAGTTATCCGCATGCTTTCGCGTCCTCCTGTCGTCCAAACCCCATGGCCGTTAGCGGCGACCAGGAAGAATCGAGCTTACAACGTGATGGTAGGTTAACTCAAAGCTCCCTCAGCATGAGCCAGTCCTCGTACACGTAGTCCCCGAGGTGATACGGAATTTCGCCGACCCGCCTGAACAGGTTGCGCTCGTAGAACGGGATGGCCCAGTCGGCCTGCGACCAGGTCTGCAGCCAGATCGCCTCGTAGTCGTGCGCGCGAGCGTAGCGGACCGCCGCGTCGATCAGTGCCCGCCCGATGCCATATCCCTGGTAGTCGCTGTGGACGTAAAGCTGCTGCAGTTCGAGCACTCGGCGGGCGCCCAGGGTCTCCGGCACGTTCCCGGATCTCAGCTTGACGAGCCCGGTGGCAATGCTGCCGATCATGGCGATCTTGTAGTCGCACTCGGGCTTCGCCATCTCCGCCTCGATGTTGCCCGGCCCGAACAGGGCCTCGACGTGCTCGGCGATCGCGTGTGGATCGCCGGTATCACCGTAGGCGGCGAGGAAGGAATCCGAACCGACCGCTGACAGTGCCTCGGCATCCTCGGCGACGGCATCGCGCACGAACAGCGGCGAAGGCGGCATGCTTCAGCCCGAAACGGCGAACTGGCCCAGCCGCTGCCAGTGCGGTATGAACGCCTCTACCTTGCGCTTCGCCGCGGCCTTGTCGACTTCCCCGAACTCGTTCCTGAGTTCGTCGGGCAGCCGGACGAGGTCCGGCACTCCCTTCGTAAACTCGGCGCCATCGAGGAACAGGATACGCCCCTCCACCGGGACGTCTCTCACGACGTGGCGGACCGCCGCGACGCGATCGAACAGGGCCGGCTGGGGATTCGCGAACGTGAACCGGCGCTCCGGTGCCATCACGGTCCAGTCCTGCATCTTGTCGGCGCCGAAGATCGTGCCCTTCACTTCCTTGACGTGCAGCACGAGGATGCCCTGCGCGGTGAGCAGCAGGTGGTCGATCTGGATGACGCCATCGTCGCCGTTCGGCAAAACGATGCCGTCGAGGCGCTCGAACGCAATGTCGTTGAGGACTGCCTGGAGTCCCGTCCGCGATGCGCGGAAACGCCGGTATGCCAGCGCCGCGAGCGCGAGGATCGCAACGCCCAGGGTCGGCAGTAGCCAGGGGGTGTCGAGCAGGTTCGCCATGTGCCGGTCAGGGTACGCTCAGAGGCGTCATGTTATCGGCTCTTGGGCGGCGGAGGTCAAGTCGGCTTCAGCCGAAGTGGCCCTTCATGGCCGCAGCAAGCGCCTCGATGCCGGGCTCGATCGCCACCGAGCGGCTGGGCCGGGAGAGGATCTCCGCCAGCTCCTGCGGCAGCGGCACCGTCGTCCCGATGAGCGGCTCCACGATCGTCTCGAACTTTGCGGGATGCGCCGTCGCGACCAGGATCCAGTCGCTGCCGGTCCGCGTCGCCTCGTCCAGCTGTCGGAAAGCGTGTGTCGCCGTCGCCGTATGCGGGCAGGTTGCGAAACCGAAGCGTGTGTAGTCCTCACGGATCGCCGCGCGAATCGCATCGTCGTCAACGGAAACTACACCGATCCGTTCGCGCAGCACCGCCGCATCGCCGACCAGGTGGCGCAGGCGCTCCATGTTGCTCGGGTTGCCGACATCCATCGCGGAGGCGAGCGTCTGCAGGCTCGCGCGAGGCAACCATTCGAGCGTCTCGAAATAATCGGCGATCGTCCGGTTCGCATTGGTTGCGAGGATGATCGGGCCGATCGGCAGTCCCATCTCGCGGGCCATGACGCAGGCGAGCGCGTTGCCGAGGTTACCGGTGGGCACGATGAAACCCGGCCGCCGCCCCGTCCGGCGGAAGTGCGCGAGGCTCGCGTACGCGTAGTAGGTACTTTGCGGCAGCAGCCTGCCGATGTTGATGCTGTTTGCCGAGCTGAACCGATGCAGCGACGACAGCTCCGGGTCCGCGAGCGCGGCCTTGACGAGCGCCTGGCAATCGTCGAAAGCGCCGGCGACCCGTAACGACAGGACGTTATGACTCCAGCAGGTCAGCTGATGTGCCTGCCGTTCCGAGACGCGGCCGTCCGGGAACAGGACGACCACCCGCATCCCCGGCCGCGCGTCGAAGGCGGCTGCGACGGCCCCGCCGGTGTCGCCGGAGGTCGCCACGAGGATGGTCAGCGGATGCTCGGGATCGCCCTCCAGCCTGCCCAGGCACGCCGCGAGAAATCCGGCGCCGACGTCCTTGAAGGCGGCAGTCGGCCCGTGATAAAGCTCGAGAAGCTCGGTGCCATCGGTGCCGGGCAGCGGGGTCAACGGAATGTCGAAGCCGAAGGTCTCGGCCACGATGGCATCGAGGTCTCCGACGAGCTCGGAGCCGACGAAGAAGGGCTCGAGCAGTACCGACGCGATTCCGCCAATCGACCCGGCTTTCGCGAAGTCCTCGATGTCGAATGCGGGCAGCTGCTCCGGCAGGAACAGGCCACCGTCGGCGGCGAGCCCCTGCCTCAGTGCGTCATCGAGAGTCACCGGTCCGTCGCCGCGGGTACTGAAGTAACGCATGCTCAGTCCTCGAGACGGGCGCCCTGCGCATCCATCGGGCTTATCCAGGTCTGGCAATCGGTGCCGTCGGCGCGGCAGGCCTGCTGCATCACGGTCGCCAGGTTGGCGCCCCGGCCCTCACGACACAGCGCGAATATGCTGGGACCGCTGCCCGACAGGCTGACCCCGAGGGCGCCGGCATTCTCGGCCGCGCGCTTGACCGCGTCGAAACAGGACACGTTGGCCGCCCGCTGGGGCTCGATGATGATGTCCTTCAGCGTCCGCCCGATCAGGTCGACATTGTCCGTCTGGCAGGCCGCAATGAATGCAGCGAGATAACCTTGCTGTGTTATCCAGTCCTGCATGCTGACAGCCTTCTTCAGTAGCCGCCGCGCCTGCGCGGTGTTGACCTGGAGCTCCGGATGCAGCAACACGGCAGTGACGCCGGCCGGCGCCGCAATCCGCACCGTCTCCGGCAGCAGGGCCTGGGGACAGAGGACCAGGCCACCGAGCAGGCTCGGCGCGACGTTGTCCGCGTGCAGCCCGCCACTCGCGAACTTCTCGCCCTCGAGCGCAAACGGCAAGAGCGCCTCGACGGGCAGCGGCTCGTCGAGCAATGCGTTCGCGGCAACGACCGCGGCGACGGCCGACGCGGCCGAACTCCCCATGCCCGACTGCAACGGTACGCCCTTGTGTACTTTGAGGGTGATCCCGCCACGACCGTGCCGGCTCCACAGTGCGGCGGCGGCGATCGAGGCCGTGTTCGTCGCGGGGTCCGTCGACAGGTACGGATGCAGGTTACCGTCGAGACCCCGCACTTCGCTGATGCTGACGCCGTTGCCGTCGCTGCGCTCGGCGATCACGCGATCACCGACTCCCTCGAGCGCGAGCCCCAGGACGTCGAAGCCGACGCCGACGTTGCCGATCGAAGCCGGCGCGAATGCCGTCACCGCGTCAGTCATTCCATGCTCCTGCGCTCAGGTACTTGGCGAGCCTGAGCAGGTCTCCGAACACGCCGCCCGCCGTTACCTCGGGTCCCGCGCCGGGGCCCTGGATCACCAGCGGGTTGGCCGAGTAGCGCGACGTCTGGAACTGGACGATGTTGTCGGTCAGGTTGATGTGGCTGAACGCGTGGTCGGCCTCGACCTCCACGAGTCCGACGCCCGCGTTGCCGGCTGCATCCAGGTGGGCGACGTAACGCAGTTTGCAGTTTCTGCTCGCGGCCTTGTTGACGCGCTCCTCGATCGCGGCGTCGATGTCGCCGAGACGGTCCAGGAACTCGTCGACGCTGACGTCGCGCAGGTGCTCCGGGACGAGATTCTCGACGGGAAAATCGCCGATCTCGAGCGGCATGTCGTTCTCGCGCGCGAGGATCGTGAGCTTGCGGGCCACGTCCATGCCGGACAGGTCGTCCCGCGGGTCGGGCTCGGTATAGCCGCTCTCTTTCGCGGCGCGGACGATCTCCGAGAAAGGCACCGAGCCGTCGTAGACGTTGAAGAGGTACGCGAGCGTTCCCGAGAAGATGCCCTGTATCGAATGAATTTCGTCGCCCGTGTCGACGAGGTCACGAAGCGTCGTGATGACCGGGAGTGCGGCGCCAACCGTCGTCTCGTAGAGGTAGTGTGCACTGCCGTCTTTCGAGTCCGACATGAGCTGCTTGTAGTAGGCGTAGCTGTCACTCAGCGCCTTCTTGTTCGGCGTGATCACGTGGATCCCGCGGCGCAGCCACTCACCGTAGCGGCCGGCGATTCCCGCGCTCGCGGTGCAGTCGATGATGACCGGATGCGGCAGGTGATCCGGGTTTACGTGCGCTTCGAAACGTTCCCAGTCGATCGCTTCGGCATCCGCCTCGAACTGCTCGCGCCAGCCGGCGAGATCGATGCGACGATCGCCGAGCAGCATCGCGCTGGAACGGGCGATGGCGCGCACGCGGATGTCGAGATTGAAGTCCTCGACCAGGCGCCCGGCGCGCTTCTCGATCTGCTCGAGCAGCGTGCTGCCGACGACGCCCGGACCGATCAGGCCGACAGACAGGGTCTTCGACGACAGGTAGAACCCGGAGTGCGCGGCACGGAGTGCGCGCGTCGCCTCGTCGGCCTCCACGACGGCGGAGATGTTGCGCTCCGACGAGCCCTGTGCGATCGCACGGACGTTGATCCCGGCGCGGCCCAGCGTGCCGAAGAATCGTGCTGCAATGCCGGGCGTACCCTCCATCCCGTCACCGACCACCGCCACGATACTCTGTGCCGGCGAGACGTCGACTTTCTGCAGCTGGCCGGTGGCGAGCTCCTCGGCGAACGCGGCAGAGATCACGTCGCGCGCGCGCTCGGCAACGGCCTCCGGTACCGCGATGCAGATGGAGTGCTCCGAACTCGCCTGGGAGATCAGCGTCACCGATACGCCGGCCCCCTTGAGTGCCGCGAACAGGCGATCGGCCGTGCCGGGAACCCCGATCATGCCGGAGCCCTCGACGTTGACAAGCGCCATGCCGCCGATCGCCGTAATGCCCTTGATCCCGTCCTCGCGAGCCGACTCCGTCGAAATCCGGCTGCCCGGATGCGCGGGATTGTGGCTGTTGCGGATGATCAACGGGATGCCGCGGTCGATGACCGGTCCCAGCGTCTGCGGATGGATCACCTTGGCGCCGAAATAGGCGAGTTCCATCGCCTCGTTGTAGGTCAGCCGGTCGATCACACGCGCTTCGGGGACGCGCCTCGGGTCGGCGCTCATGACGCCGTCGACGTCCGTCCAGATACTGAGTTCGCGGGCATCCGCGAGCGCCGCGAAGATCGCCGCCGAAAAATCGCTGCCGTTGCGCCCTAGCGTTGTCTGCAGGCCCTCTTCGTCGGCGGCGATGAAACCCGTAACGACGCAGATGCCCGTGAAGTCCGCCGGCAGCTCTTGCGCGAAGCGCTCGCGCGTCGCTTCCCAGAGCACGGTCGGGCCGAGTTCCGTGTGCCGGACGACAATGACCCGGCGTGCGTCTAGCCAGGTGCCGCCGCGCGCCGGCGCCGCCTGCTCGAGGAGCGCGGCAAGGAGTCGCGCCGACCAGATTTCACCGTAGCCGGCCACGACGTCGCGGCTGCGCACGGGCGCCGCGCGGACGAGCGCTATCGCCTTGAGTACGTCCCGGACACCCTCGGCATCCTCGCGCCATGCGTCGAGCACCCGCGCAAGCGCATCGCCTTCGAGCAATGCCTCGGCGGTCGTGCCGTAGCGCTCACCAATCGCATCGAGACCGGCGCCGAAGTCCGCATCGTTGCGCTCTGCCAGTTCGACCAGCGCGAGCAGCGCATCGGTCATGCCGCCCATCGCGGAGACCACGACGCCAAGCCGCTCGCCATCGTCGGCGAGCATCAGGCTGGCGACGCGCCGAAAGCAGTCGGCGTCCGCGAGGCTGCTGCCACCGAACTTGTGAAATTTCCAGTACTTGTCCATCGATTCCGGACGGATGCCCACGCCAGTTCGTGAATGATAACGACTCATCCCGCCAGCGTCGCCTGTTTTAAATGAAACGACCAGACCGGCGTCGGCAGCGCCGGGAAACCGGCCGCCCTCTTCCCCGGCTCACCCCAGCTGGTAGACTGATCACACCCGTAACGGAGGGTCGTCGATGGCACGCAGACAAGCTCCCCGGCCAGGCCGCAACTTCCCGAGCCTTCTCGACAGCCTCGGCCACGCGGTCGCTCACAACCTCACGCTGATACTGGCGATCGCCTTTCTCTTCGGGATCGGCTACACGCTCGAGCGCATCGGCAGCATGCTGGAGGACGCGGCGACGACGCCCTCCCTTGCCAGCGAGCCGGAGTCGACCTTCGAACCTTCCGCGCTGTCGGCAAGCGGCGAGTCCGGCGCGGACGCCCGGTCCCCGCTCGCCGACGACGGTATCTCCGAGGCAACCCGCCAGCGTATCGAGCACTTTCGCCGCTGCGGCTTCCGCGAATATCGGGAAAAGCACTACGACAGCTGCGTCCGTGACGGCTCGGTCATCTGGCGGCGGCCGTACAGGGATTCCGGGGCGGGCAATACTGTCTGAGCGACCCCGGCCCCTGCCGCAGAGACGCGGCCCGGCAATGTCGGAATTCCGGAAATAAAAAAAGGCCGGGCCCGGCGGGCCCGGCCTTTATCGCTTTGGTGGGGCGTGTAGGGATCGAACCTACGACCAGTCGGTTAAAAGCCGAATGCTCTACCTCTGAGCTAACGCCCCGGAGGCGCAGTCGCACGGCTGGCCGCCGCGCGAGAGGGCGGCATCATACCGGAAAAGCACTAAATGACAAGGCCGCGCGAGCCGCTTGTACGCCGGATCAGACGCCCTCGCTCTTCATGCGCTCCAGCCGCTGGCCCGCGAGCCGCGCGGCTGTCGTCTCGGGGTACTCGTCCTGTACCTTGGCGAGCGCGGTCCTCGCCTGGTCCCAGCGCTGCAACTCGTAGTTGCAGAATCCCATCTTCAGCAACGCGTCCGGCACCTTGGTCGAATCCGGGTAACGATTGACCACGGCTTCGAAGGCCTCGACTGCCGTGCCGAATTCCTTCGTGGCGTAGTAGGTCTCAGCCAGCCAGTACTGTGCGTTGTGGGCAAGGCTGCTGTCCGGGAATTGCTTGAGAAAGTTACCGAAAGCCTTGGCCGCCTGCTCGTAGTTCTGTTCCTTCAGGAGTTCGAAGGCCGCCTGGTAATTGGCCTTGTCGGAACCGCCGGGCAGCGGCAACTCGCCGTCCCGCAGCGGGGCGCCCGACGCCGAGCGCAGGCTCGATTCCAGCGCGACGATCCGCGCGTCGAGATCCGCGTACAGGTTCCGCTGCCGCTCCGCCGTTGTCTGCGCGTTGTACTGCAGCGTCTCGTCGTTGCCCTGCAGTTCGGACACCTGGCGTTCCAGCGCCGCGACTTCCTGGGTCAGCTGCGCGAGGCTCTGGTTCTGTATGACACGCTCGAGCGCCTCGATTCGCTGATCGAGGGCGTTGAGCCGCGCCACGAGAACAGGGTCTTCCGACGGCGGGGTGAGCGCCGAGCAGCCCGTCGCGAGCGCGACGGGCAGCAGTGCGAGCGATGCTCTCTTCAGCATGGCTCGCTCAATTGATGTAGTTGATAACGACGCGCCGATTTGCCGCGTAGGCCGTTTCGTCGCTGCCGAACTCGGCAGGCCGCTCTTCACCGAAGCTGACCGTCGAAATCCGCTCCGCCGGCACGCCCTGGATCATCAGCATCCGCCGGACCGCCTGCGCGCGGCGCTCACCGAGACCGATGTTGTATTCGCGGGAGCCACGCTCGTCGGCGTGTCCTTCCAGGCGAACGGACGCACCGCTGTCGAGAATCTGCACCGAGTGACGGTTGACGATATCCGCGTACTCGGGCCCGACCTCGTAGGAATCGAACTCGAAGTAGACGACGTTGGACAATTCGCTGTCCATGTCGCCGAAGGGGATTTCCTCGCCGCCGCCGAAGTTGTCGAACTCGCCGCCCTGGCTGTTCGCGCCGCCGGCGCCGTCGCTACCGTAGGTCGAATCCGTCGGTTCCGGGTCCGGAATCGTGTTGGCACCGGAGCATCCCGCCAGCGCGCCCGCGGCCAGTGCGAGCACCAGCCATGTTGAAAATCGTTTCGTGAAAGCCATTAGCGTGTTCCCAGTAAGCGAAGTGTTGAATTGCAAAAGTTTAATAAAACCAGTCAATAGTTAAAGCGGTTTCAGGTTTTCTTTTTGAAAGGTCCCGTGCGTCAGTATCGCGGGAAAGGGCTCCAGACCGGCTCTCGCACGTCCCCGCCCCCCGACTGAATGCGCTGCCTGATGAGACCGTCCGCGGTCACGGTTTCGAGCTCGCCGTTCCTCGCCTGCCGCGTCGCATAGATTAACGTATCGCTGTTGGGCGCGAAGCTCGGGCTCTCGTCCTGGCGCCCCGTCGAGACGACGACCATCTGGTTGTCGCGTTCGAGATCGTAGACCGCGATGCGGAAATTGCCGCGATCGTTGTGTACGACCGCGAGTTTCTTGCCGTCCGGCGACAGTCGCGGGCGCGCATTGTAGCTGCCTTCGAAGGTGACGCGCTCGGGTGTGCCGCCACTGACCGGCACCCGGTAGACCTGGGGGCCTCCGGCGCGGTCCGAGTTGAAGTAGATGTAACGCCCGTCCGGTGACCAGCTCCCTTCCGTGTCGATCGCTCGATGCGTCGTCAGCCGCCGCTTCTGGCGCGTCGCCAGGTCCATGACGTAGATATCGAGGTTCCCGTCGGCGCCGCCGAGGGTCAGGACGAGCTGCCGCCCGTCCGGCGAAAACGCCGGTGCCCCGTTGACGCCCGGTTCGCTCGAGACGCGAATCCGGTTTCCGGTGCGCAGCGTCTGCACCCAGATCGACGAGCGCGAGTCCTCGAAGGAGACGTAGGCGAGCTGCCGGCTGTCGGGCGACCACGCCGGCGACATCAGCGGGTCGCTGCTCTCGAGGATCGTGTATTCGTTCTCGCCGTCATGGTCCGAGACGATCAGCCGGTACTGCCGGTTTTCCCCCTGCCCGGCTGCGGTCACGTAGGCGACGCGCGTGGCGAACACGCCCTTGATGCCGGTGAGCTTCTCGTAAATCATGTCGGCCGCGCGATGCGCCGTTTGCCGCAGCGTTCCGCGGCTTGCCGGCATCCGGTAGCCGACCAGCTGCGTCCCGCGGAACGGGTCGAACAACTGGAACTGCACCGAGTACGCGTTGTCGCCGGTCTGTTCCACGCGCCCGATGACGACGGCTTCCACCTTGAGGATGCGCCAGTCATCGAAATCGATGTCGGTGCCGGTCGTCGGCCGGCTGAGCATCTGCGACTCCTCGATCGGTGCGAATCGTCCGCTGCGCCGGAGATCCGCGGCGATTACCTCGGCGACGTCGAGCGGCGCCGCGGCCGTGCTGCCCTGCCAGCCGAAGGGCACGACGGCGACCGGGGCCGGCTCGATGTTCCACTCGGTGATCTCGACGCGAAGATCGGCGCGCGCGCCCGAACTCGGGAGGGTGATCGCGAGGGCGATCGCGACAAGAGGCAAAAGTGAGATTTTCCTGGGGATAGACATAGTTTTCCTGCGTCAGCCGTCCGGCTTGAAGACGAACGTAATGTTGGGCTCGAATAATAGCGAGTTCTGCGGCACCGGCAACGGCGATGCCCGTCGGACCGCCGCCTCGATCGATCGTTCCACGGCCGCGTCGCCGTTACAGCTCAGCACGCGCGCATCGAGGACCTCGCCGTTCGGCGTCTGCCGGACTCGGACCTCGCAGTTGAGTCCCGCAGTGGCGCTCGGCGGCGGCGACCAGTTCCGCACGACCTTCTGCTGCAGCGCGAACAGGTAGGCCGTCATCTCGCTGGAATTCCGTGCGGCCGTGCGCGCCTCCTCGGCGGCGATCGCCGCTGCGAGCGCCTGTTCTTCTTCCTCGCGCTTCAGCCGCTCGTTCTCGGCGCGCTGGCGCTCGATCTCGCGCTCTCGCTCGAGTTCTGCCTGGCGCCGCTTCTCCTCGAGGGCCTCCTCCTCGCGGCGCTTGCGTTCGGCCTCTTCCTCGCGACGCTTGCGCTCTGCCTCTTCCTTCTTCCGCTGCTCCTCGAGCGCCTTCTGCCGGGCCGTCTCCTCTTCCCGGCGGCGTATCTCCTCCAGCTTTTCGCGCTCGATCTGGCGGTCCCGCTCGAGTTTCTCGGCTTCCAGCCGACGGCGCTCCTCGATCGAGGGGTCCGGCGGTGGCGGCTCCTCGACGATGGGCTCGGGTTCAGGCTCCGGCTCGGGCGCGGGCGTCTCCACGACGGGTTCCTGCGGCAAACTGACCACGTCGGGGACGCTGCTCAGCGAGGCCTTGATGACGAGCGGGGTCTCGACGCGCTGCTCAGGCGCGAATTCCAGCGCGAACAGGAACGACGCCGCGATCGCGACGTGCAGCAGCACGGCGAGCAGGAAGGCGCCAGGATTGAACGCGCGAGAGGTCACGGCTATTCGGGAACCGGGTAGGTATCCAGCGGATCGGTAACGAAGCCGATGCTCTGCACGCCGCCCTGCTGCAGCAGCACCATGGCGCCGACGACGTAGCCGTAATCCACCGCGCGGTCCGCCTCGATGAAGATCGGCGTCTCCGGCGCGTTCTCCATGACGATCCGGACTTTTTCGACGATGTAGGCCCCGGACTTCGGCTGGTCCTCCTCGTCGCCGACCGAGAGATACAGGTTACCGTCGGCGTCGACCGACAGGATTACCGGCTGGCTGTCGGGAGCTGCCTCGATCGGCGCCGCGTCGGCCTTGGGCAGCTCGACCTTGACGCCCTGCGTCAGGAGCGGTGCGGTTGCCATGAATATGACGAGCAGTACGAGCATCACGTCGATATACGGGACGACGTTGATCTCGCCCATGAGTTTGCGCTTCTGCAGCGGCGTCGGCACGTCAGTCACCCTGCCGTGCGCGCGCGTGGCGCTCGAGGATGCTCGCGAACTCCTCGCTGAAGCCGTCGTAGCGGTACTCGAGCCGCACGGCCTTGTCCGCGAAGCGGTTGTAGGCGATGACCGCCGGGATCGCAGCGACGAGACCCATGGCCGTGGCAATCAGCGCCTCGGCGATCGGCGGCGCGACGACGGCCAGCGTCGCCGACTGCATCTTGCCGATTTCGAGGAACGCGACCATGATGCCCCACACCGTTCCGAAGAGGCCGACGTACGGGCTCGTAGAGCCGATGGTCGCGAGCGTCGCGAGACTCTGCTCGAGTCGATCCACCTCGCGCATCTGGGCGACGCGCATGGCACGGCTGCACTCCGCGACGAGCTTGTCCGCATCGAACTTGCCCTGCTGGATGATGCGATTGAACTCGCGAAAGCCCGCCTCGAAGATGCTGGCCATGCCGAGCGTGCCGCCCTTGACCCGCGTCGACGCCTGGTAGAGCGTGTTGAGATCGCCGCCCGACCAGAAGTCCGCCTCGAACTTGTCGGACGCGGCTTTGGTCTTGTTCAGCAGCCGGCGCTTCGAAAAGATGATGCTCCACGACACCAGCGACGCGAGCAGCAGCAGCAGCAGAACGATCTGGACCGGGATATCCGCTTCGGTGATGAGGCCTATGACCGTCAAATCAGCATTCATTGTCTCTCATTCCTGGAAAAGGTCCCGTGGGATCCGTTGTGGTTTCAAGGTATCGGCATCGAGGTACGCGGCCTTGACCGTGCTCCTGAACAGGAGCGGCCCCTCGGACGAGTTGCGGTGGACGCGCTGCTCGATGTCGAAGGAGGCTCGCGACATATCGGCGGGCGCGGCCGTCACGACGAGCTGGTCGTTGAAACGCGCCGGCTGCAGGAACTCGGCGCTGGCATTCACGACCACGAACATCCGCCGCTCCTCGCGCAGCATGCGCTCCTGGTCGACGCCGAGCGAACGCAGCCATTCGGTGCGGGCACGCTCGGTGAATCGAAAGTAGTTCGCGTAGTAGACGACACCCTGCGCATCCGTATCCTCGTAATAAACGCGGACCGGCCAGGCGAAGGGCTTTGAAGCGGAGACATCCGTCATGGGACGCTACTCGCTGGTCTTCTGGCCGTCGTCGAACAGCGGCAGTTCGCGCGGCGCATCGCGGCTGGCCGGTGCGCTCAGGCCGAAATGCAGGTAGGCGTTGTTCGTGGCGACGCGGCCGCGCGCGGTCCGCATCATGAAACCCTGCTGGATCAGGTAAGGCTCCAGCACGTCCTCGATAGTGCCGCGCTCCTCGCCGACGGCCGCGGCGAGCGACTCGATCCCGACCGGCCCGCCGTCGAATTTCTCGATGATCGTGAGCAGCAGGCGCCGGTCCATTGCGTCGAAACCGTGCGGGTCCACTTCCAGCATGTCCATCGCGCCCGTCGCGACCGTTCCGGTGACGACACCATCGGCCTCAACTTCGGCGAAATCGCGGACGCGGCGCAGGAGCCTGTTCGCGATGCGCGGGGTGCCCCTAGAGCGCCTGGCGATCTCGACGGCGCCGTCGCCCTCGATCGGCAGCCCGAGTATCCCTGCAGACCGGCGCACGATGCCCTCGAGATCACCGGCTGCGTAGAACTCGAGCCGCTGGACGATGCCGAAGCGATCGCGGAGTGGCGAGGTCAACAGGCCGGCCCGGGTCGTCGCACCGACGAGCGTGAACGGCGGCAGGTCGAGCTTGATCGAACGCGCCGCAGGACCTTCGCCGATCACGATGTCGAGCTGGAAGTCCTCCATCGCCGGGTACAGCACTTCCTCGACCACCGGGCTCAGCCGGTGGATCTCGTCGATGAACAGCACGTCGTTCGGCTCGAGGTTGGTCAGGATCGCGGCGAGATCGCCCGGTCGTTCGAGGACCGGGCCCGACGTCTGGCGAAGGCTGACGCCCATCTCGTTGGCGACGATGTGCGCAAGCGTCGTCTTGCCGAGGCCCGGCGGGCCGAAGATGAGCAGGTGATCGAGCGCCTCGCCGCGCTTGCGGGCCGCCTCGATGAAAATGCTCATCTGCTGCGAGACGCTCGGCTGGCCGCGATAGTCCGACAGCAGCTTCGGCCGGATCGCGCGATCGAAGGCGCGGTCCTCGCCGCGCTGCTCCGCGGTCGTCAGCCGGTCGTGTTCGATGCTGGCCATCAGCCTGCCACCTGCTTCAATGCGCTGCGAATGATGTCCTCGGCCGTCTGCCCGTCGGTGTCCAGGCGGCCGATGAGCTTGTTGACCTCGGCCGGTTTATAGCCGAGCGCGATCAGGGCATCGACGGCCTCCTGCCGCGGGCCCGCATCGACCGCTACCTTGCCGGCCCTGGCGGTCTCGGGAAGCTTCGCAATGCGATCGCGCATCTCGATGATCAGGCGCTCGGCGGTCTTCTTGCCGACACCGGGGATTCTCGTGAGCGTCGCAGCGTCCTCGTACTCCACGCAGCGCTGGAAGTCGGTGACGGTCATCGCCGACAGGATCGCCAGCGCCATCCTGGCGCCGACACCACTGACCTTGAGCAGCGTCCGGAACAGGTTCTTTTCGGCAGCCGTGCGAAAGCCATAGAGTATCTGCGCATCCTCGCGGACCAGGAGGTGAGTCAGCAGCGTCACTTCCCTGCCCTCGGCCGGCAGGTCGAGGAACGTGGACATCGGCGTTTCCACCTCGTAGCCGACACCATGGCACTCGACGATGAGTCCGGGTGCCTGTTTCTCGACGATAACGCCCCTCAGCAGCCCGATCATCGGATGCCTGCCAGCCGGGCGCTGCGATCGACCACGGCCCGTGTTTCCCGCTGGTGGGCATGGCACAGGGCGACGGCCAGCGCGTCCGCGGCGTCCGCGCCGGGCGTACCGGCAAGCTCCAGCAGCGACAGGATCATGTGCTGTACCTGCTCCTTGGTGGCCGCCCCGGTCCCGACGACGGCGAGCTTGACCTCGCGCGGCGAGTACTCGAAGACATCCACATCGTGGCTGAACGTGGCGCAGAGTGCCGCGGAACGCGCCTGGCCGAGCTTGAGCGCACTGCCCGCGTTGCGCGCCATGAACACGTTCTCGACCGCGACGATCTGCGGCGAATAGGTCGCGACGACCTCGCCGACGGCCATGAAGATCTGCCTTAGCCGGTCCGGGAAATCGCCCTTGTCCGTCCGGATCGAGCCGCTGGCCTCGTAGACGGGCCGGCCGCCACCGATATCGATGATCCCGAAACCGGTGACCCGCGAGCCCGGATCGATGCCGAGAATGCGAAGCGGCGCGCTCAAACGGAAAGCCCGGTCCGGCTAGAGCTGCGCAAGGATGTCATCGGCAATGTCGGCATTGCTGTATACCTGCTGCACGTCGTCGAGGTCTTCCAGCACCTCCAGCATCCTGACCATCGACCCGGCCTCGTCGAGCCCCAGTTCCGAGTTGGTCGATGCGCGCATCGTCAGCTCTGCACTCTCGGGCTCCAGGCCGTGACTGACCATGGCATCGCGGACCTGCTCGAACTCGCCGGGCTCCGTCAATACCTCGATCGAGCCGTCGCCGTCGACGATGACGTCCTCCGCACCGGCCTCGATCGCGGCCTCCATGACCGAATCCTCGTCGCTGCCCGCCGGATACAGAAGCTGGCCAACGTGATTGAACAGGTAGGCGACGGAGCCATCCGCACCGAGGTTGCCGCCGAACTTCGTGAACGCGTGCCGGACCTCGGCGACGGTTCGGTTACGGTTGTCGGTCAGGCAGTCGACCATGACGGCCGTTCCGCCCGGGCCGTAGCCTTCGTAGCGGATTTCCTGGTAGTCGTCGCTGCCCATCTCGCCCGCACCGCGCTTGATGGCACGCTCGATGTTGTCTTTCGGCATGCTCTGGGCCTTGGCCTTGTCGATCGCGAGCCGCAATCGCGGATTCGCGTCCGGATCCGAGCCGCCCATCTTGGCTGCCACCGTAATTTCACGGATCAGCTTGGTAAACAGCTTACCGCGCTTCTTGTCCTGGGCGCCCTTGCGGTGCTGGATATTGGCCCACTTGCTATGTCCTGCCATCGTCCTGCTACGCCGTAATCAGTCGAACCGGAACTCGAAGCCCACGTGCAGGCCCGAATCGAAGGTGTAGCTGCCGAAACCGTCGTAGTCGGCCTCGACTCGCCGCACGCCGAGGTAGATGTCGGCGTCACGGATGACGTTGTAGCCGAAGCGCGCACCGACCTCGTAGTACTCACTCTGGTCGCCGAAAGACGTCACGTCCGGCGCGTAGTAGCCATAGCCCCCGATGTTGAAGCGGTTCGCCGCCGGCAGCGTGTAGCGCACGAAGGCACCCAGCGCCAGCGCGGAGCCGTCGAACACGCTGGGATCGGTGCGCGTGTAGACGAAACGAAGCCCGAGGCCGGCCTGCAGCGGCGTGTCGGGGTTGGCGGCCGCGTCCACCAGGTGGAAACTCGCATGGATGACGTCGCCGTCGTCCTGGTTGTAGAGCCAGCCGACGCCAGCGAGGTAGTTCGGGTTGCCGAGGCGCCACGAAAAGCCGAAGCGCGCCGAGTCGTTGTTCAGGTTGATGTCGAGCGCCGTGCCCGTCGTCTGTGCGGACGCCAGTCCCGCCCAGAAACACAGGCCGAGCGCAAGCATTGCTTGATTCGCTCTCATGTCATTTCCATTGTATATGCCCAAGACATCACGCCCGGACCACAAGATCCCGGCGCAACACGCGTATGATAACGGACTATTCGAGGCGAGGCATTGTTTCAAAAATTCGGCAAATGACTGAAACCGACACGCAACTCACCGGCAACGGCCGCGAACAGGACGCCATCCTCGCCGCTGCCCGCATCGC
>JAZBNZ010000159.1:0-19935 GCA_036350895.1 Woeseiaceae bacterium
AACTCGCCTTCGCGGTCCCGGAACGCGAGGGCGCGCGCCGCCGACAGCGCGAGGCGTCGTTCCTCGAAACGGTCGGCGACGCAACGCTGCGGACCTGGCAGGCCGGCCTGGCCCTGCTCACGTTTACCGGTGAGATCGTGCTGTCCTTCGGCCGCATGCTCCGCGGCAAAGCCACCTACCTGCGCTCCGACCTCGCGCAGTACGTCCAGGAGGCCGGCGCGGAGGCGCTGCCGATCGTCAGCCTGATCAGCTTCCTGATCGGCATGATCTTCGCCTTCGTCGGCGTGATGCAGCTCCGCGATTTTGGCGCGGGAATCTACACGGCCGACCTCGTGGCCATCGCGATGGTGCGGGAAATGGCCCCGATCATGACGGCGATCCTGATGGCCGGCCGGACCGGCGCCGCCTACGCCGCGCAGATCGGCACGATGAAGGTCAACGAGGAGATCGACGCGCTGACGACGCTCGGTCTCGACCCGGTCGATTTCCTGGTCACGCCGCGCGTTATCGCCCTGGTCGTCATGATGCCCCTGCTGACGATGTACGCGAGCCTGATGGGCATCCTCGGCGGGACCATGGTGGGACTGTCGATGCTGAACGCGAGCCTTTTGCAGTACGTCACGCAGACGGTCGACTCGGTCGACCTGAGCGACCTCTTCGGAGGACTGTTCAAGAGCATTGTCTACGGCAGTCTCGTGGCGCTCGCCGGCTGCCAGCAGGGCATGGCCTGCGGCAACAGTGCGATGGCCGTCGGCCAGAGCACGACGCGAGCCGTCGTCACCGGCATCGTGCTCATCGTCGTCAGCGCCTCGGCACTGACCGTCGTCTACATCAATCTCGGTATCTGAGCAATGGCCGGCGACGTCCACATCCGCGTCGAGAACCTGACCGTGGCCTACGGCGATTTCGTCGTCCAGAAGGACCTCAACTTCGACATCCGGCGCGGCGAGGTCTTCGTGATCATGGGCGGCTCGGGCTGTGGCAAGAGCTCGGCGCTGAAGGTGCTGCTGGGCCTCAAGGCACCCGCCGCGGGCGAGGTTTACTACGACGGCGAGCCGTTCTGGGCGTCGAGCGACCGCGAGCAGGACCTGACCAAGCGCAAGTTCGGCACGCTGTTCCAGTCGGGCGCGCTGTGGAGCTCGATGACGCTCGCGGAAAACATCGGCCTCGCCATCAGGCAGTACACGACGCTGTCCGATGCCGAGATCCGTGACGTCGCCGCCTACAAGCTCATGCTGGTCGGCCTTTCGGGTTTCGAGGATTACTACCCGAACGAGATCTCCGGCGGCATGAAGAAACGCGCCGGGCTCGCGCGCGCCATGGCGCTCGACCCGGAGATCCTGTTCTTCGACGAGCCGTCGGCCGGACTCGACCCGATCAGTTCGCGGCTCCTCGACGACCTGATCCTGGAGTTGCGGGACAGCCTGGGCACGACCGTCGTCGTCGTCTCGCACGAACTCGCAAGTATCTTTGCCATCGGCGATAATTCGGTATTCCTAGACGCCACCAGCAAGACGCAGCTTGCGACCGGCGACCCGAAATGGCTCAAGGACAACGATCCGCGTGAAGATGTCAGGAACTTTCTCAACCGTCGAACCAGCGGTGGCCTGACGTCATGAGCAAACAGGCCCACACCACCCTGATCGGCGCGTTCGTCGTCGGCGCCGCGGTCCTGCTGGCAATCGGCGCCGCGCTCTTCGGCGGCTCCGAACTCTTCCAGAAGCGCACGACCTACGTTGCCTATTTCGACGAAACGACGACCGGTCTCAGGACCGGCGCCAACGTCGTCGCGAACGGCGTTCGGGTCGGCTACGTTTCCGAGATCGCCCTCCTGATCGACGAATCGACCTATCAGACGCTGACGCGCGTCACCCTGGTCATACTGCCGGAAGCCTATATCCCGGTGCGCAACGGCCAGCAGATCGGCGCACACGTCGAAAGTGCGTTTACCCATCGCGAACTCGTGGAGGATGCAGGGCTCCGGGCCCAGCTGGAGATCGAGAGCTTCATTACCGGCCAGCTCCTCGTCCGCCTCGATAACCGCCCGGACACCGAGGCCATCATGCGCGGTGTCGATCCACCCTACCCCGAGATTCCGACGATCCGATCGAACATCCAGGAGATTCTCGACAGGGTCCAGAACTGGGCATCCGACATCCGCGACTCCGTCGACATCGATGTCCTGTCGAATAACCTGAACGACGCGCTCCGGAACATTGCGAACCTCGCCGGCTCCGCAGACCTCCAGGAAACCCTCGGCTCCCTGAAGCGAGTGGTCGGCCAGGTGGAAACCCGCGGTGTCGTGTCGGACCTGGACGCCGCGATCGGCGACCTCGGGCAAGCTGCGAGAGCGCTCACGGACGTCCTCGAGAACACGGACAACAACATCGAGGACATCGCCGGTGACATCAAGCCGGTGCTCGCGAGCCTCCAGCAGACGATCGAGGAGGCCAACCGCATGCTCGAACTCGGCAACCGGCAGCTGCGCGGCGACACCGAGCAAATCGAACAGTTCCAGTCCACGTTCCGCGAGATCGAGCAGGCCGCCCGGGCAATGCGGGAGTTTTTCGACTACATGGAACGTAACCCGGAGGCCTTCCTGAAAGGCAGGCAGGAATGATGACAAAGAACTACTTGATTCCGGCACTGCTGGCGGCCATAGCACTGTCGATGACGGGCTGCGGCACGTCGCCGCCGAGCGCCTATTACACACTTGACGCGGCCGACATCGAGTACTCGACCGACGCGGATGGCGCCATCGTTCTCGGCATCGGTCCCGTAAGGACACCGGAGTACCTGGAGCGCTCGCAGATCGTAACGCGGCGCGACGATGCGGAACTCAAGGTCGACGATTTCAACCGCTGGGCCGAGCCGGTTGCCGACTCGCTGCATCGCATCCTCGCGCAAAACGTCGACGCCCTTCTCGAGGATGTCGTCGTGATCAGCTATCCGTACGGTATGTTCGCCGATTACGGCTACCGATTGGTCGGACGGGTCGACCGTTTCGACATGGATGCCACGGGCACCACGCGGCTGTCCCTGATCTGGGGGATATCGACGCCGGACGGCGAAATATACGTGCCGCCGACACGCCGGGAGTACGTGGAGTCGGGAGGCAACCCGGATGACCCGAACGCCGTCGCCGCCGCGATGAGCCGCTGCCTCGAGCAGTTCAGTCGCGATATTGCCGAACGCTTCGGCAAGATGGCGCGCTAGGTCAGCGACGCTCTCAGACCGGCGCCGAATCGCGGAACACCTTTCAGCCCCGCCCGAATACCTCGGGGTCGAGCTTTGCGACCGCGCTCGCGCCGGCCGTTACTGCCGGCGTCAGACCGACGGCCTCGGACAGGAAATTCTCCGCGTAGAAGCCGAGTAGCGTGAGCCGGTAGTCACGCTCGCGTTCACCGAGACTGTCGGCGGCAAGTGCCGACATTGCCCCGCGCAGGAGGTAGAAGCCGCCCGCGACGTTACCGAACTGCTTGAGGTACGGCGTCGCACCCGCCAGCACGTCCTCCTGGCTCTCCGCCGCGCGCTCCAGCAGCCAGTCGGTGGACGCGCGCAGTGCATCGCAGGCATCGGCAAGCGCCTGTCCCGCCTTTGCAACGATCGCGTTGTCCGATCCGGCCGCGGTCGCCGCCGCCTCGCCGACGTCAGCCATGAAGTTGCGCGCGGCCTCGCCGCCGTCGCCCTGCAGCTTGCGGCCGACGAGGTCGATGGCCTGGATACCGTTGGTGCCTTCGTAGATGGCGGCGATGCGGCAGTCGCGCATGTACTGCGCCGCGCCGGTCTCCTCGACGTAGCCCATGCCGCCGTGGACCTGCACGCCGATCGACGTCACTTCGTTGGCCCGGTCGGTACTCCACGCCTTCGAGATCGGCGTCAGCAGGCCTTCCAGCGCAGCGGCGGACGCGCGAACGGTCTCGTCGGGCGAGACCCTCGCCAGGTCGTATGCCACGGCGTTCGCGTAGCAGATGCCGCGCGCCGCCTCGGTCAGTGACTTCATCGTATACAGCATCCGGCGCACGTCGGGGTGTTCGTAGATCGGCACCTGGCCGCCGGAACGGACGCCGGGCGCCCGGCCCTGCCGGCGGTCCTGTGCATAGCCCAGCGCGTGCTGAAAGCTGCGCTCCGCGATGCCGACACCCTGCACGCCCACGTCGAGCCGCGCCGAGTTCATCATGATGAACATGTTCCGGAGGCCCTTGTTCTCTTCACCGAGCAGCGTGCCGTAGCACTCGCCGGACTCGCCGAAGGACATCACGCAGGTCGGGCTGCCGTGCAGGCCCATCTTGTGCTCGAGGCCGACGCAGTAGACGTCGTTGCGCTCGCCGGGCGTGCCGTCGTCGTTCACGTGGAACTTCGGCACGATGAACATCGAGATGCCGCGCGTGCCCTCGGGCGCATCGGGCAATCGGGCGAGCACGAGGTGAATGACGTTGTCGGTCATGTCGTGATCGCCGTAGGTGATGTAGATCTTCTGGCCCGTGATCCGGTAGCGGCCGTCGCCGACCGGCTCGGCCTTCATCTTGATATCGGCGAGGTCTGAACCTGCCTGGGGTTCGGTCAGGTTCATCCCGGCGGTCCACTCGCCGGAGACGAGCTTCTCCAGGTACTGCGCCTGCTGTTCTTCGGTGCCGACGGCCTTGATCGCCTTGCCCGCACCGATCGTCAGCGACGTGCCGATCGCCAGCGAGGCGCATGCGGCATTCAGCGCGTCGACGAGGACGACCGCCAGCGTGCTCGGCAGCCCCTGTCCGCCCGCCTCCTCCGGGAACGCCAGGGCGTTCCAGCCGCCCTCGACGTACTGGCGGTAGGCGTCGGCGAAGCCCGGCGTGGTCGTCACGGCGCGATCCTCGAGTTTCGCGCCGTCCTGGTCACTCGCCCAGTTCAGCGGGGCGACCACCTCGTCGCAGAACCGCCCCATTTCCTCGAGGATGGCGTCGACGAGGTCATCGGACAGGTCATCGAACGCACCGGTGGCGGCCACGGCGTCGAAGCCCGCCATGTGCTTGAGCGCGTAGCGAAAGTCGCGAACAGGAGTCGTGTAGCTCATACGTCCTCACAGCAAAAAATCGGGAAAAGATCGGCGCGAGGCGGCGCGCACAGCCCATATTTTAATCTGGATTAGAATTTGTTTGGAAGGGCCCAGCGACAAGAATAGTTTGGGGTCAGAGTAAGAACTGCCGGCGCGCCGGCAGTTCTTACTCTGACCCCAAACTATTTATCGCGGTATTCGTCGAGTCGGGCCCTGAGCCAGTCGCCCGATGGCACGGGCTCGGCGCCCGGGCAATCCATCAGGTAGGGCTTCTTGCTCATCGAGGACTTGCTGGCGAGGCGCTCGATGAAGAGCTCCGCCGTCGAGGCGTAGCGCCGTGCACGCTTGTACTTCATCCGGATGTGGTCCTCGGCGTCGGCTGCCGAGTGGCGACTCCCGTTGCGGATGAAAACGCAGCCGCTGTCGCCGATCGCGTCGATCAGGTACTCGATCTCTGCCTCCGCTGCCGGGTCGTCGGCTGCCGCCGTGACGGCAAAGAGGAGCAGGATCAGCGGTATCAGCTTATGGAAAGCCATACCCGCATCGGATTGTGGTCGGACGTCGCCGTCTCCAGCGTATCGGCCGCGACGACGTCGAGACCGCGGACGTAGACATGATCGAGCGGCTTGCCGAAGATGCGCTTGCGCTCGTCCTCGGCGAACTGCACCGCGGCAAGCCCGTGTGAATCGACCAGCCCCCGGAGATGATCGAGCCGGGCCTGGCGCCAGGTATTGAAGTCGCCCGCGAAGATCACCGGACCGTCGTGCCGCGACAGGATCGCGGAAGCGGTGTCGAGCTGCTGTTCGAAGGCGCCGAGCCCCAGCGTGAAATTCACGACGTGGATGTTGACGACGAGGAGCGTCTCGCTCCGGCCCGTCAGCGCATACTCGGTGACGAGCGTCGCCTTCGGTGTCCGCAGCCACGGCTCGCGGGCCTCGAAGTTGCACTGGACGAGCGGTACGGCGGTGCTGACCGTCATGACGCCGGTCGGCGACCGGCGCGTCTCGAAGCCCGGCGCAAACGCGTGAAAACTCTCGACGACGTGATCGGCCCAGCCGGGGTTGACCAGCGGCGCCTCCTGCAGCGTCAGCACGGTGGCCCGGTTACCGTACTCGTAGAGATCGAGGCCCCAGTCCTCGTGACCACCCTTCTCGATGTTCCAGTTCAAAAGCTCGATCGCCGACGGGTCGATCGACGGCAAGGCCGCGCGGCCGGTCTGCTTCGGCCCGATCTCGCAGGAGTTGGCGTCGTGCGCCAGCGCATGCAGCGGCTCTACCGGCGCGACACCGGTGGTCGGCACGGGCAGCCCGGCGCAGCCCGGGACGGACAGCGCGGCAAGTACGAGCGGTAGCATGCGAAGCGCAGTGCGGCGGCCGGAGGGTGTTGTCGAGGCTTTGTTCATTGCGGCGCAGTATACCGGAGGACAACACCGGACTTTGTGTCCAAATGCATCAAATCCGCCAGCCCGGTGAGGCCCGCGGACCATGACGCCCTCGCCCCGCGACGCTTTTCGCAGGCAGCACAGCAGCTTGCAGCGGAGCGCCAGACCTTGGATCATTGCGGCGCGAGGTCCCCATGCCAGTGATCGAAGCCATACAACGATTCATAGCCCAGTCGCCGGAGTGGCTGAATCCGCTCGTCGTGTTCCTGACGAGCGCGGCGACGCTGTACCAGCTCGCCATCATTGCGGTGCTGTTCGTGCCGGCGCTGCTGCTATCGAGGGTCGTGGAACCCAGGCTCGAGGAACGCGCGCGCCTGATCAAGGGTATGCCGGGCCTGCTGCGCATCATCGTCGCGTTCCTCAGGCGCTCCGAATGGCTGTTCTTCGCGGCGCTGCTGGCGATCGCCAACATTGCCGCCCAGGTTGCCGGCTGGCCGGAGAATACGAAACTGCTGCAGAGCGCCGCGGTACTCGCGGCCTCCTGGCTCTTCATCAACGCCGTCTCCCACGTGATCCGCAGCAAGGCGATCCGGTCGCTGTTCGTCTGGCTCGCGTGGATCTACGTCTCGGCGCTGATCCTCGGCATCGTCGACGACGTCGTCTCGATACTGGATGCGCCGGGTTTCACGCTCGGCGACGTTCGAGTGACCCCGCTGCTCGTACTCCGCTTCGCGATTCTCGCCGGCATCCTGGTCTGGAGCGCGTCGTCACTCGGCAACTTCTTCGACCGACGCATCCAGAACGTCGACGAGCTCACGCCCTCGCTGCGCGTGCTGCTCGGCAAGGTCACGCGCATCAGCCTGTTCTTCGTCGCCGCGCTGCTGGTGCTGCAGGCTTTCAATATCAACCTGACCGCCCTGACGGTGCTGTCGGGCGCGGTCGGTGTCGGCATCGGCTTCGGCCTGCAGAAGGTCGTGTCGAACTTCATCTCGGGGATCATCATCCTGCTCGACCAGTCCATCAAACCGGGCGACACGATCACGCTCGGCGAGACCTTCGGCTGGATCCGCGAGCTGCGCGCGCGCTTCGTCTCGGTCGTCACGCGCGACGGCCGCGAGTTCCTCATTCCGAACGAGGACTTCATCACGACGCAGGTCGTCAACTGGTCGTTCTCGGACCGCTTCGTCCGCCTCGACGTCGACTTCGGCGTCTCCTACGACTCGGATCCGCACGAAGTCACCCGCCTCGCCATCGAGGCGGCGAGCGGCGTCGAGCGCGTCAACGTCGGGCACAAGGCGCCGGTGTGCTGGATGACCGAGTTCGGTGACTCGTCGCTGAACTTCAGGCTGCGCTTCTGGATCGACGATCCCGAGCAGGGCCTGACGAACATACGCGGCAAGGTGCTGCTGGCGCTCTGGGATACGTTCAAGGAACACGAGATCGGCATCCCGTTCCCGCATCGCGAGGTCATCTTCAGGACGCCGCTCGAGACGATCGCGACTTCCGCGCCGCCCGAAGACTGAGCAACACGCGGCTCGCGGGACGGCCATGAAAAAGGGCGCCCGGAGGCAGCCCAAGTCAAGCGTTCGTTCCCGGTCACGAGGCGAAGCGGGCCTCCGCGGCACGCTTCGCAATCGCCAGGCGGGCCCACGCTTCCCGCACGCCGGCCTCGATCTCGTCGATGTCGATATCGGCTCTGCCGTCGTCGACCCGTTCGAGCGCGACGTGCATGTCGGCCTGTTTGCGGTCGAGGGTTTCGAGGTATTCCCCGAACCGGCGCCGTCGGCCGACGCCGGCCGCCTCGGCCATCGCCAGCAGCCGGTCGAGATCCTCGCGGATCGTGTCGAGATCGCTGCGCAGGTCTTCGAGCTTCCGATTGTCCACTACGCAACCTCCTTGAGCGTACGCCGCTCCGGGCGCAGGTTCGACGCGGCAAACTTCCAGTTGATCAGCTTGTCGAGGAATGCCTCGACATAGTCGGCGCGCAGGTTCTGGTAGTCGAGATAGTAGGCGTGTTCCCAGACGTCCAGGACCAGCAGCGGCTGCATTGCAGTGCCGACCGGGGTGTCTGCATTGACCGTCGTGAGCACGCGCAGCTTGCCGCGGTCCTCGACCAGCCAGATCCAGCCGCTGCCCGTCAGGTTCAGCGCGGCATCACGGAATTCCGACTTGAAGGTCTCGACGCTGCCGAAACTCTCCTCGACGAGGTTCTTGATGCGCCCTTCCGGCGCGGTCTCACCCGACGGCGACATGCTTTCCCAGAGAAACGTATGGTTCCAGGCCTGCGCGGCGTTGACGAGGATGCGCATCCGGGACTCGACGCGGGCGCGCACGATGATGTCTTCGAGCGGCAGATCCGCGTAGTCGGTACCCTCGATCAGCTTGTTCAGCTTGCCGATGTAGCCGTTGTGATGGCGGTCGTGGTGATAACGCAGCGTCTTCGCACTGATGTGCGGTTCGAGCGCGTCGTAGCGATACGGCAAAGTACTCTCTGCGATTGGCATGAATCCTCCTTGTATTCGAAGAAAATAACGGTATCACAATCGTTGCGTTAACGCAATTATAAGCCAGTTCCACGGCCTGCCCTCGCCCGTGCCGCGCGACACGCTTGCCTATACAATGCGCAGGCGTCGCCGCCGCGACCGAAATCGCGAACCACGAGGAAACCGCATGAACCGATACGCCCGTCTTGTCGCCAGCTCCCTTGCCCTCGCTGGCCTTGCCATCCCGGCATTGGCCGACGACACCGCCCCGGATCCCGGTTTCAACGAGGCGACCTTCGAGGGACTCGAACTTCGTTCGATCGGACCCGCACTGATGTCGGGCCGAATCTCCGACATCGTTATCGATCCGAACGATCCGAGCACCTGGTATGTCGGCGTCGGCAGCGGCGGCATCTTCAAGACCGCCAACGCCGGCACGACCTGGGATGCGATCTTCGAGGACGAGGACGCCTACTCCATCGGCGCCATTACGATCGACCCGAACGATTCCGACGTGGTCTGGGTCGGCACGGGCGAGAACGTCAGTGGCCGGCACGTGGGCTACGGCGCCGGCGTATACCGCTCGCTCGACGGTGGCGAGAACTGGCAGAACATGGGGCTCGAGGAGTCGGAGCGTATCGGGATGATCCGCATCGACCCGCGCGACTCGGACACGGTCTTCGTCGCAGCGCAGGGTCCGCTGTGGTCCGGCGGCGGCCAGCGCGGACTCTACAAGTCGACCGACGGCGGCGAGACCTGGCGCAAGGTGCTGGGCGACGGGCTCGGCAACACCGATGTGGACGACCAGTACACGGGCGTGTCGGAAGTGCACCTCGACCCGCGGAACCCGGACGTCATGTATGCCGTCTCCTGGCAGCGTTTCCGCAACGTCGCCGTGCTGATGGACGGCGGCCCGGGTACGGGCATCCACAAGTCCACCGACGGCGGCGAAACGTGGCGCGAGCTCACCGAGGGCCTGCCCGACGAGAACATGGGCAAGACCGGCCTCGCCATCTCGCCCCAGAACCCGGACGTCATCTACGCGACGATCGAGCTCGCCAATCGTACCGGCGGCTTCTGGCGGTCCGAGGACGGCGGCGCGACGTGGGAGAAACGCAATGACTATCTCTCCGGCGGTACCGGCCCGCACTACTACCAGGAACTCTTCGCGAGCCCGCACCAGTTCGATCGCGTCTACCAGGCGGACGTCAACCTGCACGTCACCAACGACGGCGGCAAGACCTTCGAGATGCTCGATCACGAGACGAAGCACGTCGACCATCACGCCATGGCGTTCCGCGCCGACGACCCCGACTACCTGCTCGTCGGCAACGACGGCGGCGTCTACGAATCCTTCGACCTCGGCGAGACCTGGCGCTTTACCGCCAACCTGCCGATCACCCAGTTCTACAAGGTCGCGGTCGACTACGACGAGCCGTTCTACAACGTCTACGGCGGCACGCAGGACAACAACAGCCAGGGCGGTCCGTCGCGGACAATCAACAACGTCGGCATCCGCAACGCCGACTGGTTCGTCACGCTTTTCGGCGACGGCCACCAGTCGGCCGTCGACCCCAACAACCCCGACATCGTCTACGCCCAGTGGCAGCAGGGCAACCTCGTCCGCTACGACAGGAAGACCGGCGAACAGGTCTACATCAAGCCGCAGCCGGCCGCCGGCGAACCGCCGGAACGCTACAACTGGGACTCGCCGATCCTGATCAGCCCGCACGATTCGACGACGCTCTTCTTCGGCACCCAGCGCGTCTGGCGGAGCGACGACTACGGCGACTCGTGGACGCCGATCAGCGGCGACCTGACCCGCGACGAAGAACGCGTCCGTCAGCCCCTGATGGGCCGGACGTGGAGCTTCGACTCGTCGTGGGACCTGCTCGCGATGTCGCAATTCAACACGATCACCTCGCTCTCGCAGTCACCGCTGGTGCCGGGGCTGATCTACGCCGGCACCGACGACGGCCTGATCCAGGTCACCGAAAACGGCGGTGAATCCTGGCGCACGATCGACTCGCTCCCACGCGTGCCGGATCGCTTCTTCGTCAACGACATCAAGGCGGACCTTCACGACCCGGATACCGTCTACGTCGTCGTCGACGACCACAAGAGCGGTGACTTCTCGCCCTACGTGCTGAAGAGCACCAACCGCGGCCGAAGCTGGCAGAGCATCGCGGGCAACCTGCCCGAGCGGCACATTCTCTGGCGCATCGTCCAGGATCACGAGAAACCCGGCCTCCTGTTCCTGGGCACCGAGTTCGGCGTGTTCTTCACGGTCAACGGCGGCGGCAACTGGACGAAGCTCAAGGGCGGCACGCCGAACATCCCGTTCCGCGACCTCGTCATCCAGACGCGCGAGAACGACCTGGTCGGCGCGACCTTCGGGCGGAGCTTCTACATCCTCGACGACTACACGCCGCTCAGGTACGTGAGCGACGAGATGCTGAAGAACGATACGGTGCTGTTCCCGGTCCGCCGCGCGCACTGGTACGTGCCGAAGCGCCCGCTCGGCTGCGCCGAGCCCGGGTGCGTCGGCAGCCAGGGTGACGACTATTTCGTCGCGCCCAACCCGGATTTCGGCGCGACGTTCACCTACTACCTGCCCGAGGCCATCCAGTCACGGAAAGCCGCGCGGCAGGCCGCGGAGCAGCCGCGGATCGAGCGCAACGAGAACGTGAGCTTCCCGAGCTGGGCCGAGATCAAGGCCGAGACGCTCGAGGGCGACCCGGCGGTCATCCTCACGATCCGCAACCGCGAGGGCGACATCGTCCGCCACGTGGCAGGCCCTGCCGAGGCCGGTTTCCACCGCGTCGCATGGGACATGACCTACCCGCCGCTCGACGCCTGGCAGCCGGTCGAGGAAGGCGAGGAACGCGAGCCGGCAGGCCCGGGCGTGCTGGTGGCGCCCGGCAGCTACAGCGTGTCGATGGCAACGCTCGTCGACGGCGTCCTGACCGAACTCGACCAGGCAGAGACCTTCGAGCTCGTCTCCATTCGCGAACCGACGCTCGAGGCCGGCACTCAGGAACAGCGGGTGATCTTCGACAGCCAGGCCGCCGAGCTGGCCCGTGCCGTCGACGGCACGACGCGCGCGATCGACGAGATCATTGCCGAGATCGACGCCGTCAAGGAGGCGCTCGTGAGCTCGCGCGGGGAAGGCTCGTTTTTCGAGATCGCCGATTCGATCCGCAAGCGGCTCAGCGAGCAGCGCGACCTCCTCGCCACGAACGCACTGCAGGACGCCTACAACGATCCCCAGGTGATGACGGTCGGGGACCGTGTCTCGCACGCGCGTTTCGAGTCGATGACCAACGCCTACGGCCCGACGCCGGAGCAGCGCGAGTCGCTGACGCTCGCGCGGGAGACCTACGACGAGGTCGTTGCCGAACTCGACGTGCTCGTGAACGAGGAATACGCGGCGCTCAAGGCGGCCCTCGACGCGGCCAAGGTCCCGTGGACGCCGGGGCGCGGCATCCAGCGCTGACGGAGAAGCGGCGGGTCAGAACCGGCGACGCACCCCGAGCGTGACATTGCGCCCGGGGGCGTCGATGCCGGAGCCGTGCACGCGGTAGCGCTTGTCGAGCAGGTTGTCGACGCCGACGCTGAGTGACCAGTTCTCGTCCGGCAGCCAGGTGAGCCGGCCACCGAGCATGCCCCAGCCGGCCGTGCCGGCAGGGTCGATGCGGGTGTCGGCCACGTCGCTCGCGCTGAGCCGGTCCTGCGCGTCGGCGTAGCGGAGCCAGGCCGATGCCTGCCAGGCACGGCCGCTGTCGTAGCTCAGCTCGAGCCGGCCACCGAGCGGCGGGATACGATCCGCCGGTTCCTCGGCAGTCTGGAGGCCAGCGCCCTCGATGCGCTGCTCCCCCCGGGTGTAGTTGAGCACCACCTGCAGCGTCAGCGCGTCGCTCAGCGCGGCGACGGCGCCGGCCTCCAGGCCGACGATGTCGGAGCGGGCCGCGTTGACGCTCTGGACGATGTCGCGACCGCTCGGCGTCAGCTCGCCGGTATCGACCGAGGTGATCCGGTCGTCGTAGCGCAGCGAGTAGACGACGGCCTCGAACTGGAACCGCTCGTCGTGATACCTGAGCCCCGTGTCCAGCTGGACGACGTGCTCGGAATCGAGCGCCGTGTTCGGGATATTGAAGCGGTTGCCCGGCCGGTTGCCGAGCGTGCCGAGGTCGAAGACGTTCGGCGCCCGGAACCCCGCGCCCGCATTCGCGATCCACTGCCAGTGCTCGGCGAAACGCAGGATCAGGCCGAGATCGCCCGCGAAATCGCCGGTGCGTACGGTCTCGGCCGGCGTGAACGGGGTTTCGGCCAGTCTCACCTCGACCTCGCTGAAACGCAGCCCGCCGGAGAGCGTCGTCCGCTCCGTGGCCTCCAGGCTGCCGTTCAGAAACAGTGAACCCTGCAGGACCTCCGAGCCGTCGGGAAACCGCGGGGTCAGCGAGGTCAGCTCGCCGGTCGCGATGGCCTCGCCCTGGCGCGCGCTCGAGACCGCATCGTAATAGAGCTCGACGCCGGCCAGCCAGGACGAGCGGTCACCGCTCTTCCCGGCCGTCGTCAGCAGGCCCCACAGGTCGCTCCGGTTCTGCTCGTAGACTCGCTCCGGGGCGTCGAGATCCCGCGTTACGCGGTCGTCGTCGACCCGCTGCCAGGCCAGCGAAACGACCCAGTCGAGCCCGCCGATGCCGCGTTCCCGCTCGTGGCGCGCGTTGCCATAGATGCGGCGATTCGGTGCGAAAAAGAATTCCGACGAGGCCGGCTCGGTTTCGCCGAAGCCCGGCACCAGTTCGTCGACCCGCGGCGTCCGCGGCTGCTCGGAATAGTGCAGGTCGACGTGCCAGCGCGTGTCGTCGTCCGGCGTCAGGCCCGCGGCGGCGCGGAAGGCCCGCGACTCGAAGCCGCTCGGAGCGACGGTCGTGCCGCCGCCGATCGTCCTGTCGCCCGTCTTCAGGAGCTCGCCGCTCAGCGTCGTATACCAGCGCCGGGTGCCCGCATCGAGCGTCGCCCCGATGCGGCGGCTCTCGTCGGCGGACTCGACGTCCGCATACACTTCGCCCGTCGCCGACGCCGACTCGCCCTCGAAGGCCGGGCGCCGGGTCACGAGCTGGACGACCCCGCCGACGGCGTCACTGCCGTACAGCGATGCGAGCGTGCCGCGAACCACCTCGATGCGTTCGGCCGCGGCGCCGGGCACGAGGGCGAAATACTGGGTCGGCGCGCTGCGGAAGATCGCGTTGTTGAGGCGCATCCCGTCGACGAGATGCAGGACAGCGGAACCCTTGAGCCCGCGGATGATCGCGGCACCCTGCCCCGGCGTCGTCTGCTGGACGTAGCCCCCGACGGTGTCGGCCAGGGCCTCGATCGCGAGCTGCTCGCGAGCGATGGCCGCGCGCGGTATGGCGGTGACAGCCTCGGGAATCGAGTCGACGCTGGCCTCCCGACGGGTGGCCGTCACGACGATCTCCTCGAGCGGTCCCTGCCCCGTTTCCGGGGCAGCACCGGCCTCGGTGCCGAGCGCCGACACCGACAGCCCGGCCACGAGGCACAGGCGAACGAGCCTTGTCCTCACGCGATCAGCGGCCGGCGTAACCGTCGGCGATGCGTTTGCCTTCGTCGACCAGCCGCTCGAGGAGCGGCGCCGGCGCGTCACCGCCGGCATTCTCGTGGAACTCCCGGACCCGCTGCAGCACGTGCTCGAGGCCGACGGCATCCGCGTAGAACATCGGCCCGCCGCGGTGCGCCGGGAAACCGTAGCCGTAGATGTAGGCGATATCGATGTCGCCGGGACGCTGCGCGATACCTTCGTCGAGGATTTTCAGGCCCTCGTTGACCAGCGCAAATACGCAGCGTTCGACGATCTCCTCGGCGCCGATGTCGCGGCGCTCGATGCCGAGATCGGCACTCGCCGTCTCGATCAGCGCCGTCACGGCCGGGTCCGGCATCGCCCGGCGCGTCTCTGGGTCGTAGGTGTAGAAGCCGGCGCCGGTCTTCTGGCCGAGCCGCCCGTCGGCCACCAGCGCATCGGCGACCGTGAACGGCGTGTCGTCGCCGCGCGCGTCGGCCGGCAGCGCCATCCGCGCCTTGTAGCCGACGTCGAGCCCCGCGAGATCCGAAACCGCGATCGGTCCCATGGCCATGCCGAACTCGTACAGCGCGGCGTCGACGGTCTCCGGCAACGCGCCTTCGAGCAGCAGCTTCTGCGCCTCGCGGATGTACGGGTTGAACATGCGATTGCCGATGAAGCCGTAGCAGACCCGCGCGACGACCGGCACCTTGCGGATCGCCCTGGCGAAGGCGAGCGCGGTCACCAGCACCTCGTCCGCGGTCTTCTCGCCGCGCACCACCTCGAGCAGCTTCATGACGTTGGCGGGGCTGAAGAAGTGCAGCCCGAGACAGTCTTCCGGGCGCCCGGTGACGGCGGCGATCGCGTCGACGTCCTGGTAGGACGTGTTGGTCGCGAGAATCGCGCCCGGTTTCAGGATACCGTCGAGCTTCGTGAAGATCGTCTTCTTGAGTTCGGGATCCTCGAACACCGCCTCGATCACGAGGTCGACGTCCGCGAGATCCGCGTAGTCGGTCGTGCCCTTTATGCGTGCACGCCGGGCCTCGGCCTCCTCGGCGCTCATCCGCCCCTTCGCCACGGTCTTCGCGTAGTTGCCTTCGATCACGCCGAAACCGCGCTCGAGGGCTGCCGAATCGACCTCGAGCAGCCTGACCGCAATGCCGGCGTTCGCGCAGCTCATCGCGATGCCACCGCCCATCGTCCCCGCGCCGATCACGCCCACGAGCCGGATCTCGCGAGCCGGCGTGTTTTTCGGAAGGCCTTGGACCCGGGCCGCCTCGCGCTCCGCGAAAAACAGGTGCCGCATCGCCGCCGACTGCGGGCTCTCCATGCACTCGGCGAACCGCTCGCGCTCGAACGCGGCGCCTTCGGCATAGGCAAGCCGCTGGGCGGCCTCGACGCAATCCACGATTTTCTGCGGCGCCAGCTGGCCACGCGCTCGCTTCGCGAGCGTCTTCCGCGCGGTATCGAAAAACGCCGGATCGACCGGGGCCACGGGCAGCTCGCTGACCTTGACCGGACCCTTGCCCTCGGCGAGCAGCGACTCGCACCACGCGATGGCGTTCTCCTCGAGATTGTCGTCGAAAACCTCGTCGATCAGCCCGAGCGCCTGTGCCTGCGCCGCGGGTATCGGCCGGCCGGTGGTCATCAGCTCCAGCGCCGCCTCGGCTCCCGCGAGCCGCGGTGCGCGCTGCGTGCCGCCGGCGCCGGGCAGGAGTCCCAGGTGTACCTCCGGCAGTCCGACCCGGCCGCTCGCGATCGCACAGCGATAGTGACTTGCGAGTACCAGCTCGAAGCCGCCGCCGAGAGCCGTGCCGTGCACGGCGGTGACGACCGGTTTCGGCGAATTCTCGATGTTGTCGAGGACCTCCGGCAGCCACGGGTCCTCGGGCGGCTTGTCGAATTCGCTGATGTCGGCGCCGGCGACGAACGTGCGCCCGGCGCAGGTGATCAGCAAGATGCCGGTATCGTCCCCGATGGCCTCGCGGACGGTGTCGTCGAGGCCCTTGCGTACGGCGTGCGAGAAGGCGTTGACGGGGGGGTTGTCGATCGTGATGACGCCGACGTTGCCGACGACGCGATAGCTGACTGGCTGGGTCATGGGTCTCCTTCAGACCGGTGTCACGGGAATGGTCGAGCGCGCACCTTACCGTGACGCGGGCTGACTGCCAACGCCGGCCGGAGCCTTCGTCGGCGCGCAATTGAGACATTGCGTGAGAATGAGTATCGTATACAGTCGATCAGGGAGGTCACCGGGACGCGGAAAGGCTCATGTACCGCCATTTCACCGAACACGCCGAGAAGTACCTGCGGTCGCTGGGCAGCGAGGACGGCCTCGCCGACCAGCTTCGCCACATGCTGACCGACCTGATGGCCTGCGGGGAAGCCAACGCCGATTCCGTGTGCCGGCGCCTGCGCGTCAGCCGCCGAACCCTGCAGCGGCGCCTCAAGGCCGAGAAAACCAGCTTCCAGAAGGTTTTGAACGAGGTGCGCGCCGACCTGGCCGTGCGCTACCTCTCCGACAAGCGCCTGAAATCCTTCGAAGTGGCGATGCTGCTGGGCTATTCGAACCTGAGTTCGTTCACGACCGCCTTCAAATCCTGGTACGACATGCCGCCTGCCGCCTACCGCCAGAAGCTCTGGGGCGCGCGCAGCTAGCCTCGAAGCCTCGCCGACGTCGCGCTCGGGCGACGGAATGCAGTATCATGCGCGGCCCGTCTTCCCCGCATTCACGAGGACCACGCATGCGCGAGATGCTCAAATTCTATATCGATGGTGAGTGGGTCGACCCGGTCGAATCCCGCACGCTCGACGTCATCAACCCCGCGACCGAGGCGGTCGTCGGCCGGATCAGCCTGGGCTCGGCAGCCGATGTCGACAAGGCCGTCGCCGCCGCGAAACGTGCGGCGCCCGGTTTCGCGGCGACGACGCGCGAGCAGCGCATCGAGCTCCTGCAGGCCATACTCGACGTCTTCGAGCGCCGCCACGACGAGATCGCCGAGGCGATCATGGACGAGATGGGCGCCCCCTGGAAGCTCGCCAAGTACGCCCAGGCCGCCAGCGGCCCGCAGCACCTCGGCGCGGCGCTCGAGGTCCTCAAGACCTACGCCTTCGAGGAACGCCACGGCGACACGCTGATCGTCAAGGAGCCGGTCGGCGTCTGCGCGCTGATCACGCCCTGGAACTGGCCGATGAACCAGATCGCCTGCAAGGTCGCGCCCGCACTGGCGGCCGGCTGCACGATGATCCTGAAACCCAGCGAAATCGCGCCTTTCGATGCCATGATCTTCGCCGAGGTGCTCGACGAGGCCGGCGTGCCGAAGGGCGTGTTCAATCTCGTCAACGGCGACGGTCCCGGCGTCGGCACGGCGCTCGCATCGCATCCCGACGTCGACATGGTCTCGTTCACCGGTTCGACGCGGGCCGGCGTCGCCGTCGCGCAGAACGCGGCCCCGACCGTCAAGCGCGTCGCCCAGGAACTCGGCGGCAAGTCGGCCAACATCATCCTCGACGACGCCGACTTCGAGAAGGCCGTCAAGGGCGGCGCCCGCGAGTGCTTCGACAATACCGGCCAGTCCTGCAACGCACCCACCCGCATGCTCGTGCCGCAAGACCGCATGGAAGAAGCCGGCCGCATTGCGGCTGAGGTTGCGGCAGGGACGACGACGGGCGATCCGCGCAAGGAAGGCGTCCGGATGGGCCCGCTGGTCTCCGAAGTCCAGTGGAACAAGGTCCAGGACCTGATCGCGAAAGGCGTCGAGGAAGGCGCGACGCTGGTCGCCGGCGGCCCGGGGCGCCCGGAAGGCATCGACACGGGCTACTTCGTGCAGCCGACGGTCTTCACCAACGTCACGAACGACATGACGATCGCCCGCGAGGAAATCTTCGGACCGGTCCTCTCGATCATGGGCTACGAGGACGAGGAAGACGCCATTCGAATCGCCAACGACACGCCTTACGGGCTGTCCGGCTACGTGTCCTCCGGCGACCTGGATCGAGCGCGCCGGGTCGCGGCCCGGCTCCGGACCGGCATGGTGCACATCAACGGCGCCGACCTCGACGCGTTCGCACCGTTCGGCGGCTACAAGCAGTCGGGCAACGGCCGCGAGTGGGGTGCGCACGGGATCGACGAGTTCCTCGAGGTGAAGTCGATCTACGGCTACGGCACCTGAGCGTCGGAGATACGGGCGGCGCGGTAATTCCCGGAACCCTCGGGGTTTTTCCGTGTCGCAGCCAAGACCAGTACTGGAAGTTGCAATGAAAATCGTCAACCTGGCGCTCCTCGGGGCGGTGCTCCTGCTTACCGCCTGCTCGAGCGAAACGCAGTTCCCGGAGCCGACCGGCAAGGGCACGTTCCGGGCCCTCAACGCAATCAGCACGTCGCCGACGATGGTCTTCCGCCTGGAAGAATCAGGGACGGAAGAAATCACATACCGGAACGCATCGTCGTCCCGCCGCTTCGACGATTTCGAGTACACGTTCAACTTCGAGGTCAATTTCCCGGGCGAGCTGCAAATCCGGCGAGTCGGCTCGATCACGGCAAAGATCGAGGCGAACAAGGACTTCACCTTCGTCGTCACCGGCGCGGTCGAGAACCCGACGATACTGACCTGGGTCACCGACGAGCGCACGTTCGAGGCCGAGGCCACGGTCGCGGAGATTCGTTTCGCGCATCTCGCGGAGTCCGTCGACAGCGTGGACGTCTACCTCGCCCCCGCAGGCACGCCGCCGGCGCTCGGAGAAGAGCGCGGCACGCTCGCCTATGGCGAAATCCTCCCGCCGATCGACGTCGACAGCGGCAGCTACGTCCTGACGGTGACCGCGGCGGGCGACCCCGCGACCGTCATCTTCCAGTCGGGCACGGCCAATTACCTGCCGCAATCGGCGCTCATTCTCGCCATCTTCGACGCGACCGCCGACGAAACCGCGCCGGTCATCACCCGCGGTCTCGCCACTTCCGGCGGGTCGTCGTTTACGCTCACCGACACGCGATTCCCCTCCACGATCCAGTTCGCCCAGGCGTCACGGACACTCGACGCGGTCGACATTTATGACGATGCGGCGCTGACCAACGCGGTCGCCACCGCTCTCCCCTACAAGGGCGCGTCGGAACCGGTCGATATCGTCAGCAGCGAGACCACCTACTCCTTCACGCCGGCCGGATCGACCGGCGCCGTCCTGCTCGAGAGCGTGGTCACCCCGATAGGCGGCGTGCGCTACGATCACTATTCGCTCGGGCAGGCCGATGTACTGGGCTCGATCTGGGGGCCACGTGATGCGCAGCCGGTCGAGATCTACCCGACGCTGTCGCTGACCAACGCCCTCGTCAACGAGCAGGTCGTCGACGTCTACGTCGTCGCGCCCGGGACGGACATCGAGAACCGGCCACCACGCTTCACGGCTCTGTACGGCTTCCTCTCCGGACGCCTGCCGCTCGAAGCCGGGACCTACGAGA
>JAZBNZ010000160.1:0-21456 GCA_036350895.1 Woeseiaceae bacterium
CGCGACGACCTTCATGTCGCGTTCGTGAGCCGCGGCAATCGCGCGGCAGACGTTTTCGGAATTCCCCGAGGTCGAAATCCCCAGCAGTATGTCGCCCGGTTTGCCCAGTGCGCGCACTTGCTTGCTGAAGATTTCCTCGTACGCATAGTCGTTGCTGATCGAGGTGAGCGTGGAGCTGTCGGTCGTCAGCGCCATGGCAGGCAGACCCGGTCGCTCGCGCTCAAAGCGGTTCAGCAGTTCCGATGAAAAGTGCTGGGAGTCGGCCGCCGAGCCGCCATTGCCGCAACTCAGCACCTTGCCGTCGGCAAGGAGCACCTGGCTCATCAGTTCACCAGCGCGGGCGATGCTCTCGGCAATTGCACCCACGGCCGTTTCCTTCGTCGCAATACTTTCCGCGAAATGTTCGCGTACGCGTTCCAGCGTATCCATCGAGGGGGCTCCGGTATAAAGAGGCAGGCGTCAGTTTACCAGCCGCTGCGGTCATCGGCGCGGACTTTGCCCGACACCGTCATGGCGGCGGCCGGAACGCGTCCCTCAGCCAGGCCGTCGGGCCGTGTCGCTTCGGGTGCCGGTCGAAAGCGACGATGTCGAAGCGCAGCACCGCCTCGCCGAGCTCCGGATGTGCGCCTAGAAAGTACTGCGTCGCGCGGGTCAGCCGCCGCTGCTTCCCGGCGTCCACCGTCGCCGCGGCCGTGGTTAACGCACGGCCCACGCGGCAGCGCACTTCCACGAACACGATCACGGTCCGGTCACGCATGACGAGATCGATCTCGCCGTAGCGGCAGCGAAAGTTGCGGGCAAGCAGTGTCAGTCCCTGCTTCTCCAGGAAAGCGAGCGCAGCATCCTCAGCGCACTGTCCCAGCCGCTGGTTAAGCACGCCTCGACCGGAACGCAATGTGCGTACACCGACCGGAGCCCGGTTGCCGAGCCGGATGGGCGACGCTGGTTCGCGATGCCGTGCCGTCCCTCGCCAAAGCACGAGATGTCCGGCACAAGGCGGTAAACCGGCTAGAGTTCGACGCCGGGCGGCGCCTCTCCGCGATTCCATTCGCCGAGCTCGGCGGGGTCGATGCCGGCGTCCTCCAATCCGGCTTCGCCCTCGCGATCCGGCGTCGGCAGCGCGACGGGTTCGCCATTCCGGAACTCGGCCCAGGCGAGGCGTCGATGTACGCGACCTTCGCCGTCCATGAAGAGCTCACCGGAAGCGCCGTCCAGCAGCGTATCGCCGCTGCCTCCGTAGGCATACAGCGAGCCTGTCAGCTGGTAGGCGTCGTAGCCCATCGCGTGAAGCCGGGCGAGCCGACGCTCGTCGGGGAAGTACTCGGCAAAGACGCCCGGCAGGCGGGCGATCCAGTTCTGCGGTGCGACCAGCCAGGGTGCATCGGCGAAGCGAACGCCGTCGAGATCGCTGTCGGACCGGCCGTCCATTGCATAAACGAGCGAGGTGGCATAGACCGGCAGGTCCCCGGAGTAGTGGAACTTGAGTTGCGATTTCATCAGGCGCCCGGTCTGCGCATCCGCCGCCATGAAGATGAATTCCGCATCCTGGCGGCGCCTCGGGTCGAACTGCAGCGGCCCGCCGATGTTGGCGCGCAGCCGCTGATAGCGCTGCACGCTGCCCGACAGTGACATGAGGTCCTCGATGACCCCGGAGAAGTCCGGGTTGCCGGATGCGTACGAGCGTGCGTCGAGCAGCGTGCCGCCGCGTGCCTCGAACTCCGTCCTGAACGCCCCGAGGAGCCGTCTGCCCCACGCGCTGTTGGGGACGAGCGCCACGGCGCGCGTGTACCCGTCGTCCAGTGCCCTGTCCGCCGCCGACACGGCTTCGTCCTCGGGCGCCAGCGCGAACTGGAACAGCCCCGGCGGTGCCAGGCTGCCCTCGGGGAGGTAGTTGAGGGTAAGTACCGGCACGGGCACGAGGCTCGAGTTGGCGAGTTCGACGACATCGTTGCGCAGGAGCGGCCCGACGACGAACTCGGCACCCTCGGCGACGGCGGTTTCGTAAGCCGCCGTGGCGCCACCTTCGCTGCTCACGTCGTACACCCGGATGGACTGGCGATCGTCGAGGCCGCCGGCGCTTGCGAAATACGCGCCGAGAAAGCCGTTCTGCACGGCCTGCCCGGCGAGCCCGCTCTGTCCTGACAGCGGCAGCAGCAGTGCGATCTGCCGCGGATAGGCGAGCAGTGTTTCCGTGCCCGCGGGCAGGTTGTCGAGTATCGCGAGGGCAGGGTGCCCGGCATACTGCTCGCGCCACCGGATCGTGCCGTTGTTCCAGCCGATGCCCTGCTGGCCCGTGGCGGTCGACAGCGCCGCGAGTGCGAGCCAGCCGCGGACCTCGGGATCCATGACCTCACCAGCCGCCAGGCGCAACGCGTCCGGCGAGCTCTGCGTAAGGAGGCCCCACAGGTGTTGCCGGTTGCGCTCGATGTCACCCGGCGTGTCGAGGTAAGCCTCGCGCTGGCGCATGATCTCGATGGTCCGGGCCGGCTGATCGAGGGCGGCGTAGCATTCGGCGCGCAGCATCTCGATGCTCAGGCGGCGCGCGGTCGGCATGGGCTGTGCCGCGACGGCCTCCAGCAATTCGATGGCCCCCTCCGCATCTCCCTGGAGGAGGCGCATCCGTGCCCGGACGCTCTGTTCGAGCACGGCATTCGTCGCGGCGGGCGGACGGGTCGTGCCACGCAGGGCGGTCTCGGCCCGGTCGGTGTCGCCGGCGATCAGCCACTGTTCGACGGCGAGCAGCGTGAGCCGGTCGCGCTCGGCACCCGTGGCAACCGTGGCAAGGCCTATGTACGCCGAGGCTGCCTCGGCAGCGTTGCCCTCGGTCGCGAGGGCTACGGCGCGAGCTTCTCCGCTCCGGATCATGCTGCCGCCCATCGAGGTCGTCTCGCAGCCGGCGAGCAGCAGGAAGCAGCAGCCCAGCAGTATGCTTGCAGTTCGCACGCGGTCCCGGGCAGGATGACGAATCGAAGGTTGTCGGGGATTCATGTGTTTCGGTCCAAGCGTTACGAACATTGCCCATCGTGAGCGGTACGCTTTACGTCGTCGCGACGCCGATCGGCAACCTGGACGATCTGGCGCCCCGAGCACGCCAGACGCTCGGCACGGTCGATCGAATTGCTGCCGAGGATACCCGGCACACGGGCCGATTGCTAACGCATATCGGCGTGAAAACGCCACAAACAGCGCTGCATGAATTCAACGAGTCGGCTGCGGCGAAAGGCCTCGTCGACGCGCTGCTTGCCGGCGAGAGCATTGCGCTCGTCAGCGACGCGGGTACGCCACTCCTGTCCGACCCCGGGTTCCGGCTGGTCCGCGCGGCGCACGATGCGGGCGTCCGCGTCGTCCCGATTCCCGGCCCGTCCGCCGTGGTCGCGGCGCTGTCGGTTGCCGGGCTCGCGACCGACCGCTTCTGCTTCGAAGGCTTTCTGCCGGCGAAAAGCGCTGGCCGCCGCCGGCGACTGGAAGCGCTCCGCGACGAGTCCCGAACGCTGGTCTTCTTCGAGGCGGTGCACCGGGTTGCCGAGACACTCGAGGAGATGGCGGCTGTTTTCGGTCCGGTCCGCGAAGCGACGCTCGCCCGTGAACTGACCAAGCTGCACGAAGAGGTGAAGCGGGCCGCGCTCGGCGAGCTCGCGGCGATGGCGCGGGACGGCAGCCTGACGATGAAGGGTGAATTCGTCATCGTCGTCGCCGGGGCAGCGGTGGATCCTGCCGGCAGCGTCGACGCCGACACCCTTTTGAAGGAACTCGTTGCCGTGCTGCCGGGCAAGCAGGCGGCAGCGATCGTCGCCCGTGTCACGGGCGAATCACGCAATGCCGTTTATCAACGCATGCTCGAACTCAAGGAAAGACAATGACCGTACGACGCTGGATGATTTACGGAGCCTACGGCTATAGCGGCCGGCTGATCGCCGAGCACGCGAAAGCGAAAGGTCTCACACCTGTACTGGCAGGCCGCGACGCTGCGAAGACGGAAGCCCTCGCCGACGCCCTCGGTTTCGAGAGCCGCTGTTTCGCGCTGGACGACAGGACTGCACTCGTCGCGGCCCTCGACGACATCGATGCCGTGATTCATTGTGCGGGGCCGTTCTCGGCGACCTCGAAGCCGATGATCGATGGCTGCATCGACGCGGGGACGCATTATTTCGATATCACCGGTGAAGCCTTCGTTTTCGAGCATGCGCACAGCGATGTGGTCAGCAACGCGGCGGCGAGGGCGGACGTCATCGTCTGTCCCGGCGTCGGTTTCGACGTCGTGCCGACGGACTGTGTCGCAAGGGCGCTGGGCGAGTCGATGCCGGACGCGGTATCGCTCGAACTCGCGTTCGCCGGCGGTTCCAGGCTGAGCCCGGGCACCGCGAAAACCATGGTCGAGGGTATGGGTCTCGGCACCTGGGCGCGCCGCGACGGGCGACTCGTCCGGACGGGCGTTTTGACCCGCGAGATCGATTTCGGGGCCGGACCGCGCAGGGCGATGAGTATTTCCTGGGGCGATATTTCCACCGCATTCCATTCGACCGGGATCCCGAATATCACCGTCTACATACCGGCGGCCCCGAAAATGATCTCGAATGCAAAACGGGCGCAGTGGATTCGCCCGTTCTTCAGGCTCGGTGTCGTGCAGAGCTATCTCAAGTCCAGGATCGACAAGAAGATCAAGGGGCCGAGCGACGAGCAGCGCGCATCGGACGTGACCCGCGTCTGGGGCGAGGTGGCCAACGCCGGGGGTGAGAAGCTGGCGGGCCGGCTGACAACGGCGAACGGCTACACCGTGACGCAGCTCGCACCGGTCGCGATCATCGAGCACCTGATGGCGCACGAGGCACCGAGCGGCAGCCTGACGCCAGCGCTCCTGATGGGCAAGGACTTCGCCTCCTCGCTCGCCGGCAGCTCCGGGATCACCATCGAAGAGGTGGCCTGAGCCGGCGGCAGAAGCCGCGTTGGCAGCCCGCCACTGCGGTATAATCGGCGACTGGGAAAGTCGGAGTCGGCCAGGCAATCGCCGGGATGGTGACATCCCGGAGGAAAGTCCGGGCTCCTTCGGACAGGGCGCCAGGTAACGCCTGGAGGGCGCGAGCCCATGGAAAGTGCCACAGAAAATATACCGCCCGGCCGGTGACGGCCGGGTAAGGGTGAAAAGGTGCGGTAAGAGCGCACCGCGCGACTGGTAACAGTTCGCGGCACGGTAAACCCCGCCCGGAGCAAGACCAAATAGGGGAGCATGGGCCGGAAGGCCCACCGCCGGTCCCGAGCGGGCTCCCGGGTAGGTTGCTAGAGGCGATCGGTGACGATCGTCCCAGATGAATGATTGTCGAGGACAGAACCCGGCTTATTGCCGGCTCCGGCTTTCCCAACTCCCTTCTAAGTGCCTGATATCATTGGCTTTCTTCCCGGAGCGCGGCAGTGATCCGGCGCCGGGTTGCGCAAATCCGCCGCCATCCGGGCCAGCGGCACCCCCTGTCGCACATCCCCGACAGGGATTTTACTTAAAGTCTAGGAACGACCCTTAAGTCGCTGATTTCTATGGATCAGCGATTGCCACAATTTGCCTTTTTCCCGCCATCGAAAAGCAGTTAAGTGCCTGTAGAACAATAGAAAACACCGGCTTTAGTTGACCCCCCAAATAGCCGGTCCTATAGTGTCGAAAAGTGGAAAAAAGTGGGAGGAGATGGGCAGCCAGCCCGGATTTCGCGCCAGAAGAGCGATTCCCGGCTTGTCCGAATTGTCGTGTTTCGTGGGGCCACCAAAGTCACGCTCGACGCCAAAGGGCGTATGGCCATGCCGACCCGGTACCGGGAGCGGCTCGCCAGTCGTTGTGATGGCCAGATGATCGTGACCGTGGACAAGGATCATTGCCTCCTCGTGTACCCGCTACCGGACTGGGAAGAGCTCGAGCGCAAGCTCGTGCGTCTGCCCAGCATGAATAAAACAGCCCGTCGCCTCGTACGGATTATGGTCGGTTATGCGACCGAGGTCGACATGGATGCGAACGGCCGGATTCTCGTCTCGCGGGAGCTTCGCGACTTCGCGGGCCTCGAGAAGCAGGCGATGCTGATCGGCCAGGGCCATAAATTCGAATTGTGGGATGAAGCAACCTGGAACGAAAAACGCGAGGCCTGGCTCACCGAGGACGACGACGGTGAGCTACCCGCTGACCTGGAATCGATCGCCTTCTAGCGTTCGGTCCCGGCTGCGTTCCGGGCTGTTTAGCCAACGATGACGAGCGGTACGCATGTACCCGTGCTGCTCGAGCCGGTCCTCGACGGACTGGCGATCAGGGAAGACGGTTTGTACGTCGATGGCACGTTCGGCCGTGGCGGCCACAGCCGGGAAATTCTGGCCCGGCTGGGAGAAGACGGCAGGCTCATCGCAATTGACCGCGACCCGCAAGCGATCGCGAGCGCGCCCGAAGCGCTGACTCGGGACCCGCGATTCGAACTGGTAAGGGGCGAGATTGCAGAACTCGGAACGATCATTGCGGAACGAAAGCTGGTCGGTGGGATCGACGGGATCCTGTTCGACCTCGGCGTCTCGTCGCCACAGCTCGACGAGGCCGGCCGCGGTTTCAGCTTCCGGCGTGACGGGCCGCTGGACATGCGCATGGACCCGGATTCGGGAGTGCCGGCGAGTGAATGGCTCGCTCGAGTGGATGAAAAGGAATTGACGAGAATCCTCAGACAATACGGTGAAGAGCGCTACGCCGGACGCATTGCGCGGGCGATCGTCGCGGCAAGGACGAGCGGACCGGTCACGCGCACCGGCGAGCTGGCCGCCATCGTCGAGGCCGCCGTGCCGCGGCGCGAGCAGCGTATACACCCTGCGACGCGCACCTTCCAGGCGATCCGGATCGCGATCAACGGCGAACTGGAGCAACTCGAGAAGGCGCTCGCGGCGAGCGTCGACGTACTCCGTGCGGGCGGCCGTCTCTGTGTCATCAGCTTCCACTCCCTCGAGGATCGTATCGTCAAGCGCTTCATGCGTGACGCGTCGCGCGAGCCCGAGCAGTACCGCGGCATGCCGTCGATTCCTGCCGAATTCCGGCCGCGGCTCCGGCTGGTCGGCAAGCCCGTGACGGCAACCGAGGCCGAGGTCGAGGCGAACGTTCGCTCGCGCAGCGCGCGGCTCAGAGTTGCGGAGAGACTGGCATGAAGCCGCTCCAGCCGCGGCAACCGGCCAGCATGGTCATCGCGCTCGCGCTGGTGTGCGTGTTGACGGCGATTGCGCTCGTTTACACCAAGCACGAATCCCGAAAGCTCTTCGTCGAGCTGGAGCGCCTGAGTGACGAGCGCGACGAGCTGAATATCGAATGGGGCCAGCTGCAGATCGAGCAGAGCACGTGGGCGACGCACGCACGTATCGAGCAGGTCGCGACCCGCGATCTGAAGCTGTCCCGTCCGGCCCCGCAAGAAATCTACGTCATCGAACGCCAATGAGACGCGGCGCAGAGACCAAGCAGCAGACAGCGAACCGGTTCGCGCGCCGCAGCACGATCGTCGTCGTGCTGTTCGCCGGGATTGCGTGTTCGCTCGTCGCGCGCGCGGTCTACCTGCAGGTGCTCGACAAGGACTTCCTGAATCGGCAGGCCGACACCCGGCACCTGCGCACGGAGTCCATCATCGCGCACCGCGGCACGATTACCGATCGTAACGGTGAGCCGCTGGCGATCAGCACCCCGGTCGACAGCGTCTGGGCCCACCCGCGGACGATCGCGCCGGCGATCGACCGGGTGCCGGAGCTCGCGCGTGTGCTCGGTGTCGACGCCGAGTCGCTGGCGCGGCGCATCACCCGGAGCATGGACAAGGAGTTCATGTACGTGAAGCGCGGTCTCGCCCCCGAGACGACCCGCCACGTCCTTGCCCTGGAGATCCCGGGCGTCAACGTCCAGCGCGAGTACCGGCGCTACTACCCGGCGGCCGAAGTGACCGGGCACATGCTCGGCTTCACCGACATCGACGACCGGGGCCAGGAAGGCCTCGAACTCGCTTTCGATTACTGGCTCGCCGGGGAGCCGGGTGCGAAGCGCGTCCTGAAGGATCGTCTCGGGCGTTCGATCGAGAACGTGGCCAGTATCCGGCCTCCGCATCACGGCAAGGAGCTCCGGACCAGTATCGATCTCCGCATCCAGTACCTGGCCTATCGCGCACTGAAAGCGGCGGTCCGCCAGCACGACGCGGAGTCGGGTTCGATCGTCGTACTCGACGTGAAGTCCGGCGAAGTGCTCGCGATGGTCAACCAGCCGTCCTACAACCCCAACGACCGGTCGCAGCTGTACCCGGAGCGGTACCGGAACCGGGCGATCACCGACATCTTCGAGCCGGGTTCCAGCATCAAGCCGCTGGTCGTGGCCTCTGCGCTCGAGAGCGGGCAGTTCCGGCCGAGCAGCGTCATCGACACGGCGCCCGGGTTCATCAACGTCGGTGCCAAGCGCATCGAGGACACCCGCAACCTGGGCCGCGTAAGCCTGACGACAATACTCGCGCGCTCGAGCAACGTCGGCGTGACCAAGCTCGCGATGGAACTGGAGGCCGAGCAGCTCTGGCAGACGATGACCCGGTTCGGGCTCGGCGAGCTGACGGCGAGCGGTTTCCCCGGCGAGTCGACCGGTTCGCTCTCGCACTTCAGCTACTGGCGGCCGATCAGCCAGGCGACGCTCGCCTACGGTTACGGCGTTTCGGTCACGGCGCTCCAGCTGGCCCGCGCTTACGCCGCGCTGGCCGGTGACGGCAGCGTGCCGGAAATTTCCCTTTTGAAGCGCGACGGCCCTCCGGAGACCGAGCGCGTCACCCGTCCCGAGACGGCCCGCGCCGTCCGGCGCATGCTCGAGGAAGTGGTCCGGCCCGGCGGGACCGGGACCAAGGCGTCGGTCGCAGGTTACCGCATCGCCGGCAAGACCGGCACGGCCTGGAAGTCGGGCCCCGGCGGCTACTCCGAAGACAAGTACATTTCGATTTTTGCAGGGCTGGCGCCGGCGTCCGAGCCTCGGCTGGCGGCCGTCGTGATGATCGACGAGCCCGGCGGCGAGCTGTATTACGGCAGCGACGTGGCAGCGCCCGTGTTTGCGGATGTCATGACGGAGGCCCTGCGTCTCCTGGCCGTTCCACCCGATGCGCTGCCGGCGCGCGACCCGGGCAGCGTGATCCAGGCAATGGCCGGTAAGCAATGAGCATGCCCGCCGAAACACTCAATCCGGGAATGACGCTCGCCGAGCTGCTGGCCGCCGTCGACGGCCTGCCGGACGTCGCCGTACACGGAATCGCCAGCGACAGCCGCCGGGTCGAGCCCGGCTTCCTGTTCCTCGCGACGCCCGGCGCGAGTTCGCACGGGCTCGCGTTTGCCGAACAGGCGATCGAACGCGGTGCCGCCGCCATCGCGTATGACCCGGCCGGTGCGCCGGATGCGATCACCGACCTGGCGGTTCCCGTGATCCCGGTGCCCGGGCTCGCGGAGCGGCTCGGCGAGATCGCGAATCGCTTCTACGCAGAGCCCTCGGCGGCGCTGGATGTCTTCGGTATTACCGGGACCAACGGCAAGACGACCGTGGCCTGGCTGCTGGCGCGCTGTGCTCAGGCGCTCGGCACGCGTTGCGGGTACATCGGTACGCTCGGCGCGGGCATCGATTCGATTACGACCGGGCACGGCCTCACGACGCCCGGCGCGGTCGAGTTGCACGGCATGCTGGCGGACTTCCGCGACCACGGGGCAAGCGCCGCCGCCGTCGAGGTCTCGTCGCATGCCCTCGACCAGAAGCGCATCGCCGGCGTGCAGGTCCGGGCGGCGCTGTTCACGAACCTGAGCCGGGATCATCTCGACTATCACGGCAGCATGCAGGCCTATTTCGAGGCCAAGGCGAAGCTCTTCCTGGAGCACGCGCCGAAGACGAAGATCATCAACGTCGATTCCGAGTATGGCAACGAACTGGCGAATCGCTGCGGCGACGACGTCATCACCGTTTCGACCCGCTTCGACCGCGTTGCCAACGGGCGCCCCTACGTGTTCGTGCGTTCGGTCGTTGCGACCGATAGCGGCTCCACGGTTCGCGTCGACAGCGCCTGGGGCAGCGCCGAGTTCACGCTGTCGATGCCCGGCGATTTCAACGTGGCGAACGCCGTGCTCGTCATGGCGACGCTACTGAACGAAGGTGTCGCTCTCGACGCCATCGCGCGGGCGCTGTCCGCGGCCGGCGCGCCGCCGGGGCGTCTCGAACGGGTGCCCGGAGACGGCCCGCGCGTTTACGTTGATTTCGCGCACACGCCAGAGGCCCTCGAATTCGTCCTCAAGGCGCTGAGGCCACATGTGCGCGGCCGGCTCACCGTCGTGTTCGGCGCCGGCGGCGATCGCGACCCCGGCAAGCGCCCGGTCATGGGCCGCGTCGCGGAGCGGCTCGCCGATCGGGTCGTGCTGACCAGCGACAACCCCCGGTCGGAAGAGCCGCTCGAGATCATCGAGGCGATTCGTGCCGGCATGCTGAAGCCCGAGGGCGCGGTCGTGATCGAGGATCGCGCGGCGGCGATTGCGTGGGCCATCGCGGATGCGGCACCCGGTGACACCGTCCTGGTTGCCGGCAAGGGTCACGAAGCTTTCCAGGACATCGGCGGCGAGAAACGCCCGTTCGCCGACATGGCCGTGGCCGCCGCGTGTCTCGCGGCGCCGGCGAGGAGGACGCGATGAACGCGTCACTCGTTTTCGCCGCGAACGCGACCGGCGGCACGCTCACCGGAGCCGACCGCGAGTTCGACGGTGTCAGCACCGATACCCGGACGCTGGCGCCGGGCAATCTCTTCGTCGCGCTCAGCGGTCCGAACTTCGACGGCGCCGACTATCTCGACACGGCACTCGAAAGAGGCGCCGTCGCGGCGATCGTCACGGCGCGCCGCGACGTCGATCTTCCGCAGATCGAGGTCGATGACACCCGCGCCGCGCTCGGCCGGCTCGGCGCGGCGTGGCGCGACGCACGCGACGTTTCGGTCATCGGCATTACCGGCAGCAACGGCAAGACGACGCTCAAGGAAATGACGCGGGCCATCCTCGAACGGGTTGCGCCGACGCTCGCGACCGCGGGCAACCTGAACAACGAGATCGGCGTGCCGCTCATGCTTTGCCGTCTCGACGACACGCATCGCTTTGCGGTAATCGAGATGGGCGCCAACCATGCCGGCGAGATCGCGTACCTGACCGGGCTCGCGCATCCCGACATCGTCGCGCTGACCAACGCAGGTCCCGCACACCTCGAAGGTTTCGGTTCCATCGACGGCGTGGCGCGGGCCAAGGGCGAGATACTCGCCGGGGAGCCGCGCCCAGAACTCGCGATCCTGAACGCCGATGACGAGTACTTCGATTTCTGGCGAACGATCGCCGCGGATATCCGGAGCCTGAGTTTCGGCCTGACCAATACCGCGGACGTCACGGCCGTCGATATCCGTCTCGACGCCGCCGGCTCGCGGTTCCGGCTCTGCCTGCCCGGAAGCGATACCGTCGACGTTCGCCTCGCGCTGACCGGTGAACACAACGTGCGCAACGCCTGCGCCGCGGCCGCGATTGCCGTTGGCGTCGGCGTTACGCCGGCCGATATTGCCGGCGGCCTTGCGGCAGTGCGGCCCGTCGAAGGCCGCCTGGCGGGCATCGAGGGCCGAAACGGCAGCACCATCATCGACGACAGCTACAACGCCAACCCGACCAGCGTCGCCGTGGCCGCGGACTACCTGGCCTCGCTGGCCGGTACCGGCATTTTCGTGCTCGGAGACATGGGCGAACTCGGCGCCGATGCCGAAGCAATGCATCGCGACAGCGGCCGGGACATTCGCGAGGCCGGGGTTTCGCGCCTGCTGGCGATCGGGTCGCTCTCGAAGGCCGCCGTCGAGGGTTTCGGCCCGGGCGGCGAGTGGTTCGACGACCAGGGCGCGCTGATCGACCGGGCCGCGGAACTCCTCGCGCCCGGCGTCACGATGCTTGTCAAGGGATCGCGGCTCGCCGGGATGGAACGCGTCGTCGCCGCGCTCGCGGCCGTGCCGCGGGCGGCAGGGGAGGTGCACTGAGATGCTGCTCTACCTGACCAACTACCTCGCGCAGTTCGAAACCGGCTTCAACGTCTTCAACTACCTGACGATGCGCGCGATTCTCGGTGCGCTGACGGCGCTGGTGCTGTCGTTCGTGGTCGGCCCGCGGATGATCGCCCGACTCTCGATGAACCAGGTCGGCCAGCCCGTCCGCGAAGACGGTCCCGTCACGCACCTGCCGAAAGCCGGTACGCCGACGATGGGCGGTGCGCTGATCCTGACGAGCGTCGCGGTCAGCACGATGCTGTGGGCCGACCTCGAGAACCTGTATGTCTGGGTCGTCCTGTTCGTGATGCTGGCGTTCGGCGTAATCGGTTACGTCGACGACTACAAGAAGCTCATCCTGCAGGACCCCGCGGGTATATCCGCAAAACAAAAGCTCTTCTGGCAGTCTGCAGCGGCACTGACCGCTGCCATTGCTTTGTACGTCACGGCGACCGACGAGACCCAGAACTCGTTGCTGATACCGTATTTCAAGGATCTTTCGATCTACCTCGGCGTTTTCCAGGTCGTCGTGACGTACTTCTTTATTGTTGGTTTCTCGAACGCCGTCAACCTGACCGACGGCCTCGACGGCCTCGCCATCATGCCGACCGTGCTGGTCGGCGGCGCGCTCGGGATCTTCGCCTACGTCACGGGCAACGTGAATTTCGCGGGCTATCTCGGTATCCCGTACGTCGCCGGGACCGGGGAGATTCTCGTGTTCTGCGCGGCTCTTGCCGGCGCCGGTCTCGGCTTCCTCTGGTTCAATACCTACCCGGCACAGGTGTTCATGGGCGATATCGGTGCCCTGGCGCTCGGCGCGGCACTCGGTGTCGTGGCGGTCGTCGTCCGGCAGGAGATCGTGCTGGCGATCATGGGCGGGGTCTTCGTCGTCGAGACGCTGTCGGTGATGATCCAGGTCGGGTCCTTCAAGCTCACGGGGCGCCGAGTCTTCCGGATGGCGCCGCTGCACCATCATTTCGAGCTGAAGGGCTGGGCGGAGCCCAAGGTCATCGTCCGCTTCTGGATCATCACGGTGATCCTCGTTCTCGTCGGTCTTGCGAGTCTGAAGATACGATGAGCGCGGCAAAGGCAACGGAAATGACGAATCTCGTCGCCGGTATCGGCAAGACCGGGCTGTCGATCGCCCGCTACCTGCGCGAGCACGACGCCGACGCGATTTTCTACGACACCCGCACCGAGCCGCCGGGCGTCGACGAGCTTCGCGAGATCTGGCCCGAGCCGAGACTGCTGCTGGGCAGCGCGACGCTGCCCGAGGGTATCGAGCGCGTTATCGCATCACCCGGGATCGAGGAAGGCCATCCGATCATCACGGCCGCTCGTAAGGCGGACATCGAGGTTATCTCCGACATCCAGCTGTTTGCCGACCAGGCGGCGGCGCCGTTCGTGGCGATCACCGGTACGAACGGCAAGAGCACGGTCACGACGCTGCTCTACTACATGTGCGTCGCCGACGGCCGCAAGGTGCTCGCCGGCGGCAACCTGGGCGAGCCGGCACTCGACCTGCTCGGCGGCGGCGAACCGGACGTCTACGTGCTCGAACTGTCGAGCTTCCAGCTGAAGCGTACGCTGAATCTTCCCGCGAGCGTGTCGGTGCTCCTCAACATCTCGCCGGATCATCTCGACTGGCACGGCAGCTTCGACGACTACGCAGCGTGCAAGTACCGAATCTTCCGCGAGGCGAAGGCCGCCGTCGTCAATCGCGCCGATGCGCAAGCGCTCGAGACCGTTGCGGACATCGAGCGTGTCGTGAGCTTCGGCATGGATGCCCCGGAAGAAGGCCATTTCGGCATCCGCGTCGAAGACGAGCGCCGCTTCCTGGCCTTCGGCGACCGACTCTTGATCGCGACCGACGAGATGGGGCTGTTCGGCCTGCACAACCAGGCCAACGCGCTGGCTGCGCTGGCCGCGGGCGAGCTGCTCGATATCCGGCACGCGTCGATGCTCGAGGTGCTCGTCGAGTTTCCGGGCCTGCCGCACCGCATGCAGTTCGTCGCGCAGAAGGACGACGTCAACTACGTCAACGATTCCAAGGCGACCAACGTCGACGCCGCGATTGCCGCGGTGAACTCCGTCGAGGGCCAGGTCGTGCTGATCGCCGGCGGTGACGGCAAGGGTGGCGACTTCGCCGCGCTCGCCGCGGCGATCGAAACGAAGCTCGCGGGCGCCGTGCTGATCGGTCGTGATGCCGAAGCGATCGGCGAGGCACTCGACGAGATGACGCCGCGGCGTTTCGCCGGCGACATGGGGGAGGCCGTGGCAGAGGCTGCAGCGCTCGCGGCCCCGGGCATGACGGTCCTGCTCGCGCCTGCCTGCGCGAGCCTGGATCAGTACGCGAACTACGGTGCGCGCGGCGACGCGTTTGTCGAAGCCGTCCGGGGGCTCAGGGTATGAGTGCGAACAGCATGACGATGCCGTTCCCGATCCGGCAGAAGGCGCCGCTGATGATCGACGGCGTGTTGCTCGCGATCACCGCCACGCTGTTCCTCGGCGGAATGGTCGTGCTCGCCTCGGCGTCGATCGCCGTCTCGGAAAATGCGGCCGGCAATGCCTTCCACTACCTCGAGCGGCAGGCGATTGCGTCCCTGATCGGTCTCGTCGCCGGCGGAGCCTGCCTGTTCATCCCGATGTCGGTCTGGCGGACGCTCGGCCCGCTGATGCTGCTGGCCGGGCTCCTGATGCTGTTCCTGGTTCTCGTGCCCGGCATCGGCTACGAGGTCAACGGCAGCCGCCGCTGGATTCGCCTCGGTATCATGAACCTGCAGGTTTCCGAGCCGGCGCGCCTCTGCTTCATCGTCTACCTCGCGGGCTACCTCGTGCGCCGCTCGAAGTCGGTCCGCGAGGAGTTCTTCGGCTTCCTGCGGCCGATGCTCGTGCTCGGCATCGCCTGCGCTGCCCTCCTGGCAGAGCCCGACTTCGGCGCCGCCGTCGTCCTGCTCGCGACGGCCCTGGCGATGTTGTTCGTCGCCGGCGCCCGCTTCCGGGATTTCCTCGTGTGTGCCGTGATCGCGGTGGCCGGTTTCGCCGTGCTCGCCATTTCCTCGCCCTACCGGATGCGGCGCCTGACAGGCTTCCTGGATCCCTGGGCGGACCCGTTCAATTCCGGCTTCCAGCTCACCCAGTCGCTGATCGCGATCGGCCGGGGCGAATGGCTGGGCGTCGGCCTCGGCAACAGCGTGCAGAAGTTGTTCTACCTGCCGGAGGCGCACACCGACTTCGTCTTCGCGGTCTTCGCCGAGGAGTTCGGGCTGCTCGGTTCGATGCTCGTCGTCGGCCTGTTTCTCGCGCTGCTCGCGCGCGTGTTCCTGATCGCGCGCCGCGCCGTCGACGCCGAACGCTATTTCGAGGCCTACCTCGCGATCGGCATCGGCACCTGGCTCGGCCTGCAGGCGTTCATCAATCTCGGCGTCAACATGGGGCTCCTGCCGACGAAAGGCCTGACGCTGCCGCTCGTCAGCTATGGCCGCAGCAGCTTGATCGTCACGATGATCGCCATTGCGTTCCTGTTCCGGATACATCACGAACTCGTGGTCGATGCGACACCGGTCAATCGCAAGCGCACGGCCAAAAAGAAGGGGAAGCGCTCATGACGGCGCGTCCCGTAATGATCATGGCCGGCGGCACCGGCGGCCACGTGTATCCCGCCCTCGCAGTGGCGCGCGCGCTCGAGGCCGAGTCGCAGCCGGTGTTCTGGCTCGGCACACACCGGGGCCTCGAGGCCCGAATCGTGCCGGCCAGCGGCATCGAGATCGAATGGGTCAGCGTGAAGGGCCTCCGCCGCAAGGGCTTCGTCGCCCTCATCGCGGCGCCGCTGCAGCTCGCGTGGGCCGTATTGCAGTCTCTCAATGTCATCCGCCGTCGGCGTCCCGCCGCCGTGCTCGGGATGGGTGGTTTCGTCAGCGGTCCCGGCGGCCTGGCCGCCTGGCTGACGCGGCGACCGCTGATCATCCACGAGCAGAATGCGACGGCGGGTCTGACGAATCGTCTTCTGGCGCGTCTTGCCCGGGTTGTGCTGCAAGCCTTCCCGGGCAGTTTTAATTCCCGTGTCCGGGCGGAAACCGTGGGCAACCCGGTTCGCCCGGAGATTGCGGCCATCGAGCCGCCTTCGTCCCGCTATCGCGATCGCAGCGGCCCGCTGCGGCTGCTCGTCCTGGGCGGCAGCCAGGGTGCGCTGGCGCTCAACCGGCTGGTGCCGGCGGCGCTCGCCAGGCTGCCGGCCGACAGGCGGCCGAGCGTGCGTCACCAGTGCGGTGAACGGACGCGCTCGACCGCCGAGGCTGCTTATGCCGGAGGCGGCGTCAACGTCGAGCTGGTCGATTTCATCGAGGACATGGCGACGGCCTACGCCTGGGCCGACGCCGTCGTTTGCCGGGCCGGGGCGCTGACCGTCGCCGAGATTTGCGCAGCGGGCCTGCCCGCCATCTTCGTGCCGTATCCCGCGGCCGTGGACGATCACCAGACGGCCAACGCGCGTGCGCTGACCGAGAGCGGCGCGGCGATCACCGTGCAGGAACGCGACCTCGACGAAGCCTCGCTCGCCGCACTCCTCGGCGAGTTCCTCGACAGCCGCGAGGCGCTGGCGCAACGTGCCGAGCGCGCGCGGCAGCAGGCCGCGCCCGACTCGCTCGCGACGATTACCGCGTACTGCATGCAAGCCGCCGGAGGTGCCGAATGATCACGAAAATGCGCCGCATTCACTGCGTCCACTTCGTCGGCATCGGCGGGTCCGGTATGTCCGGCATCGCCGAGGTGATGCTGAGCCTCGGCTACGCGGTCCAGGGCTCGGACCTGAAACCGAACAAACAGACACGGCGCCTCGAAAACCAGGGCGCCACCGTATTCATCGGCCACGCGAAAGATCACGTACGGGATGCAGATGCCGTCGTCGTCTCCAGCGCGGTCGATGAAACCAATCCGGAAGTGCAGGCGGCCCGCGAGGCGATGCTGCCCGTCGTGCAGCGCGCCGAGATGCTGGCCGAACTCATGCGCTTCCGTTACTCGATCGCCGTGGCCGGTACCCACGGCAAGACGACCACGACGAGCCTCGTCGCGAGCGTGCTGGCCGAAGGCGGCCTGGATCCGACCTTCGTGATCGGCGGCCGCCTGAAGAGCGCCGACGCCAACGCCCGGCTGGGACAGGGTGACTACCTGGTCGCCGAAGCCGACGAGTCGGACGCGTCCTTCGTTCACTTAAAGCCGATGCTGGCGATCGTGACCAACATCGATGCCGACCACATGGCGACCTACGACGGCGACATCGAGAAGCTGCGCGACAGCTTCCTGGGCTTCCTGCACAACCTGCCGTTCTACGGCCTTGCGATCCTGTGCGTCGACGACCCCGGCGTTCGCGAGGTGCTGAGTCGCGTCGGCCGGTCGATGCTCACCTACGGCTTCCACCAATCCGCGGACGTTCGCGCCGACAATATCCGTTACGACGCCGGCGTCACCCGCTTCGACGTCATCCGCGACGACGAGGCACCGCTGTCGATCGAACTCAAGCTGCCCGGCCTGCACAACGTGCAGAACGCGCTGGCCGCGGTAGCCGTGGCGCGCGAACTGTCGGTCGCCGACGACGCCGTGGTCCGCGCGCTCGAACGTTTCGAGGGTATCGATCGCCGCTTCCAGTCGCTCGGCGAGGTCGACACGGCGAAGGGCCGCGTCATGATCGTCGACGACTACGGCCACCACCCGACCGAGGTCCGCGCGACGCTGCGCGCTGCGCGCTCGGGCTGGCCGGATCGCCGTCTCGTCCTGGTATTCCAGCCGCACCGCTACACACGGACACGAGACCTCCTCGACGATTTTGCCCAGGTGCTCTCCGAGGCCGACGTCCTGATCGTGCTCGACGTGTACCCGGCAGGCGAGACGCCGATCGCGGGCGCCGACGGTCGCGCGGTCGCGCGCGCCGTCCGCAGCCGCGGCGCGGTGGAACCCGTCTTCGTCGAGTCGCTCGACGAACTCGAGCCGGTCCTCGAGGACCTGCTGGCCGACGGCGACCTGCTCCTGACGATGGGCGCAGGCGACATCGGTGCCTACGCGCAGCGCCTGCCGGAACGCCTGGCCCACAAGCCCAGGTTCAAGGTGCAGACATGATGGCGGCGATCGACGACATGCGCGTTCGCGGCGAACTCAGGCAGCACGAGCCGATGCGCCGGCATACGTCCTGGCGCGCCGGCGGGCCGGCCGAATGGTTTTTCAAGCCTGCCGATATCGAGGACCTCGAACGGTTCCTCGCGAACCTGCAGGAAACCACGCCGGTGTTCTGGCACGGCGTCGGCAGCAACCTGCTCGTCCGCGAGGGCGGCATCCGCGGCGTCGTCATCTCGGCCAGCCGGATCCTGCGCGATCTCGAGCGCGTCGACGAGCTCACGGTGCGGGCGGGGGCGGGCCTGCCGTGCACGCAGGTTGCGCGCCAGTGCGTCCGCTGGGGGCTGGGTCCGGCCGAATTCTTCGCGGGTATCCCCGGCACCGTCGGCGGGGCCCTGGCGATGAACGCAGGTGCGCACGGTGGCGAGACCTGGGAGCGCGTCGCATCGGTACTTACGATCGATCGGCATGGCGAAGTCCGCCGTCGTCCGCCCTCCGATTACACGGTGGGCTATCGCAGCGTGACCGGTCCCGCCGACGAATGGTTTCTCGAAGCGCTCCTCGCCTTCGAGCCCGGCCAGGCCTCGAGTGCCGAGCGCATGGAGGCGATGCTCGCGCGTCGCAAGGACACGCAGCCGCTCGGCCTGCCGAGCTGCGGTTCGGTCTTCCGCAATCCGCCGGGCGATCACGCGGCCCGCCTGATCGAGGCGGCAGGGCTCAAGGGTCACCGCATCGGCGGTGCCGAGGTCAGCGAGAAGCATGCGAACTTCATCATCAATCGCGAGGCAGCCTCGGCGACCGATATCGAGGACCTCATCGAGCACGTGCAGCGGACAGTGAGCGAAGTCCACGGCGTGGAACTCGTCCACGAAGTCCGCATCGTCGGGGAGGCGCCGGCATGATGCGTTCGAGCCTGGCCGCCGACCTGGCACTGCGGGACGCCCGCAGCGCCGTGACCGACGTGCGCGAGTTCGGGCGCGTGGTCGTCCTCTCCGGTGGCGTGTCCAGCGAGCGCGAGGTATCGCTGGACAGCGGCCGTGCCGTGCTCGCGGCGCTCCGTGCCGCCGGTGTCGACGCGACCGGCTGGGACACGGCGGAGCATTCGCTCGCCGAGCTGGCCGACGCCGGCTTCGACCGGGCGTGGATTGCGCTGCACGGGCCCGGCGGCGAGGACGGCGCCCTGCAGGGTGCACTCGAATGGCTCGGCATCCCGTACACCGGCAGCGGTGTCATGGCGTCGGCGCTGGCCATGGACAAGGTCCGCTCCAAGCACCTGTTCCACTCCGCCGGTATCCCGACGCCGGAATACGCCGTCGTCCGCAAGGCGAACCACGCGGTGCTGGTTGCCGAGGAACTCGGCTTCCCGCTGATCGTCAAGCCGTCCGGACAGGGCTCGAGCGTGGGCATGAGCAAGGTCTTCGAACTGGACGAACTCGTGCCGGCCGTGAAGCTCGCTTTCGAATACGGCAGCGAGGTGTTGATCGAACGCTGCGTCGTGGGCCGCGAGCTGACGGTCGCCGTACTGCAGGGAGAGGCCCTGCCGAGCATCCGCATCGAGACCCCGAGGGTGTTCTACGACTACCGCGCGAAATACGAAAGCGATCGCACAAAGTACCACTGCCCCGGCGCCGAGGACGAGGCAGAAGAGGCGCGGCTGCACGAGCTTGCCGTCGCCACCTTCACCGAGCTCGGCTGCCGCGGCTGGGGCCGCGTCGACTTCATGATCGGGAGCGACGGCGAGCCGCAGGTGCTGGAGCTCAACACCGTGCCGGGCATGACCGGTCACAGCCTCGTGCCGATGGCGGCCCGGCAGGCCGGGATCGACTTCGAGGCGCTCTGCTGGCGCATCCTCGAAACGAGCGTGAGCCCGGCGCAACAATCAGACGAACGACGGGGGGCAGCCCATGGCGCGTAAGCAGGCACGGCGCCGCAAGCCGAAGACCGCACGCAAGCTCCGCCTGCCGAAAGTGCGCTGGGGTCGCCTGGTGGCGCCGGTCGTTGCCGTCGGGCTCATGTTCGCGACCTATGAGCTGGCGCTCGCGCTGCTCGATCGCGAGATTCGCTCCATCGAAATCAGCGGACCGCTCGAGCGGGTGTCCGCGATGCAGATCGAGGCGGCGATCGCCGCCGAGCTGGATGCCGGTTTTCTCGGCTCCAACCTGGGTCGCATGCGCCGGTTGATCCGGGACCTCGAGTGGATCGACGACGCCGTCGTCGCCCGGCGCTGGCCGGACCGCATCTCGATCACGGTCACGGAGCAGGTCGCGGCGGCCGTCTGGGACGAACAGGGGCTGCTGAATACCCGCGGTGAGCTGTTCGTCGCCAACGCCCGGCATCTGCCGGCCGAGCTGCCCCGGCTGAGCGGGCCCGCCGATCGCGCCGCGGAGGTTGCATCGCGCTACATCGATATCCGCGAGAAGCTCATTCCCCTCGGGCTCGACGTCACCGCAGTCGAACTGGACGAGCGGGGCGCCTGGCAGATGCAGCTCGCGAACGGTGTGGAAGTTCGCCTCGGGCGTCGCGACGTTGCGGAGCGAACCGACCTGTTCCTCGACGTCGTCGCCAACCTCATTACCGCGAATGCCAAGGCCATCGACTACGTGGACCTTCGCTACAGCAACGGCTTCACGATCGGATGGAACGAGCAGCAGGGGCCGGGGACGGACGCGCCCGAAAGTGACGATCCGGCCATGCTCGCAGCAAGGGGTAATCGCTGAATGTCGAAGAAGACCGACAAGAACCTGATCGTCGGACTCGATATCGGCACCTCCAAGGTGGTCGCTATCGTCGGCGAGATCACGGAAGACGGCAACATCGAGGTCGTCGGGATCGGCTCGCATCCGTCGCGTGGCCTCAAGAAGGGCGTCGTCGTCAACATCGAGTCGACGGTGCATTCGATACAGCGTGCGGTGGAAGAGGCCGAGCTGATGGCCGGCTGTGACATCCACTCGGTGTACACGGGGATCGCGGGCAGCCACGTGCGCAGCCTCAATTCCCACGGCATCGTCGCCATCCGCGACAAGGAGGTATCGCCGGGAGACGTCGACCGTGTGATCGACGCGGCGCGCGCCGTCGCGATACCTGCCGACCAGAAGATCCTGCATATCCTGCCGCAGGAGTTCCTGATCGATAACCAGGAGGGCATCCGCGAGCCGGTGGGCATGTCGGGCGTTCGCCTCGAGGCGAAGGTCCACATGGTGACCGGTGCCGAGAGTGCGGCGCAAAACATCGTTAAGTGTGTCCAGCGCTGCGGTCTCGAGGTCGACGACATCGTGCTCGAGCAGCTCGCGTCGAGCTACTCGGTACTGAC
>JAZBNZ010000161.1:0-21753 GCA_036350895.1 Woeseiaceae bacterium
AACCACCGGCGCCGAATCGTGGACTGCAGGAGCGGCTCTTCAAGCCGCGACCGCACCCCTGCCGCCGCAGGCGCCGCGCACCGAGCCGATCCCGCGGTAACAGCCATAACCACCGCCGCCGAATCGTGGACTGCAGGAGCGGCTCTTCAAGCCGCGACCGCACCCCTGCCGCCGCAGGCGCCGTGCACCGAGCCGGTCCCGCGGCAACAGCCACAGCCATCGCCGCCGAATCGTGGACTGTAGGAGCGGCTCTTCAAGCCGCGACCGCACCCATGCCGCCGCTGGCGCCGCGCACCGAGCCGGTCCCGCGGTAACAGCCATAACCTCCGCCGCCGAATCGTGGACTGTAGGAGCGGCTCTTCAAGCCGCGACCGCGACCCTGCCGCGTTTACTGCTCCGGGTTCAGCATCGCCCTGATGTCGTTCGCGCACAGGCGAGCCAGCGCCGCGTAGATCTTCGGCGAGCCGGCGAGGACGTGCCCCGTCTCGAGATAGTTTTCCGAACCGTCGAGGCCGCTCACGATGCCGCCGGCCTCGCGGATGATCAGGCTGCCGGCGGCGAGATCCCAGGCTTGCAGGTTCGTTTCCCAGAAGCCGTCCAGGCGGCCCGCGGCGACGTAGCACAGGTCGAGCGCGGCAGCGCCCGGGCGCCTGACGCCCGACGTGTTCCGGAGCACGGTCTCGAGCATCCGCAGGTAAGGCGCCATCTGGCCGTCCATGAGCTTGTAGGGAAAGCCGGTTCCGATCAGTGCCTGTTCCAGCTTGGTGCGCCCGCTGGTCCGGATCTTGTGGCCGTCCAGCTGGGCGCCGTCGCCCCGGGATGCCGTAAAGAGTTCCTGGCGCAGCGGATCGTAGACGACGGCATGCTCCATGCGACCCTTGACCTGGACGGCGATGGAGACGGCGAACACCGGGAACCCGTGCAGGAAGTTTGTCGTTCCGTCCAGCGGATCGATGATCCAGACGGTATCGGATTCGCCATCGGCACCCGATTCCTCGGCGAGCACGGCATGATCGGGATAGTGCTTGCGGATGGTCTCGATGACTGCCGTTTCGGCGGCACGGTCCGCATCGCTGACGAAATCGTTACGGCCTTTTTCCTCGACCTTGAGTTTTTCGGGATTTTTGACCTTGCGCGCGAGCAGGTTGCCCGCCTTGCGCGCCGCCATCACCGCGACGTTGAGTAACGCGTGCATGAAACCGATCCGACTTGTGAAAAGAGCTCCGGTAGAATACCGGACTTTTCCGGTATTCAGAAGAAAATGGGCATACGTATAGTTCTGGTCGGCACGACGCATCCCGGCAATATCGGGGCAGTTGCCCGCGCGATGAAAAACATGGGCCTCGAAGATCTCGCGCTCGTCGGCCCGCGATACTTCCCGCACCCCGAAGCGACGGCACGCGCGTCGGGTGCCGACGACCTGCTCGATCGTGCGCGCGTCGTCGACACGCTGGCCGAGGCGGTCGAGGACTGCGTCTTCGTGGCCGGCGCGAGCGCGCGCTCGCGGTCCATCAACTGGCCGTGCCTGGACGCCCGTGACGCTGCCGCGCACGCCGTTGCCGAGTCTGCCCGCGGCAACGTCGCGCTGGTATTCGGGCCGGAGAAGAGCGGTCTTTCGAACGAGGACCTCGACCGCTGCCATGCGCTGCTGTCGATACCGACCAACCCGGAGTTCAGCTCGCTGAACCTGGCGATGGCGGTACAGGTCGTTACCTACGAGATCCGTGCCCGCCAGGGCGACAAGCCGCCCCCGTTCGAATCGGACGTTCCGCCGGCGACCAGCGGCTCGATGGAGCACTTCTACGCCGAGCTCGAGCGCCTGCTGCTCGAGGTCGGCTTCCTCGATCCCGAGAACCCGCGCCACCTGATGCGCCGCCTCCGCAGGCTGTTCGTGCGCGCGAATCCGGACCAGAACGAGATCAACATACTGAACGGCATCCTGACGTCGATTCAGCGCGACCGGGGCTCGCGCTCATGAGTCGCGATTGGCTCTACCTGGACTACGCGGCGACGACGCCGGTCGACGCCTGCGTCGCCGAGGTGATGCAGCGTTACCTGACGTATGCCGACGAATTCGGCAACCCGTCGGCGCAGCACGCCGCGGGGCGGGCGGCCATGCAGGCCGTCGACGAGGCCGCCGAGTCGCTGGCGGCACTGGTCAATTGCGATCCCGGCCGCCTGGTGTGGACATCGGGCGCGACAGAGTCGAACAATCTCGCGATCCAGGGCATCGCCCGGTCCCGCGCACAGGAAGGCCGCCACCTGGTGACGATGCCGACGGAGCACAAGGCGGTCACGGACGTATTCCGGGCGCTCGAAAAGCAGGGCTTCGAGGTCACGTGGCTGCGGCCGGGCCGCGATGGCCGGCTCAACCTCGCCGAGCTGGAGGCCGCAATACGCGACGACACCCAGCTCGTGTCGATCATGTGCGTCAACAACGAGACCGGCGTCGTGCAGGACATTGCCGCGATCGGCAAGCTGTGTGCGGACCGCGGCGTGGTTTTCCATGTCGACGCCGCACAGGCGGTCGGCAAGCTCGCGCTGGACATTTCCGCCCTGGACGTGGACCTCGTCTCGATGACGGCACACAAGCTCTACGGGCCCAAGGGCATAGGGGCCCTGTACGTGCGCAAGCGTGCCGGCGTGAACCCGGAGCCCCTGTTCTTCGGCGGTGCCCAGCAGGGCTTCCTGCGCCCGGGCACGCTGCCCGTGCACCTGATTGCCGGTTTCGGCGCGGCGGCGGCCATCGCCGGCGAGTCGATCCTCGATGATTTCACGCACCTCAAGCTGCTCAACGAGCGGCTGTGGCACGGCATCGAGAGCCTGCCGGGTATCGTCCGGAACGGCGACGCCGAGACGAGCTACCCCGGCATTCTCAACGTCAGCGCCGGCGGGATCGACGGCGAGAGCCTGCTGCTTGCGCTCGAGCCCTTGTGCGTGTCGACCGGCTCGGCCTGCAATTCCCAGAGCCAGGAGCCCTCGGCCGTGCTGCGGGCGATGGGCCTGTCGGATGCCCTCGCCGAGAGCGCGATCCGCTTCAGTTTCGGCCGTCCGACGACCGTCGCCGACATCGACCGGGCGATCGACATCTACCGCGCCGCGGTAATCCGCCTCCGCGGCCTCCTGCCCGAGGCGGCCTGATGGTCGCCGACCCGTACAGCCCGCTCACCCGCAGGCTGTTCGCGGAGCCGACCCACGTGGCGCCGGCGGCCGGCGAACTCGCCGAGGGCCATAGCGTCTACCTGGCCAGCCAGGGCCTCGAGGTCCGGCTGAACGCCAATGTCAGTTCAGGTCGGCTCGAGGCACTGACGTTCCGCGCATCCGGCTGCCCGCACTTCATCGCGGCCTGCGAGTGGCTCTGCCGGCACCTGGAGGGCAAGCCGGTCGGCGCGCTCGATGCGCTCAAACCCGCGGAAATTATGCAAACATTGGCTATACCTGTGACGAAAACGGGCCGTATACTAGTATTAGAGGATGCCGTCCGGGCGCTTGGGGCTTGCCTTGGACGGGATCAGACCCCATAACCTTTGGTCCCGGGAGCAAAAGCTTAATCCTATGGCGATTTCACTGACCGATTCCGCCGCCGGCCGAGTCCGGCAATACCTCGAGAAGCGCGGCGAAGGCGTGGGCCTCCGGCTCGGCGTCACGAAAACCGGCTGCTCCGGCTACTCCTACGTCGTCAACTACGCGGATGACGTGGCCGAGCACGACGTCGTCTTCGAGGACAAGGGCGTCAAGGTCATCGTCGACCCCGACGCGCTGCCCCTCATCGACGGCACCGAGGTCGATTTCATCAAGAACGGCCTCAACGAGGCGTTCAGCTTCCGCAATCCCAACGTCTCCGGCGAGTGCGGTTGCGGCGAAAGCTTCAACGTCTAGCGATTTCAGCGTAAAATTAAGCGTTTATCTCTGCCGGGCAGCGAAATCGGCTGACCCGGTCTTTTGTTTGATCACGCAAATCACGAAAAAGGAATACCCGACATGGCCGTTGAGCACACGCTCTCCATCATCAAGCCGGATGGCGTCGAAAAGAACCTGATTGGCGAAATCTACAGCCGCTTCGAGAAAGCGGGTCTCAGGATCGTCGCCGCACGCATGCTTCAGCTCACGAAAGAGCAGGCCGAGGGCTTTTATGCCGTCCACAGGGAGCGCCCGTTCTTCAACGACCTGGTCAGCTACATGATGTCCGGGCCGGTCATGGTGCAGGCCCTGGAAGGCGAGGGTGCGATCGCGAAGAACCGCGAGATCATGGGCGCGACGAACCCGGCCGACGCCGATCCCGGCACGATCCGCGCCGATTTCGCGGCGAGCATCGAGGAAAACGTCGTCCACGGTTCCGACGGGGCCGATACCGCGGCGACCGAGATCGCGTTCTTCTTCCCGGACGGCGTCTGCCCCCGGACGCGCTAGCGCGACGCAGGAATCCGATGGCCGCCGATCAACCGAAAACCAACCTGCTCGGACTCGCCCAGGGCGAGCTCGAGCAGTGGTTCGTGTCGATTGGCGAAAAGCCGTTTCGCGCCCGCCAGCTCATGCAGTGGATCTACCAGCGCGGCACGACCGAGTTTGCGGCGATGACCGACCTGTCGAAGGCGCTGCGCGCGCGACTGGACGATGTCGCGACGGTCGACCTGCCGCCGGTGCAATCGGAGCACCGCTCGGCTGACGGCACGATCAAGTGGCTGTTCTGCAGCGGCAACGGGCAGTCGGTCGAGACGGTCTTCATCCCCGAGGGCTCGCGCGGGACGCTGTGCATTTCGTCGCAGGTCGGCTGTGCGCTCGACTGCGCGTTCTGCGCGACCGGGCACCAGGGCTTCAACCGGAACCTCACCGCCGCCGAGATCATCGGCCAGGTCTGGCATGCCCGCCAGGTCCTGCCGCCGCGCGACAACGGCGAACCCGCGATCACGAACGTGGTCTTCATGGGTATGGGTGAGCCGCTCGCGAACTACCGTGCCGTCCTGCCGGCGCTCAGAATCCTGCTGTCCGACTGGGCCTTCGGCCTGTCGCGACGGCGCGTCACCGTGAGCACGTCCGGGATCGTGCCGCACATTCACCGGCTGGCCGCCGACTGCAACGTGTCCCTCGCCGTATCGCTGCATGCCCCGAACGACGAGCTGCGCGACGAACTCGTGCCGATCAACAAGCTGCACCCGATCGACGATCTGCTGTCGGCGTGCTGGGACTACGCGGCCCGGCACACGAATCGTTTCATCACCTTCGAGTACGTGATGCTGCGCGGCGTCAACGACCGGCCGGAGCACGCCGACCAGCTGGTCCGCCTGCTGAAAGGCCGGCCGGCGAAAGTGAACCTGATTCCGTTCAACCCGTTCCCCGAAACGCGTTTCGAGCGCTCGGCGACGGATGCGATTCATCGATTCCAGGAGCGCCTGCGGCGCGCGAATCTCGTGACGACGACGCGCAAGACGCGCGGCGACGACATCGATGCGGCCTGCGGACAGCTTGCCGGCCGCGTGAGCGACCGCGTGCAGAAGCGCCTCGGCGACAAGAACATCAGCCGGGGCACGGACCGCGACACGAACAGACTGAGCAGGGCGACAGCGTGAGAGCAATACTGATTGCGATTGTGATGGCCGGCGCAATGCCGCTACTGGGTGGGTGCGTCACGACGACGAACGGCGTCGCGGAGCAAAGCAAGCCGACGCCCAGGGAGGCGGCCGAGTCTCATTACGCGCTCGGGGCGCAGTATTACAAGAACGGCAACTACGACCTCGCGCGCGACCGCCTCAAGCAGTCGCTGCAGTTCGACCCGGATCGCGCGCTCACCTGGACGACGCTGGCGCTGACCTACGAGGCGCTCGGCAACGAGCGGCTCGCCGAGGAAGCCTACGAATCGGCGGTGCGCGTGGCACCGCGTGACTTCCAGGTGCTGAACACCTACGCGGTGTACCTCTGCCGCGAGAACCGCTACGAGGATGCGGCGAAGTATTTCGATCGGGCCATCCGCGTGCCGACCAACGATTACGCGGAGATCACGCTGACCAACGCCGGCGTGTGCATGGCGCAGAAGCCGGATTTCGATGCGGCGGAAGCCTATTTCCGGCAGGCGCTCGAGCGCAGCCGCAACTACGGGGAAGCGCTTTTGCAGCTCAGCCTGCTCAAATACCGCCAGGAGGATTACCTCTCGGCGCGGGCTTTCCTGCAGCGTTACATGATCGACAACGAGCCGTCCGCCGCGCTGCTCGCGCTGGGCTGGAACATCGAGACCCGGCTCGGCGACGAGCGGGCCGCGGACGAATTCTACGCCCAGCTGCTCGAGGATTTCCCGGACGCACCGGAAACACGACGGATTGCGAACAGCAACTGATTCGAGACGATGAGCGAAGATACCCGCCAGGACAACGATGCCGCGGCCGAACCCGAGGAGACGGGTCCGGTCGGTGGTGAGCGCCTGCGTATCGCCCGCGAGGAACAGCAGATATCGATTCTCGAGATCGCGAAAGAACTGCATCTCGACGAGACGAATGTCCGTTATATCGAGGACAACGATTTCGAATCGCTCGGCGCGCCGGTCTTCGCGAAGGGGCATCTCCGCAAGTACGCCGCGCTGGTCGGCGTCGACGAGCGCGACGTCCTCGCCGATTACCATGAGCTGACGCGCTCCGCGACGATGCCGCCGGTCGTCAGCAAGCGGCGGCGGCCGGGCAGCGAGCTGTCACCCGGGCCCTGGGTTGCCGTCATCCTGCTGTTGATTGTCGCCGCGCTCGCCTACTGGTGGTTGACCCAGCCCGGGATCATCACGCCGCCGGTCGCAGAGCCCGGCGTCGTCGAGCCGGAGCCGGCCGCGACCGAGTCGCCGGCCGCAACGGCGCCGCCCATGACCGACGAGCCCGGCGCCGAGACCGCCCCCGCCGACGAGGCTCCGGACGAGCCCGCCGCGGCCGCGGTGCAGCCGGAACCTGCGGCCCGCACGCCGGTTACCGAAACGCCGGTCGCCGAGCCCGGCGAGACGGTTGCCGATACCGCCGGCCGGACCACGCTCGCACTCGCATTTGCCGAAGACTGCTGGACCGAAGTGACCGATGCCACGGGCGAGCGCCTGTTTTTCGGTCTGGGCGAGAACGGCAGCTCGGTGACCGTGACGGGCGTCGCACCGCTGTCCGTACTGCTCGGCAGTGCCGACGACGTTACCGTGACGGTCGACGGCGAGAACTACACGATCAGCGCAGCCGACCGGCGCGGCCGCACGGCCCGCTTCACGCTTCCCTGACGCAAACCCGGACGGTCCCGTGACACCGAAAGCCATACGCGGCATGCCCGATATCCTGCCCGACGCCTCGGGTACCTGGCAGTACCTCGAGTCCGTCGTCAGCGAGATCGCCGAGAGCTACGGCTATCGCAATATTCGCCTGCCGCTGCTCGAGTACACCGAGCTGTTCCGCCGTTCGATCGGCGAGGTGACGGATATCGTCGAGAAAGAGATGTACACGTTCGACGATCGCAACGGCGAGAGCCTGACGCTCCGACCGGAGGCCACCGCGGGCATGGTGCGCGCCGGCATCACGAACGGCCTGTTGCACAACCAGCGCCAGAAGCTGTGGACGGCCGGACCCATGTTCCGCTACGAGAAGCCGCAGAAAGGCCGCTACCGGCAGTTCCACCAGTTCGACGTCGAAGCGCTGGGCTACGAGGGCCCTGACGTCGATGCCGAACTCATCATCATGAGCGCACGCATCTGGGCCCGGCTCGGCATCGAGCGGCTCACGCTCGAGCTGAATTCCCTGGGTACGCCGGAGGCGCGGCGGCGCTACCGCGACGACCTCGTCAGCTATTTCAGCGGCGTGAAAAACCGGCTGGATCAGGATAGTATTCGCCGCCTCGAGCAGAACCCGTTGCGGATTCTCGACAGCAAGAACCCGGAGATGCAGGACATCGTGGCCGCGGCACCGGTCATGCTCGACTATCTCGACGACGAGTCGACAGAGCATTTCGACGGCCTGAGGTCACTGCTCGATGCCGCCGGCGTCGAGTACACCGTGAACCCGCGGCTGGTCCGGGGTCTCGATTACTACAACCGTACCGTGTTCGAGTGGGTCACCGACGCACTCGGCTCGCAGGGCGCGGTCTGTTCCGGCGGGCGTTACGACGGGCTCGTCGAGAAACTCGGCGGGCGCGCGACACCTGCGATAGGCTGGGCGATGGGCATCGAGCGCTTCGTCGCGCTGTTCGAGGCGTCGGGCGGCGAGGCACCTTCCGGCGATGTCGATGTCTACATTGCGGCACTCGGCGCGGGAACGCTCGAGAAGGCCTTCGAAATGGCGGAGACGCTCCGGGACGACGTTGCCGGGATACGGGTCGAGGTCAATCTCGGCGGCGGCAGCTTCAAGTCGCAGATGAAGCGGGCGGACAAGAGCGGTGCCGAATTCGCGCTGATCCTCGGCGAGACCGAATTGGCCGAGGCGCGCGTCGGGCTCAAACCATTGCGCAGCACGGACGAACAGGTTCCGGTCGCGCTGAATGAACTGGCCGGTGTACTGGCCGATAAACTGGGTAGATAGAACCGTGGAAGATTTATCAGAAAAGGAACAGATCGAGAGCATCCGCACGTGGTGGTCGGAATACGGCAACTTCGTGATCGCCGGCGTCGTCGTCGGCGGGCTGCTACTGTTCGGCTGGAACTACTACAGGACCTCGACGGCGAACAAAGAGATCGCCGCCTCGATGCTGTACGACGAACTCGCCGATGCCGTTGCGGAGGGCCGGGTCGACGAGGCCGAGCGGGTTTCCGCCGAACTCGATGCGGCCTACCCGGGCACTGCCTACGCGTCGCAGGCCGATCTCGCGATGGCACGCCTTTACATGGACAACAACCGCGACGCGGATGCGGCGGGTGTACTCAGGGAGCTCGCGGAATCCCGGACCAGCCCCGAGTTCGGCGCGATCGCAACGCTCAGGCTTGCGAAGGTCCTGCAGTACCAGGAGAAGTACGAGGAGGTACTGGAGCTGCTCGATCTCGACGATACGCCCGGTTTCACGGCCCGGTATGCGGCTGCCCGCGGCGATGCGCTGGTTGCGCTGGAGCGCTACGCCGAGGCGCGTGAGCAGTACCTCATTGCGCTTGCCGACAACGGCCAGACCACCGATACGACCTTTCTGCAGCTGAAGCTCCTCGATCTGCCCGTGACGCAGGCGGCTGCCAGCGCCGATGCGCCGGCCGTCGAGGAAGACGTCGAGCTGCCCGAGACCGACGCGAGCGAGACGACCGAGTGAACCCGCTGCGATCCACGGCTCGCCTGACCGTAACGCTGCTTTTCGCAGCGGCGCTGGCGAGCTGTGGCATCTTCGACGACAAGAAAGACGAAGAGCTCCAGCCGGCCGAACTCCAGAAGTTCGAGCAGACCCTCAAGATCGACAAGCTCTGGTCGACGAAGCTCGGCAAGGAGTCCGACTTCCTGCGCGTGGCGCTCCGCCCGACCGGTGACGGCGAGCGACTGTACGCGGCGAGCATCGACGGCAAGGTGTATGCGCTGGAGCCGGAGACCGGCAAGCGCATCTGGCGTACGGAACTCGAACTGGAACTCACGGCGGGCCCCGGCGTCGGCAACGGTTTCGTCGCGGTGATGGCGGCCGATGGCTTCCTGGTGGTACTCGACGCCGCGACCGGCACGGAGCAGTGGCGCACCGACATTGACGGTGAGTCGCTGGCCTACCCGCTGATCGAGGACGACCTGGTCGTCGTCCAGACGATCGACAATCGCGTCCGCGCGGTCTCCCTGTTCGACGGTTCGCCGAGATGGACGATCGAGCAGAAGACGCCGGCGCTGACGCTCCGGGGCAGCGCCTCCCCGATCAGCGTGGGCAGCAACGTCGTTGCCGGCTTCGACAACGGCCGCCTGATGGCGATCGACAGCGAGACCGGCGACATCGCCTGGGAATCCATGCTGTCGCCGCCCTCCGGTCGTTCCGATCTCGAGCGACTGGCGGACGTCGACGGTCAGATGGCCGTGGTCGGCCAGGACATCTACGCCGCGGGTTACCAGGGCACGCTGGCGTCGGTCGCCGCCGAGTCCGGCCAGGTTCTGTGGCAGCAGGAGGTCTCGACCTTCGTCGGCGTTGCCGCCGACTGGAACAACCTCTACACGGCTGACGAGAACGGCGAGGTCATCGCGCTGCTGCGGCGAACCGGCGGCGAGGAATGGCGCCAGGACGCGCTGCTGCGGCGCTGGCCGACGCTGCCCGTCCCGTTTCATACGACCGTCGTAGCCGGTGATTTCGAAGGCTACCTGCACTTTTTCTCGAACGTCGACGGCGAACTCGTCGCCCGGACGCGCATCGGCAAGAAGGCGGTCTCCAGCGCCCCGTTCGTCGCAACGAACCGTCTCTACGTGCAAAGCGACTCCGGGACGCTGTATGCCTTCGGCGTTGCCGAGCCGAAACGTGACCGACGCCGCGCGCCCGACATTGCGGACGAGGACGCGGACGAGGACGAGGGCGCCTGAACCTCGGGCGCCGTGAGCACGTCATGCTCCCAGTAATCGCCCTGGTCGGGCGACCCAACGTCGGCAAGTCCACGCTGTTCAATCGGCTGACGCGCTCACGCGACGCGCTCGTCGCGGACTACCCGGGTTTGACACGCGATCGAAAGTACGGCTTCGGCAAGATCGGGCCGGTTCCCTATATCGTGATCGATACCGGCGGTCTTGCCGGCGGCGAGGTCGGCATCGACGAACGCATGGTCGAGCAGAGCGTGCGCGCACTCGAGGAGGCGGACGTCGCGATCGTCCTGGTCGACGGCCGCGCGGGCCTGACCGCCGCCGACGAGCACGTTGCCGACCTTGCGCGACGCCATGCGAAGACCACGTGGCTTGCCGTGAACAAGGCCGAGGGGCTCGACCAGGACATCATCGGCAGCGAATTCCATGCGCTCGGCGTCGGCCAGCCGGTCGCGATCTCGGCAGCCCACGGCGACCGCGTGGCGGCCATGATGGACTCGGTGCTCGAGCCTTTCGAGGATGCGACGGAACCGGACGCCGACGAGCAGGCGCTGCGCATCGCGGTCATCGGCCGTCCCAACGTCGGCAAGTCGACGCTGGTCAACCGGCTCCTCGGCGAGGAGCGGGTCGTCGTCTTCGATCAGCCCGGCACGACGCGCGACAGCGTCGCGATCCCCTTCGAGCGCGGCGACGACAAGTACGTCCTGGTGGACACTGCCGGGATCCGCCGCAAGGCGCGCGTCCACGAGGCGATCGAGAAATTCAGCATCATCAAGGCCCTGCAGGCAATCGAGCAGGCAGAGGTCGTGATCGCCGTGCTCGATGCCCACGAAGGCGTCACCGAGCAGGACGTGAGCCTGCTCGGCCTGATCGTCGAGCGTGGCCGCGCGCTCGTGGTCGCGATCAACAAGTGGGACGGCATGACCGTCGAGGAGCGGCGCAAGGTTCGTTCGGATCTCGACCGCCGCCTGCCGTTTCTCGAGTTCGCCGATCGCATGGAGATCTCCGCGCTGCACGGCACCGCGGTGGGCGACCTGCTGCCGGCCGTCCGCCGGGCCTATGCCGCCGCCATGCGCGATATGTCGACCAAGGCCCTGACGTCGGAGCTGGAAGCGGCGGTCACGGCGCACCCGCCGCCGCTCGTGCGAGGCCGCAGGATCCGGCTTCGTTACGCCCACCAGGGCGGGCGTAACCCGCCGATCATTGTGATCCACGGCAACCAGACGGAGCGGCTGCCGGATGCGTACCGCCGCTATCTCGTCAACCGTTTCCGAAAGGCATTCCGGCTCAAGGGCACGCCGGTACGACTGACGTTCAAAACGAGCGATAATCCCTACAAGGGACGCCGCAACAAGCTGACGCCGCGACAGGAGCGGCGGCGCAAGCGGCTGATCAAGCATCACAAGAAGTAGGCCGATGACCGACGCCCGGAAGTACGTCACGCTCGACGGACCGTTCACGATGCACCGCGGCGCTGTGCTCGACTCGCCCACGCTTGCCTACGAGACCTGGGGCGCCCCGAACGACGACTACAGCAACGGCATCCTGATTTTTACCGGCCTGTCCCCCTCGGCGCACGCCTCGTCGTCGGCCGAGGACCCCAGCGCCGGCTGGTGGGAGGACATGATCGGTCCGGGTCTCGCGCTGGACACCGACCATTACTTCGTCATCTGCGTGAACTCGATGGGCAGCTGCTTCGGCTCCACCGGCCCGGCCTCGATCGATCCCGCCACCGGCGAACCGTATCGACTCTCGTTCCCGATGCTCCGCCTCGAGGACGTGGCCGAGAGCGCGTGGCGGGTGGTCGAGTCACTCGGCATCGAGACGCTCGAGGGCGTCGTCGGCTGTTCGATGGGCGGCATGACCGGCCTCGGCTTCTGCGCGATGCATCCGGGGCGCGTCCGCAAATTCGTGTCGATCTCGTCGGCAACCCGCGCGCAGCCGTTTTCCATCGCGGTGCGCTCGCTGCAGCGCGAGATGATTCGATCGGACCCGCACTGGAACGCCGGCAACTACCCGCTCGACGATCCGCCGGTCGCCGGACAGCGCCTGGCACGCAAGCTCGGCATGATTACCTACCGCTCGCCCGAGGAGTGGATACAGCGGTTCGGGCGTGAGCGCACGACGGGCACCGGCCGCCAGGGCGATCCGTTCCAGATAGAGTTCGCGGTCGAATCCTACCTCGAGAATCTCGCCCAGAAATTCACCGGGCAGTTCGACCCGAACTGCTACCTGTACCTGTCCCATGCCTCGGACCTGTTCGATCTCGCGGAGCACGGCGGTTCCCTCGAGGCCGGGTTCGCGCGCATGCAGCTCGACGAGGTACTCGTCATCGGGGTTACGACCGACGTCCTGTTCCCGGTCCAGCAGCAGCGGGACCTGGCCGCGGGCTTCGAGGGCGCGGGCATCGAGACCGAGTATGTCGAACTCGACTGCATCCGCGGGCACGACTCCTTCCTGGTCGACATGGATGCCTTCCGGCCGGTCATCTGCCGCTTCTTCGAGACCGTCTGCTGACATGGCCGCGGGGCAAGCAATGCGAACGAACCGCGCCGGACAGGCCGTCCGCGGCACGCGTGCGGCGCTGGCCCTGCTGCTGGTCGGCGCGATCGCGACGGGCGCGGACACCGTGGACGACGTCGACGCCATCCGCGACCAGCGGGCGAGATCCAACGCGGCGATCGAGCGGCACGATGCCGACGCTGTCGGCGCGATCCTCGACGACGACTACGTGATCACAATCAGCACCGGGCAGATCGAGCGCAGCAAGGCCGAGCACGTAAAGGGCTTCGCCGAACACTTCGCGGAATTCCCGGACGTGGTCTACGTCCGTACGCCCGGCGAGATCACGATCAGCAGCGCCTACCCGCTGGCGATCGAGCACGGCACCTGGGTCGGCCGGCGCACGACGGCCGGCGGGCCGCTCGAGATCGGCGGCGAATACACGGCTGCCTGGCGCAAGACCGGCGACACCTGGCGCGTCTATTCCGAGCTGTTCGTGGGGCTCTACTGCAAGGGCACCGACTGCTGACATTGCGCCGGCTGACGCTCAGGGCGATGCCGTGAGCAACAGGGCCGGGTCGACGGCAGTTCCGTTCAGGTAGGTGCCGAAGTGCAGGTGCGGGCCGGTGACGCGACCCGTCGCACCCACATTGCCGAGGACGTCGCCGGCGTCCAGCTCGTCTCCCGGCGCCACGCCGATCGCCGACAGGTGGCAATACATCGTGACGAGCCCCTGGCCGTGATCGAGGATCACCGTGTTGCCGTTGAAGAAGTAGTCGCCGGTCGCCACGACCCGGCCGGGCGCCGGTGCGCGGATGGGCGTACCCTCGCCGGCGGCGATATCCATGCCCTTGTGCGGCGACCTCGGCTGGTCGTTGAAGAACCGGCGCAGCCCGAAGCTCGAGCTGCGGCGCCCCTCGACCGGCGCGAGCAGCGCCGGTTCATCGAGCGTGATGTCCCGCCAGCCGTTCAGCGCGGCATCGATCTCCTCGCGCTCGCGGCCGATGCGCTCGAGCGCCGCCTCGCCCGGCGAGACGTATTCCGTGTTCTCGACCGTCAGGCGCTGCTCGCGGTAGGCGTGTTCCACGATGAGCACGGTCCTCGTGTCCTCGCCGACCTCGATCTCGAGTGCCGACCCCGGCTCGACGTCGAGCGGCAGGCCGACGGCCGCGACGTAGCGGCCGTCTTTCGTGAACGTGAGCACCGGGCGGCCGGCGTAGAGCACGACCGGCCGAGCGGCATCCGCCGCGCCGACGTCGAGCAGTGCGATGCCGCCGGGACGAGGCGCGTGTTCGACGGCGGCCGCGGTGCCGGCGACGGCCAGCAGCGCGAGGAGGCTAGTCCGCAGCATCGTCCGTCTCGACCTCGTCGACGGTCGCGACCAGGCGGCCTTCCGCCAGCCGCGCCTCGATCGCGGCGCCGGGCGCGACCTGGTTGGCGTTCCGCAGGACCTTGCCGGTCTCGCGCTCCCTGACGATCGCGTAGCCGCGACCGAGCGTTGCGAGCGGGCTGAACGTATCCAGTGCGCGGGCGCCGAGGCCCAGCCGGTGCTGGCGTGCTTCCAGTAGCTTGCTCATGCGCGAGCGGAGGAGATCGTCGAGATGCGTGACCCGCGACAGCATCCGCTCGATCCTGAGCGCCGGAGAGCGGCGCAGCAGGTCGGACTCGAGACCGCGAAGATCCGCCCGCAGGCCGACCAGGCGGCTGCCTGCCGCGCTCGTCAGCCGGCCCCTGAGTTCCCCGAGGGTCTGCGCCTGGCGCGCGAGCGTCGCCCGCGGGCTCTGCTGGACGAGGTGGCGCGTCAGCCAGTCGAGGGTCTGACCGATTTCCTCGAGGCGCCGGCGGCCGAGGCGGGCGATCCGGCCTTCGAGCGCCTTGAAGTCCTGCAGCCACTCGCCGGCATCCGGCACGACGAGTTCGGCAGCGCCCGAGGGCGTGGGCGCGCGCAGGTCCGCGACGAAGTCGGCGATCGTGAAGTCGACCTCGTGCCCGACCGCCGAGACGACCGGGATCGCCGAATCGGCAATCGCGCGCGCCAGCGCTTCGTCGTTGAAGGCCCAGAGGTCCTCCAGCGAGCCGCCCCCGCGGCCGATGATCAGCACGTCGCATTCGGCGCGGGTATTCGCTTTCGCGAGCGCGGCCCGGAGTTCGCCGGGCGCGGCATCGCCCTGGACCGCGGCCGGGTAGACCACGACCGGGATGGCCGGGAAACGCCGTCGCAGCACGCTCAGGACGTCGCGGATCGCGGCGCCCGACGGTGAGGTGATGACGCCGATGCGGGCCGGCAGCGTCGGCAGCGGCCGCTTGCGTTCCGGTTCGAACAGGCCCTCGTCGGCCAGCTTGCGCTTCAGCCGGTCGAATTCGCGCTTCAGCGCGCCTTCGCCGGCCGGCTCGACCTGCTCGACGATGAGCTGGTAGTCGCCGCGCGGTTCGTACAGGCTGACCCGGCCGAAGACGAGCACCTGGTCGCCGTTCTTGAGGCCGATCGTCGGGCCGCGCTGGCGCTGGCGGAAGAAGGCCGCCCGGATCTGCGCGGCCGAGTCCTTCAGCGTGAAGTAGACGTGACCGGAGGCCGGGCGCGCGATATTCGAGATCTCGCCTTCGACCCACAGGCGGGCGAGGCCCTGCTCCAGCAGGACCTTGACTTGCCGGTTCAGGTCGCTGACCGAGATGGCCTCGGCGGCGGGCATTTTTCGGAAAAGGTCGGTCATGCCGGCAAGTATATCCGTTTACCGACATTTGACGGACGCGTACAATTGACCGTTTATCCAGATTCAACCCACGGGATACGAAACCTCCATGCGCATCGCCAAGGAAGCTCTCACATTCGACGACGTCCTCCTGCAGCCCGCCTATTCCGAGATTCTGCCTCGCCAGGTCGATCTCAGCACGTCGCTGACCGCGGAAATCCAGCTCCGCATCCCGATCATGTCGTCCGCGATGGACACGGTCACCGAGGCCCGGCTGGCGATTGCGCTGGCGCAGGAGGGTGGCATCGGCATCATCCACAAGAACATGTCGATCGAACAGCAGGCCCGCGAGGTCGCGCTGGTCAAGAAATTCGAGAGCGGTATCGTCAGGAACCCGATTACCGTAACGCCGAACATGACCGTGCGCGAGGTCATCGACCTGACGCGCGCAATGGGCATCTCGGGTGTCCCTGTCGTGCACGAGAAGCAGACGGTCGGCATCGTGACGGGCCGCGACCTGCGTTTCGAGACGCGTCTCGATGCGCCGGTGTCCGAAGTCATGACGCCGCAGGAGCGGCTCGTGACGGTGCGCGAGGAGGCCGACGAGGAAGAGGTGCTGAAGCTGCTGCACCAGCATCGCATCGAGAAGGTGCTGGTGGTCGGTGATAACTTCGAGCTGCGGGGCATGATCACGGCGAAAGACTTCCAGAAGGCCAAGGACTTCCCGCGCGCGTGCAAGGATCACCGCGGCGCGCTGCGCACGGGTGCCGCTGTCGGCACCGGTTACGACACGGACGACCGTGTCGACGCGCTCGTCGAGGCCGGCGTCGACGTCATCGTCGTCGATACCTCGCACGGCTTTTCGAAGGGCGTGATCGAGCGCGTCCGGCGCATCAAGCAGCAGCATCCCGATGTGCAGGTGATCGGCGGCAACATCGTGACCGGCGATGCCGCGCTGGCGCTCGTCGAGGCCGGTGCGGATGCCGTCAAGGTCGGTATCGGCCCGGGCTCCATCTGCACCACACGCGTCGTTGCCGGCGTCGGCGTCCCCCAGGTCTCGGCCGTGGCCGATGTCGCCGCAGCGCTCAAGGACAAAGGCATACCGCTGATCGCCGACGGCGGCATCCGTTATTCGGGCGACATCGCCAAGGCGCTGGTCGCGGGCGCCTACTGCGTGATGATCGGCGGGTTGTTCGCGGGTACCGAGGAATCGCCGGGTGAGGTCGAGCTCTACCAGGGGCGGTCCTACAAGTCCTACCGCGGCATGGGCTCGCTCGGCGCGATGGGCCAGTCGCACGGCTCGAAGGACCGCTACTTCCAGGATGCGACCGAGGAGCTCGAGAAACTCGTACCCGAGGGCATCGAGGGTCGCGTGGCCTACAAGGGCAGCCTGATCGCGATCGTGCACCAGCTGGTCGGCGGCGTCCGCGCCGCGATGGGCTATACCGGTTGTTCCAGCATCGCCGAGATGCGGACGAAGCCGCAGTTCGTCCGGATTACCGGCGCGGGCATGAGGGAAAGCCACGTCCACGACGTCAAGATCACCAAGGAAGCACCCAACTACCGCACCAACTAGGGCAGAAAAGCCGATGACCCAGGCAAGCGCGGCCGGCGATGCGCCGCGGACCGACATTCACGCCGAACGCGTACTGATCCTCGATTTCGGCGGCCAGTACACCCAGCTCATCGCCCGCCGCGTGCGCGAGGCCGGGGTGTACTCGGAAATTCATCCCTGGGACATGGGCGACGCGGACGTCCGTGCCTTCGGGGCCTCGGGCGTCGTGCTCTCGGGCGGCCCCGAGTCGGTCAACCTCGACGACCCGCCGCGGGCGCCGCAGGCGGTCTTCGAACTCGGCGTGCCCGTGCTCGGCATCTGCTACGGCATGCAGACGATGGCCGCGCAGCTCGGCGGCCGGGTGGAGGCGTCGACGCACCGGGAATACGGTTACGCAGAAATCACGCCCGGCGATTCCGGGCTGTTCGGCGGGCTCTCCGACAGCGACGAGCGACCCTTCCTCAAGGTGTGGATGAGTCACGGCGACCGCGTCGAGGCGCTGCCGCCGGGCTTCAAGGTCACGGGCCAGAGCCCGAACTCGCCGCTGGCAGCCATGGAGGATCCGAAGCGCCATTTCTACGGCGTGCAGTTCCATCCCGAGGTCACGCACACGCCGCAGGGGCAGGCGATGATCGAGCGCTTCGTGCACGGGATCTGCGGCTGCCGCGGCGACTGGACGCCCGGCAACATCGTCGCCGACCAGGTCGCGGCCGTTCGAGAGCGGGTAGGCGACGGCAAGGTGCTGCTCGGCCTCTCCGGCGGGGTCGATTCGTCGGTCGTCGCCGCGCTGCTGCACGAGGCGATTGGCGACAAGCTCGTCTGTGTATTCGTCGACCACGGCCTCCTGCGTCACCGCGAAGGCGACCAGGTCATGGAGACCTTCGCCGAGCACATGAACATCAACGTGATCCGCGTGAACGCTCAGGAGCGTTTCTTCAGCGCGCTCGAGGGCGTCGCCGACCCGGAAGAGAAGCGCAAGATCATCGGCGCGAAGTTCATCGAGGTGTTCGACGAGGAAGCACATAAACTCGAGGGTATCGACTGGCTCGCGCAGGGGACGATCTATCCCGACGTGATCGAGTCGGCCGGCTCGAAGACCGGCAAAGCGCACGTCATCAAGTCGCACCATAACGTCGGCGGCCTGCCGGAGAACATGCGCATGCAGCTGGTCGAGCCGCTGCGCGAACTGTTCAAGGACGAGGTCCGCAAGATCGGCATCGAACTCGGGCTGCCGCACGGCATGGTCTACCGGCACCCGTTCCCCGGGCCCGGGCTCGGTGTCCGCGTACTCGGCGAGGTGAAACGCGACTACGTCGAGAAGCTGCAGCTTGCCGACGACATCTTCATCGACGAACTCCGCAAGCAGGGCCTCTACGACTCGGTCAGCCAGGCGTTCGCGGTGTTCCTGCCGGTCCGCTCGGTCGGTGTGATGGGCGACGGCCGCCGCTACGAATGGGTCATTGCGCTCCGCGCCGTCGAGACGATCGACTTCATGACCGCGCGCTGGGCACGGCTGCCCTACGACTTCCTCGAGCACGTGAGCCTCAGGATCATCAACGAGGTCGACGGTATCTCGCGGGTGACCTACGACATCTCCGGCAAGCCGCCGGCGACGATCGAGTGGGAATAGACGGGCGCGATAACGCGATCGTGCAGAACCTGATGTTGCTCGACGGTCTCAACATCGGGAAGAGCTACGAGGTAACCTTGCTGTCGAACCCGGATTCAATCGCGAATCTCGACAAGGTGCTTGGGGTGGGCTGGCAGGCCGTCGTCGAATGGCTCGCACGGCACGGGTTGCGGGTGCTCGTAACGGGCGGGTCGCGTTATCGAGGCTGCCGAGCAGGCACTGACGGTTGATGGCGTGTCGCCCTGCCAGTCGATTGCCGCGCAGGGAGGTGCGTATCGCGTCAGCCGTGTGGCAGGCAATGCGGTACACTTGCGATCATGAATGATCAGCCCGGAAAGCGCCTTTATCGAAAGCTCGAGAAAAAGGGTTTTCGCCCGCAGCACGTCGTCGAAGTCGGCGTGTGGATGCCGGAAATGTCGAACATTTTCGACTACATCGAGGCCGGAATCCGGACGACGCTCGTTGAGCCCGACGGCGCGTCGATCGAGCGTATCAAGGAGCGATTCGGCAGCTATGAGAATGTCACGCTTCGCGAGGTTGCGGCCTATGATTTCGAGGGCGAGCTCGAGCTGTCGCAGCGGGACGCCTCGACCTTCGTCAGCGAACTCGAGTCAAGCCCGGCAATCGTCAACGATGGCTACGAAGTTACCGACGATGACAAGTTCACGGTCAAATGTACGACCTTCGACCAGCTCGACGACGGCTCGATCGACCTGATCTCGGTCGACACCGAAGGTAGCGAGTGGTTCGTGATCAAGTACATCAAGAGTCGACCGGACGTCATCTCGATCGAGACCCACGGGGCCGCCTATACCAACCCGCACCTCGACAAGATCACATCGTGGATGACCGAGAACGGCTACGAACTCTTCTTCAAAGACAAGAGCGACTCGGTGTTCGTACGCCCCGAGCGGATCAAGCTCGGGCCTGGCGACCGGCTGGCGCTGGCCTGGACGAACCTCCGCCTCGGCTTTCGGCGCTTCCGCAAGCAACTGTTTTCCGGTCGCTAGGCTCCCTGCATGGCGGGATGGGACGAGGCAGACACTGCATTCATGGCGCAGGCGCTTGCGCTGGCGACGGCAGCCGCCGATGGCTCTGAAGTACCGGTCGGCGCGATCGTCGTTCAGGACGGTCGCATACTTGGCCGCGGCCATAACCGCACGCTGACTGACTGTGACCCGACCGGTCATGCAGAAGTCGTCGCGTTACGTGAGGCGGCCCAGGAAATGGGTAACCATCGCCTGACTGAGGCGACGCTGTACGTGACGCTCGAACCGTGTGCCATGTGCGTCGGCGCGATATCCGAGGCGCGGATCAGCCGCGTGGTATTTGGTGCCTACGACGAGAAGGCCGGTGCCTGCGGTTCGAAGTTCGAACTCGCCGATACCGACCTGGTCGGCCATCACATGGAAGTCAACGGTGGGCTGCTCGAGGCGGAGTCGGCGGAGATTCTCCGCGCCTTCTTCGAGGCGCGCCGCGACGGCTAGTTGGTCGCGGTGATCTCCGCGGCTTCGATATCCTCGTTGTCCGTCAGCCACTTGAGAATGTTGTAGTACTGGCGGATGTTGTTGACGTAGAGCACCGGCTCCCAGCCGCGGGCGTAGCCGAAGGGCACGCGTGAATACCATTTGCGCTGGGCCAGGAGGGGCAGCGACTCGCTGACGTCGACCCAGAGGTTCGGGTCGCCGCCGCGCCACTCGGTGATTTTCTGTGCGTCTTTCAGGTGGTTGAAGCCGACGTTGTACGCCGCGAGCGCCATCCAGGTGCGATCCGGCTCGGGGACCGTGTCGGCAACGCGCTCGGTCTGCCGGACGAAGTACTGGGCGCCACCGAAGATGCTGTTGCGCGGGTCGATGCGGTCGTCGATGTCGAGGTAATCGGCCGTGGCCTCGGTCAGCATCATGATGCCGCGCACGCCCGTCGGCGAGACGGCCTGCGAGCGCCAGTGCGATTCCTGGTAACCGATGGCGGCCAGGAGGCGCCAGTCGACGTTCCATTCCCGGCCTGCCTGCTCGAACATGGCGCGGTAGCGGGACAGGCGGCTCTCATAATGCCGGATGAAGTTGCGCGTCCCGACGTAGTCGAATTCCTCGGTGTGGCCGTAGTAGCGGTCATGCACCTGTGCGAGAAAGCCGCTGCGCTCGGCCGAGATCAGGAACTCGTCGGCGCGTGCGAGCAGCGAGTCGCCGTAGCCCTTCGGGAATGCCCAGGCGAGCTTGTCGTCGAGTTCGAGATCGAGCGCGATGCGCAGGTCGGGGTAGAAGTGGCGCTGAATGTTGAATTCCGTGCTGTCCGCGACCGTCAGGTCGATGTTGCCGGCGGCGACCTCGGCCAGCAGTTCGGAGACCTCGGCGTCGGCATTCTCGGTGTACTCGATGTCGGGGTAGAGCTGCTGCAGAGCCTCGATGACCTCGACGTGGCTGCTGTCGGCGACGACCTCGATCGGCCGACCGATGATGTCGGTTAATTCACGGGGCTTGCCGGTGCCGAGCCGGTAAACGAGGTGCATGTCGACGGTCTGGTAGGGATGGCCGAAATTCAGGAATTCCCGGCGTGAATCCGTCACCGAGAGTCCCGCGGCGGCCATTTGGGCACGGCCTGAGAGCAGGGCGGGCACGACTTCGGCGACGCTGTCGACGGACTCGATGACCAGCCGGACCCCGAGATCTTCCGCGAACGCGCGAACGAGATCGTACTCGGGCCCCTGCGGTCCGTCGGGCCCGGGCACGAAGGCCGTCGGCGTGTTGCGCGTCACGACCCTGAGCTCCCCGGTTTCGAGAATCTTCTCGAGGAGATCCGGCTGTGCGGAACACGTCACGAGCTGTGACGCAGTCAGGATGTAAAGCAACGCGCGCAAGGGCTGACCCCCTTCCTGCAACCGGCACCTGCGCGCCGTCCATGGCGGTCAGGTTGCTGTCTGAC
>JAZBNZ010000162.1:0-8475 GCA_036350895.1 Woeseiaceae bacterium
CACCATCCGGATCCGGCGCAGTTCCTTCAGGCTCTTCGTCGGATCGCCGGGCACGAGAAAGAAGTCGGCGTACTTGCCCTTCTCGATCGAGCCCAGGTCCTCGTCCTGGCCGAGGTAGGCCGCCATGTCGTAAGAGGCGCGCTTCAGCACCTCCGCCGGCGTCAGCCCGATCGTCTCGAACAGTTCGAGCTCGCGATGATAGGCGAAGGAGCCGCCGAGGTCGGTGCCCGGCAGGAGCAGGATACCCTCGTCGTTGAGCCTCGAGAGGACCTCGAGGATGAAGTCGAACGCCGCAACGTATTCGGTCCGCTCCTCCGACGTCGATGCGCCGAACAGGGCCTGCTTGAGCGAGCGCTGCTCGTTGGTCGGCAGGTGGTCGATGATGTCCCGCGCCAGCGGGGCAGGCTCGCCGTTGACCGCGGTCAGGCCGAGCTCGTGAATGGCGACGGTCGGATCGTGGGCGACGTTCCGCTCGACCATCCGGCTGATCGTGTACTGCAGGTCCTCGGCGTTTATGTCGAGCGCGGGGAAGCGCTTCATTGCCGTGAAGCGGAACAGCGTGCGCGTGTCCTCGCCGTCCTCGAGCACCCAGCCGAGCATCAGCTGGTTCGCATGCGTGATCTCGTCGAAGCCGGCCTCGATCATGGCGTTCGCCGTCGAGAACGCCGGCACGTGCCCGGCAACCCGCATGCCGAGGCGATGCGCCTCGGCCACCAGCGTTTCCGCCCACTCCGGCTTCATCGAGTTGTAGAGCTTGACCTGGTGGAAGTCGCGCGACCCGCACCAGCGCACCATCGCGAGTGCCTCGTCGAGCGTCGCGACCGTCTCACCGGTCGCCGCCGAGAACTCGCTCTTGCCCTCGATGAAGCACGAGCGCGTGATGCGCGGGCCGGCAATGATGCCGGCGTCGATGCGATTCATCAGGTCCTCGAGCACGGCGTTCTCGTTGCCCATGTCGCGCACCGAGGTGACGCCGGCCGCGATATTGAGGAGTGCATTCTCCTGGCCGAGGTGGCCGTGCATCTCGTACATGCCGGCGACGAGCGTGCCGCCCTCGCCGTCGATGAGCACTTCACCGCCGGGCGTCGGGCTGTTCGCGGCCTGCACGCTGGCCACCCGATTGCCGTAGACCACGACGTCCTTCAGGCCCGTCAGTGCGAGTGTCGCCGGATCGAAGACACGCACGTTGCGGATTCTTACCGGGACCTCGTAGCTGTGCGCGACCTTCGCCTGGATCTCGACGAAACGCTCGGTGGAAAACGCTTCCGCCGTCTCGCGCAGGGCCGCGTCGGCCGCCTCGTAGCCCGCGCGTACCATGCTGAAGCGCGGGCTGGCCGTCGCGAAGAAGCGGCCATACTGGTCCAGCATGACCAGCCCCGGGTTGTAGGAGAGACCCAGGATTTCGTACGCCGTGACCTCGAGCTCGCCGTCGGGGCCGTCGAACGCCATCGTCGAGCGCTCGCGGATGCTGGCCTCGCCGCCGGGGAAGACCGGCATCCGGCCGTCGTCATCGGCCAGCAGGGCATTCGCGAGCAGCGCCCTGGAATAGACGCTGCCGTTCTGGTCGATGTAGAAGCGGGTCTTGCCGTCGACGGCCGCCTCGCCGGTACCGGTCATGTCCTGCCAGCGGGCCGTATCACCCTCGACGCGGAAATACTCGTCCACCGTGTTGCCGAAGGTCGTCGTGCCCGTGATCGTCCAGTCGACCGGGTAGCCGCGGTCGTCCAGCGTCATTTCCTCGGCGATCGTCGGCCCGCGGCCGTTCTGCTTGTAATCGAAGTCGATCGCGACGCGGTTCTCGGCCGTGTCGACAACCTGGCGGCCCGTATCGTCACCCGCGAAGAGTACGCGGTAGGTCGTGGTTTCGGCAGCGAGCGGCGCTGCCAGCAGGACGAGCGTGAGGCAGGCGATGGTTCGCATTATCTGTCCCTGGAACGAATGGTATACCGGAGTATGAACGGGGACAGTTTACTTGTCCCGAAAAGGGACAAGTAAACTGTCCCCGTTCTTCTGGCTAGTAGCAGGTAACCCGGAAAGTCGATGCGGTCTGCGGCTCCTCGACACGATTGCTGACACACAGCAAGCGTTGCGCATCGCCGGCGCAAATGTCCGCCTCGGTCCGGCGGCAGCTCTCGCAGACGGCCTGCTCGTCGTCCACGGCACAGCTGTCGCAGCAGTAGGCCTGGGAATCCTGGGTGATGACCGTGGCCGGGGCCGGTATCGGGCGGCTGGACGCGTCGAAGGAGCAGCCCGCCAGCAGCACGGTCAACGGGACGAACAGCGTAAGCGCAAACTTCATGGAGTAACCTCTCGATGCGTTTCTAGTCGGTTCCGGTCAGGCATCAAAACATTGTGGCCGGGGCAGTTCAACAGGCGCCGCACCAGCGGCGCCTGCCGAAGCAACGAATCGATCGATGCTCGGAGCCGCCGTCAGGCGACCGCGCGCTTGCTGTCGTCGTCCACGGATGGCTCGAGCGGTTCCCACTGCAGGTCGCCGACGTAGCGATAGCCGAGCCGGCCATCGTTGTCGACGGCAAAGAGGTGCAGCCAGCGATTGTCGAAGAGTTCGCGCACGCCCTCGTGCCGGCGGAGCACGTCGTTCATCGCGTCGCGCGGCGCCTCGATGCACACCGAAAGGCGGAGCGGCTCGTGAACGTAGTCCTCACCGTCGTGCACCGACTGCCAGGGCAGGCCGGCGCGCATCAGGCCGCCGTTGCCCTCGAACACGCCGATGCCGCCGACGACGTTATGCAGCAGCTTGTTGCCGGAGCCGAACGCGGCGGGTGCCACGGTCGAGCCGTAGTACTGCAGGCTGATCCAGCTCGCCACGACGACCGGCGCGGTCATGATCAGCTCCAGCACGCCGAAACCGTTGTCGGCATCCTGTTGCCAGTCATAGTCGTGCAGGAATGCCCGGCCTTCGAGACTGCGTCCGGTGGTGCGGCCGCGCGGCGCGGCAATGAAGGCCTTGCAACCGGCGAGCGCCCACTCCGGGCGCACCTCGGCCCAGTCGCGGGCGCGCGCCGGGATGTCGTCCTCGGTACGGGCGCGCGGCAGGCGCAGTGCGCGCTCCGTGCGCGTCATCTTGCCGGCGGCGGCGAGCCACTGGCGGACCTGCTCGAGATCGCCGGCGTGCCCGGCGGCGTCGGTGTCCTGGTCGTACAGGGTCACGGAATCGGTGGTGGTGTCATGGAGCGCCGCGACGAACAGAGTGTCGGCTGGCACCTCGATGCCCCGTTCGACCAGGCCGGTGCGCACCTCGGCGTCGTTCAGCAGCTGTGCGAGGAGCCTCGCGTTCACCTCTCCGGAATAGCCGCCGCAGGCACCGCAGTGCAGGCCGCTGGCGTGCGGGTTGTTGACGACGTTCGCGCCGTGGCCGGCCAGCAGCACGACGCGCCCGAAGCCATCGGTCAGCGACATGGCGCGCAGCACGGTCTCGGCAGCGTCGACTCGCGTCGCGCTGTCGAGCGGCGGATCGAAGCGCGGCGCCGGTTCGTCCTTCGCCACGGCCGGGGTCAGGCCGAGCCCGTCGCGCAGCAGCTTGAAGATGTAGACGGGCCCCATCGCCTCGACGAAGGCGAACGAGGACACCGCGGCCAGCTTGAAGCGGCCCCAGGCGCGGCGCGCCCGGTCCGAGAGGCGTGCCGAGGTCGCCGCCGGTGCCGTAGACTCATCCCCCGCGCTCGCACTCACGGTCGGATTGAGCAGCACCGGCAGGCGCAGTTCCTCGACATCGGAGGCAAAACCGCGGTACTTCGTGAACACGCCGAAGAACCCGGCGAAGCCCAGGGTTCGAATGGCCGGATCGACTGCCTCGAGAGCACGGCGGAACACCTCGGAACGCACGTCGATGCAGAACGCGGCCTGCAGCAGCGGCCGCCCGGATTCGGTCGTGGACGCCGGCGCCGCCAGCGTCGCGGCCAGGCCGCGCTGCGCCGAACGCTCGGCCGCCTCCTGCAGGATCGCGTCGACGATCTCCGGCGTGCCCGGTTCCACCGGCCGTGCGTGTTCGGCGCACACCTCCGTCCACGCGTCGGCGATGTCGGTGCCGAAGCGTTCCAGGAGTGCTTCTTCCCACAGCAGCCGAATGGCAAGAAAGTCGGTGATCGTGCTGTCCGTCGTGTCGGCCAGTTCGGCGCGCCACAGGCGGTAGCGGGCGAACTGCGACCAGCCACCGAGCGTCATCAGCAGCCGGTGAAAGTAGGAAGCGCGCGCCTCTGCCGGGACGCCGAGGCGGTCGGCCGTGCGAGCGATCGCGACGAGCGGATCCTCCGGCGCATCGGCGACGAAGGCGGCGAAACCGCCGAGCCCCATGATCTCGGGCGTCAGGTCATGCGTTGCGTAAGCGCAGTAAGCGGCCCATGCGCGCCGTGCCTGCGGCGCGGCCCAGAGCGCCTGGCCCTGGTCGAGGTAGCCGCCTGCCCAGGCGCCGAAGCGATCGGCGAGGATTCCCGGCCAGTCGGTGCCACAGGCCTCGGCAGCGAGATCGGCGACGGTCGGCAGCGCCTCTGGCACCGGGCGCTCCTCGCGGGCCGCGGCTTTGAGCGCCTCGACGTCGGCGGGCTTCCCGGCGTGCGGGGCAGCCGACAGCGCCCCGGCGAGGTCGTGGTCGGTGATCTCGCCCGCGGCGATGCGGTCGAGATACCAGTCGCGCGGCATCGTGACGGGGATGCCGCCGACGCGCGCGAGCGACGCCGCGGTCCCGGCGAGCGTTTCGCCGGTGTGACCGAGGAAAGGATTGACGGCGACGGACGAGGCCAGCGGCCAGACGGACGGGATGCGGCGTACGGCCTCGTCCGCGGCGTCGCGAAGCGATGATTCGAATTGCGTCTTGGTCTTCATCGGTAGTCTCCTCGCGAGTTACGCGGCGCGGCGCGCCGACCAGTTGCCGACCAGCCGATCGAACACGGCGTTGGCATAGAGTCCGTTGGAGAGGTGCACGCGCAGCCCGGCGGCGGCCGGGTGGTACGCCCACAGCGGGAACATGGCCTGCGCCACCGCGACCAGGCCGAAGCTCAGCACGGTCAGCGTCAGCAGCGCCCACTCGAGCGGACCGGGCGCGGGCGTATCCGGAAGTGCGCCGGCGGTGAGCCACTCGGCGCCGCGCTGCAGCATGAAATAGCTGACCGAGGCGGCGACCGAGTACAGCACGGTGCGGCGGGTCAGGAGCCGCGGCGCCGCGTCGGCGAGCCCCTGGGCGATCAGGTAGGCGACGCCGAAGATCAGGATGGCGCCGAGCGCAATCGCCTGCGGCGACTTGGATTCGATACCGAAAGCGAATCCGATGGCCGCGTAGATGAACAGCGCGAGGGCAAATGCCCGGCTCACGGCGCGAACATCCGGGACGGCGATGGGGCCGGGCCGGCGCACCGCGACGACGTTGTCGACGGCCATGCCCGAGGCGAGGAACGCATGCGCCTTGTAGAGCGAGTGAGCGATGATGTGCAGGAGCGCCAGCGGGAACAGCGCCAGGCCGCACTGCATGGTCATGAAGCCCATCTGTGCGATCGTGGACCACGCCAGCGAGGTCTTGACCGACGGCTGCGCGAGCATTGCCAGCCCGCCGATCAGCGCGGTGAAGCCGCCCAGCACGACAAGGACCGCGAGCACGCCGGGCGCCAGCAGCATCACGTCGGCGAAACGGATGAGCAGGAAGCCGCCCGCGTTGACGACCCCGGCGTGCAGCAGTGCGGACACCGGCGTCGGCGTCTCCATGACCTCGATCAGCCAGCCGTGGCTCGGGAACTGCGCCGACTTGAGCGCGGCCGCGAGCGCGATCAGTGCGGCGGCCCACAGCGTGCCGGCAGGCGCGTAGCCGCTGCGGGCAGCGCCGAGGATGCTCTCGATGTCGGCGGTGCCGTAACCGACGAACAGGATGACGGCAGCGGCGAACAGGGCCGCATCACCCAGCCGCGCGACGATGAATTTCTTGCGACCGGCACGCTGCGCCTGGACCCGGTCCCCGTAGAACAGCAGCAGGCGCTGCAGGCTGAGGCTCATGGCGATCCAGGCGAGCACGAGCACGAACAGGTTCCCCGCCTGGACCAGCAGCAGCACGCCGGCAAGCGTCGTGGCCATCCAGCCGATGAACGCGCCCTGCCGTGCTTCGCCGTCGAGGTAAGACGCCGAGTAACGCAGTACGACCCAGCCCACGAACGCCACCAGCACCAGCATCGCGGCACTCAGCACGTCGAGACGCACGGCGAAACCGATGCCGCCGGCACCCGGCAGCGTTTCCGTCGAGGCGCCCTCGAGGCCGAGCAGCACCGCCGCACCGATGGCGGCGGCCAGTGCGACCAGCGAAGCGCCCTGCGCGACGATGATGGCGAGCGTCGGTCGACGGCCGGGATTCAGAAAGGCGACGGCGGCCGCGAACAGCATGGCGGCCGGCGCGGCAAGCAGCAACAAGGTCTGGGTCATGGCGGACTCCCGATTCGGCGTTAGCGAATGCGGGGCATCCTAGTCGGCGCAACAACGGAATAAAAATTCAACGTTTGCGCGATATCGTTCTAAAAAAGTTAATTAATAGTCTGTGCCCCAGCCGATTCTTACTGATCTGGTAAGGATTCTCGTCGCCTGCCCGAAACCACTCCTTGACGATTCATTCAATTCCAGGGTCGAGCCCAGATCCTCCAATTCACCACGCTGCAATATTTCTGATGAATTCGCATAAACAGGACCCGGCGAGGACCTGTTGAAGGGCTCGGTCGCTTCGCGGGCAAAGCTCGCTTAGAGCACTTGGGACGGACCGGGGTAGGTCAGACGCCCGCTTGCACAAAAACACTGAGCCCCGCTCCGAGCCCGACAAACCACCAAAGCACGAAGAAGAAGCAGAAAGCGCACCATCCAGGTGCGGGCGCACACGGTTTTCTTGCGATATCAATGCTTAATCGCCCGCAATCCGTAGTCTTTTCGTCATGGCACACAACCTGCATTACGAAGCGTGAAACCAACGAGCAGGTGCCTCAGCAAACGGCAGAGTGTGACTACACGTCGTTAGCTGACGCCTGTTAATTACCCACGTCAGGGAGGCTCTCTTCGTGAAAAATCGTTTTAATAAAGCTGCCGCGGCAGCACTGCTCATCACTCTGGCCGGAAGCGCTTATTCGCAGGACGATAAGCTCAGCGGCAGCATCTCGTTCAACTCCGATGCGTTCTTCGGCGTCAACCCGTTCGTGGGACTCGCCTATGACACTGGCGACATGGACGTCACGTTCTACGGCATTTTCTGGGGCGCCGGCACCGGGCAGGACTGGGGCAACTGGACCGAGTTCGGTGCAGGTGTGGGCTTCGAGAAGATGGACGGCAAGCTCTACATCAACCCGCAGCTCGGCTTCACCTCGGGCAACCTGCTGTCATCCGGTACAGCAGAACCCGGAATCGTCGGCGACGGCATCGTGCCCAACATCACGATGACTTACGGCGACGCTGGCTACGAGGGCCAGTTCTACTTCGGGTACTACCTGCCGCTGCGTGACAAGGCACCGGCAGGGGGCACGACGCTGGAGTACATCCACTACTGGCTCAATGGCGGCAAGAAGCTCGGGGATTACTTCTCCGTCGGCGCACACTTCGAGGAGCTGCGTCTTACCGGCGGTTCCGATGTTTCGAGTCAGGACGGGTACCAGTGGCTCGGACCGTACTTCCAGGTTGCCAACGGGACGACCGGTATACGTTTCTCGTTCGGCACGGATCTGACCGACGACGAGGATTCATTCTCGGCGAGCGATTTTTACAAGTTGCAGTTCTTCTACAACTTCTAGACCGCTCGCGAACAACGCTGGGGTGGACTCCGTCGTGAGTCCACCCCTTTCTTGTGACTGGAAGGCTGTTCAAAGGGCGGTTTCAAACAGCACCTGAGCGGCTGGTTCACTCGTCGGATAGTGTCGACAAACGCGGCCCGCTCGTCCTCCGGGAACTCGAGAGGTAGGTTGAATATTCGGTCGACGATGTCGGGCGTGGGACGCGTCAATCGGGGCTGGTCTTTATTGCGGTGCCAAGATAGGCAGGGGCTCGCTGCCAGCTTCTTTCCACGGAACGAATGGACATCCCCAGCGCATCGGCGGTTTCCGGCACCGTCAGGCCAGCGAAGTACCAGCACTCGATGTAGTAAGCGCTGCGTTAACGGCACCCTTTTGGCCTGATTCGTGATCGATCAGGCTGCTACTTTGTCTAACGGAGCCGATGATGAGCGATACACCGATCACCGAACGACAGCAGTACTGGCTCGCCGCGGCTTAGGCAGTGTTCCTGCTGCTGCTGAGATCAGCGGCGGATTCTGCCGCGTCATCGCACCGGCCAGGCCGCTCGGCACGGGTCGGTACCCGGCTGATTCCCAGGCATGGCCATCAGGGCTGCGTGGCAGCGTAGTCCATTGCGAAACCGACCAGCGCCCGCACCCCGACGATCAGCGCGTCTTCGTTCGGGCTGAAAAACGGCGAATGATTGGATGGCGACTGGCCCGCGGCGACGCCG
>JAZBNZ010000163.1:0-6095 GCA_036350895.1 Woeseiaceae bacterium
AGCAGTATCGGCGACATCAGTGTCGTCACGATGGCCATGATGACCACCGCCGAGAACATGTACTGGATCGCCGGAACCTCGGCGTCGAAGAGCCCCGCACGCAGCGCAATGTCGGCAATGATGATCTCGACGGCGCCGCGGGCGTTCATCGCCGCGCCGACGGCAATCGCGTCACGCGTGTCGAGGCCGACGAGGCGGGCGGTGGCACCGGCGCCGACGAATTTGCCGGCGGTGGCTATCAGGATGAGCACGAGAACGAATAGCGGAATCTCCGCCAGTGCGCGGGGGTCGAGATGCAGGCCGATGGAAGCAAAGAAGACCGGTGCGAGAAAGCCCAGCGTAAGGGCTTCGATCTGGCCGCGTACCTGCTCGTAAACGTCCTCGCCGGCGACACTGCGGGTAAACAGGACGCCGGCGGCGAACGCCCCGATCATGAAGTGCATGTCGAGAAATTCCGCGACGACCGCCAGCAGCAGCCCGAAGACGATGACGAGCGAAAATTCCGCATGCTCTACGGCGACTTTGCCGATCAGCCTGCCGGCCCGCGGCAGGAGCAGGCGGCCGACGCCCATCGCAACCACGAAAAACAGCCCGACCTTCAGCACGATCATGGCCAGACCTGCCATGGTCAGGGACTCGTCGGCAGACAGGACCGAGGTCAGGACGGCGAGCAGAATGAGGCTCAGGATGTCGTCGATGACGGCCGCCGCGACCACGACCTTGCCGATGCCGGTCTGGAGTTTGCCGAGATCCATCAGCACCTTGACGGCAACCGGCACCGCGGTAATCGCCATTGCGACGCCGAGAAATAGCGCCTGCGCGAACTGCTGGCCGGATGCCGGCAGCCAGTACCAGCCAAGCGCGAAGCCGAGTCCGAAGGGAAGGACCATGCCGGCGACGGCGATCGGCACGGACGTCTTGCCGGAGCCGGTCAGGTCCTTGAGGCGCATCTCGAGCCCGGCAGTCAGCATCAGGAAAAACACGGCCAGGTCGAGCAGCGACTCGAAGGCGCGATCTGCGGTGACTTCGGCAATCCCGCCGTGAGCGCCCGGAGTCAGCGATATCACGAGGCCGACAACGATGCCGCCCATAAGTTCGCCGACCAGCGCAGGCTGGCCGACCCGGACGGCGACGTCGGCACCTATCCGGGTGACGAGCAGGAGGACGAGGAGCGCGAAAAGTATGTCCATTGGTAGGGGTGAGCCTGCCGGTCCCGTATTGATGAAGGGTTCCACACAATAACGACCGCAGTGAACGGAGCCAAATCGGCCCTGCGCACAAGCCACTGCCGAGGCTCACATGCGGGCCGGAACGCGGCCGGTGCCCGGGCACGGGATTTGCTACTCTTGGAGGTCCGTCGGCCGCCCGCCGACGGCCCGCTCATTCGAGGATACGGACCATGCGTCAGTTGCTGAAATTCATCGCTATCGCCGCCGCTGGCATCGTGGGGCTTCTCCTGGTCGTCGGCATTGCCATCACGCTGTTGTTCGATCCGAACGACTACAAGGACGACATCGAGAAGGCCGTCCGTGACGCGACGGGGCGCGAGTTCGCGATCGAGGGCGATCTCGCGTTTAGCCTGTTCCCCTGGCTCGCGCTCGAGGTGGGCCGGACGACGCTCGGCAATGCCGAGGGTTTCGGCGATGAGCCGTTCTTCCAGGTCGAAGGGGCCAGCCTGTCGGTCAAGATACTGCCGCTGATCCTGAGCGACGAACTGGCCATCGGCACGGCGTCGCTCGACAGCCTGCGTGTGAATCTCGCCGTGGACCCGACCGGGCGCAGCAACTGGGACGACCTCGTCGAGCGCCAGGAGCTGGCCGCTGAAATGGAGCCGGAGGTGCAGCGCGACGAGCCGGATGACGGCCCATCCGTTGCCGTCGAGAAATCGTTCGCGGTCGACGTCGCGAATATCGCGATTACCGATGCCGCGTTCTCGTATCGTGACGACCAGGCCGGCACGGCCTACCGGGTCGAGAACGCCAACCTCGAGACCGGCCGCATCACCGGCGGCACGCCGGTGCCGGTCCGCGGCGGCTTCCGTTTTGCCGTCGAGCCGAACGCCCTCTCGGGGCAGGTCGACCTCGACGTGACGATCAACTTCGACCCGGAGACGGGTGCGATTACGCTCGCGGACCTGGAACTCGATACCCGCGTCGAGGGGGCCACCGAGGCGCCTGCCGACATTCGCATCCGGGCACCGCTGATCGCGATGAACACCGAGCAACAGACCGTTGCGCCGGGCGAGTTCGAGCTGTCGGTTTTCGACCTGGACCTGGCCGCGAGCGTGGAGCCATTCTCCTACGCCGGCGAACCCGAACCGACCGTGACGATCAGCATTGCGCCGTTCTCGCCGCGGAGCCTTTTGACGACCCTCGGCGCCGAGCTGCCGCCCACGGCCGACCCGGCAGCGCTCGAGCTCCTTAGCCTCGATGCAACCGCGGCCGTCACGGCCGAGCGCATCGCGATGTCCGACATCGTGCTCGTCGTCGACAGCACCACGTTCCGCGGCCAGCTCGCCGTGCCGCGCAGCGAGGGCGGTAGCTACGAACTGGATCTCGCGGGCGACACGATCGACCTGAACCGCTACATGGCACCCGCCGACGAGGCGGCCGCCGCGCCGGACGACGACACGCCGCCTGCCGAGATCCCGACGGAATTGCTGCGCGCGTTCAACGCCCGTGGCAGCCTGGCACTCGGCGAGGCGCTGCTGGGCCGTATCCTGTTCGAGGACGTCGAGCTGGCGCTGAACCTGAAGGACGGCCGGCTCCGCCTGCACCCGGTCACCGCGAAGCTGTTCGATGGCCAGTACCAGGGTGACGTGCGTGTCGATGCGGCCGGCAGCACGCCGGTGCTGTCGGTCAACGAGCGGATCCAGGACGTCAGCCTGGCCCCGCTCGGCATGGCGATGTTCGAGCGCCGTGAACTCAGCGGCCTGGTCAACGGGGTGTTCACGCTGACGGGGCGCGGCAGTGACATGGCTGCGGTGCAGCAGACCTTGAATGGCGACGTCAGCTTCGAGCTGCGCGACGGCGCCTGGGAGGGTACCGACATCTGGTACGAGCTGCGCCGCGCGCGGGCGCTGATCCGCCAGGAGGCTCCGCCGCAGCCGGTGACGCCGGCGCGCACGCGCTTCAGCGAGGTCAGTGCGAGCGGCAAGGTCGTCGACGGCGTGCTGAACAACGACGACTTCCGCGCCGAGCTGCCGTTCATGCAGCTCACCGGCGGCGGCACCGTCAACCTGGTCGAGGCGACGGTCGACTACGCGCTGCGCGCCCGCGTGCTCGAAAAGCCCGAGCTGATGGGCGACGTGACCGAAGCGGAGATCGACGATTTCACCAGGACCGTATTGCCGGTGAAGATCTCCGGCAGCCTGGCGGCGCCGAAGTTCGGTCTCGACCTCGAGGCCGTGGTGAAAGAGCGTGCCGAGGAAGAAGTCAGGGACCGTCTGCTCGACCTGCTCGGCGACGACGAACCCGACGCGGCAGCCGAGGGTGAGGAAGCGCCGGCCGAGGAGGAGAAGGACCCGGAGGACATCCTCAAGGACCGGCTGCGGGACCTGATCAAGAAACGCGATTGATGCCAACCGCACTCGTTGCCTTGCTGCTCGTCCTCGCGGCCGGCACCGCCGCGGCGTCGGACCTGCGCGAGATCGAGATCGAACAGGAGGGCGGCCGGTACACGATGCACTCGGTCGTCTGGTTCGACGTGCCGCTCGACAATGCCTACAACGTGTTTCTCGACTGGGATCTTTCCGAGCAATTCTCGAGCGTGGTCGTCGAGGCCCGCAACACGGGGACCGACGAATCCGGGGATCGCGGTTTCTACACGCGGAACCGCGCCTGCGTGCTGTTCTTCTGCAAGGAAGTCGAGCGCTACGGGAAGATCGAACACGAGCCCGGCGTGTGGATCCGGGCAACGACAAACCCCGACAAGAGCGATTTCCATGTGAGCAACGAGGTCTGGGTGTTCGAGCCGGAGGGAGAGGGCACACGCATCAGCTACCGGCTGGAGATGGAGCCCAAGTTCTGGATACCGCCGCTCGTCGGGCCCTACGTGTTGAAGAAGAAGATGCGTGAGGACGGTATCCGGGCGCTCGACCGCATCGAGGCCATCGCGAAGGACTGGAAAGCCGATGCCGAGTGACTTCGCGGCGCGCCTGCTCGACTGGTTCGACGAGCACGGCCGCAAGGACCTGCCGTGGCAGCGGGACATTACGCCCTATCGCGTCTGGATCTCGGAAATCATGCTGCAGCAGACGCAGGTGGCCACCGTCATTCCGTACTTCGAGCGCTTCATGGCGAGCTTCCCGGACGTGACGACGCTTGCCGGCGCCAGCGAGGATGCCGTGCTCGCGCACTGGTCGGGACTCGGCTACTACGCCAGGGCCCGGAACCTGCACAAGGCGGCGCGCATCGTGCGCGACGAACACCGCGGCGCCTTCCCGGAGACCTTCGACGCCGTCGTCGCGCTGCCCGGTATCGGCCGCTCGACCGCAGGCGCGATACTGTCGATCGCCTGCGGGGAGCGTCACCCGATCCTCGACGGCAACGTCAAGCGGGTGCTGGCCCGGCACGCGGCCGTCGACGGCTGGCCCGGCACGACCCGCGTGGCCGATGCGCTCTGGTCGCTGGCCGACGACCTGACGCCGACCGGGCGCGTGGCCGACTATACCCAGGCGATCATGGATCTCGGCGCGACGCTGTGCACGCGCAGCCGGCCGGCCTGTGGCGATTGCCCGGTGGCGGCGGACTGTCGGGCGTTCGCGGCCGGCGAGGTCGATCGCTATCCCGGCAGGAAGCCGAAGCGTGAGAAGCCGCTCCGGCAGACGACGATGCTGCTGGCCGTTGCCGGCAACGAACTCTATCTCGAGCGGCGGCCGGCATCGGGGATCTGGGGCGGGCTCTGGAGCCTGCCCGAGACCGACGACGACCCGGAGCGCTGGTGCGCCGAGCGGCTCGCCGGCGAGCCCGCCGAGACGACGCGCTGGGCGACGCTCCGGCACAGCTTCAGCCACTACGATCTCGATATCCTGCCGGTGGTGCTGCGTCTCGACGACGCGTCGCGTAAAGTGCAGGACAACGATGACGGGCAGTGGGTCGCTCTCGATGCGGATCCGCCCGGCGGCATTGCCGCGCCCGTCCGGAAACTTATCGACGTACTGAGGAACGACATCCATGTCACGAACGATTAACTGCGTCATGCTCGGCGAGGGCGCCGAGGGACTCGACTATGCGCCGTATCCCGGAGAGCTCGGCCAGCGCATTTTCGAGAACGTGTCGAAAGAAGCCTGGCAGCGCTGGCTCGGCCACCAGACGATGCTGATCAACGAATACCGGCTGACACCGATCGAGCCGGACGCCCGGAAATTCCTCGAGGCCGAGATGGAAAAGTTCTTCTTCGGGGATGGGTCCGCCGCGCCGAAGGAGTTCGTGCCGCCGTCGGAGTAGGCGGCGACCCACCCGGGTCGAGTCCTGTAAGCGGGAGTGGTTGTCGACCATTGTCGCGGTCGCGGCTTGAAGAGCCGCTCCTACAGTCCACGAGTCGGCGATGGCGAACGCTTCTGCTGTAGGAGCGGCTCTTCAAGCCGCGACCGCGCTCAGTTCAATGACGCTTCGATGTTCGCAAGCAGCGCATCGACAGCCGCTATGACGATGTCGAATTCATCCGCGGTGTGTAACTTGTAGCCGTAGCGCAACTGGACCAGGACCCGCATGCGTTCGTCCGCCAGGACCCGTGCAACCAGGTCCGGGTCGTCGCCGAGGGCCGTGATGGGTGCCGCCCATTCCTTTTGCCATCGATTCATCAGCGAGCCGGCCGGGATGCGCTCCTCCACGAAATACGGAATAAAGGTTTCGAAGACCAGCTTCGAATGACTCGCCTGGTCGTCCCAGACTTCGGAGATGACGCCCTTCCAGCCCGCCAGCTGCGCCCGCAGCTCGCGGTCCTCGAGGATGTCGAGGCGGCCGGAACTCAGCAGCGCCTCCAGCGTGCCGTTGCCGACGTCGGAGGTCTGCGGGTTGAGCATTTCGAGCAACGTTGCCTCGACGACAAGGCCGGCATCGGCCGACGGCCCCGTCTCGAACTCGCGCAGGAAG
>JAZBNZ010000164.1:0-2282 GCA_036350895.1 Woeseiaceae bacterium
CTGGTTGCCCTGTCCGGACCCGTTTTCTGCATGTTGCAAGGCAATCCCCACAACTCGCTGACGACGCTCCTTGCGCCGAACGAGCCGCCGCCGTTCGTCATCCTGAACCCGATCACCGAAACGCCGATCCTGCTCGTCTGTGACCACGCCAGCTGCCGTTTCCCGGCGTCGCTCGGCGACATGGGGCTCGACCCGTTCGCGCGTCGCTGTCACCTCGCGATCGACATCGGCGCGGGCTCGCTGACGGAGTCGCTGGCGGCAAGCCTCGGCGTGACGGCCGTGCTCGCGCAGTACTCGCGGCTGGTCATCGACTGCAACCGGGACCTGCTCGATTCGAGCGCGTTCCTCGAGTATGGCGACGGCATCGTCGTGCCGGGCAATCACAATTTGAACAAGGCCCACAAGGAGCTGCGCGCCGAGACGATCTACTGGCCCTATCACGAAGCCGTGGAACGCCAGGTGCAGCGCCTGAGCGCCCTGGGGCCGAAGCCCGCACTCGTCGCGATCCACAGCTTCACGCCGGTCCTCAACGGCATTGCCCGCGACCTGCAGGTCGGCGTGCTGTGGGACAAGGACGAGAGCCTGAAAGAGATTTTCCTCGAGGGCTTCCGCGACGCCGGCTACCTGACCGGCGACAATGAGCCCTACTCGGGGAAGGCGCCGGCCGATTACACCGTCGATAACCACGGGGAAGCCAACGGCCTGCCGTGCGTCGGCATCGAGATTCGCCAGGACCTGGTCGGCGATGCGGCCGGTGTCGACCGGATCGCCGCCGTCATGCACGACATCGTCGCGTCGATACCGGAGCGGCTCGGTTACACGGGGCAAAAGATTACTGCCTGAACCTGCGTCAGACGGGGGGAACAACATGAACAAGAACGCGCCGCCGTTCACACTCGGCGTCGAAGAAGAATACCTGATCGTCGACAGGGACACGCGGGAGCTCGTCGTCGATCCCCCGGAAGAGCTCATGCGCGAGGCCGAGGAGAAGGTCGGCACCCAGGTAACGAGCGAGCTGTTGCGCTGCCAGATCGAGATTGGCACCAAGGTCTGCAGGAATGTGCGGGAGGCGCACGAGGACCTGCGGCGGCTGCGCTCGGCGGTCATCGAGGTCACCGCGAAGTACAACCTCGCGCCGATCGCTGCATCCACGCATCCGTTCTCCAACTGGCGTGATCAGAAGCAGACCGAGAAGGACCGCTACCAGGCGCTCACGCTGGAGATGCAGGGCACGGCGCGGCGGCTCTTGATCTGCGGCATGCATGTGCACGTCGGTATCGACGACAACGAGCTCAGGATCGACCTGATGAACCAGATGTCGTATTTCCTGCCGCACCTGCTCGCGCTGTCGTGCTCGTCGCCGTTCTGGGAGGGGAACGACACCGGCTTGAAGAGTTATCGGCTGACCGTGTTCGATGCGCTGCCGCGCACCGGCCTGCCGGAACGTTTCGCGAGCTGGGCCGAATACGAGCGACACATCAAGATCATGGAAAACGCGGGCCTGATCGCGGACTCGTCGAGAATCTGGTGGGACATGCGGCCGAGTGTCCGCTTCCCGACGCTCGAAACCCGCGTGATGGACGTGTGCACGCGGCTCGACGACACGGTCTGCCTGACCGCGCTCACCGCCTGCATCATGCGCATGCTGTACCGGCTGCGCTGCGCCAACCAGCGCTGGCGTGTCTACACGCCGATGCTGATCGACGAGAATCGCTGGCGCGCGATGCGCTACAGCTTCGACGAAGGGCTCATCGACCTCGCGCTCGGCAAGGTCGTGCCGTTCGAGGATCTGCTCGAGGAGATCCTCTGCCTGATCGCCGAGGATGCGGAGGCACTCGACTGCGTCGAGGAGGTCGGCAACGCCCGGCATATCCTGACCCGCGGCACGAGCGCGCACCGCCAGCTCAAGGTCTTCGAGATCGAGCAGGCCAGCGGTGCGGACAGCGCGGCGGCCCTCAACGCCGTCGTCGACCGCCTGATCGAGGACACGGCGCACAACCTCTAGGGGCTCCGTGGCCGGGCTCCGGCCTTGGTCCAGACAGGCCGAAAGCGCCGAATATCGCGGCCTTCAGTGCGGGAATGCGGCACAGGTCGCAGTCTGCCGGCCGGCATCGGGCTAGCATCGTACTTATGTCCAGTGACACTGCCAGACCGGCGGCCGGGGAGCGTCCGTGAACGTGGCCCTCGAGTCCGTCCTGCCGATGGTGTTTGCCATCGCCGCGACCGTGTACCTCGGGCTCGCGGTCTTTGTCTCGCGTTCGTCACCGCAGAGCATCATCGGC
>JAZBNZ010000165.1:0-9326 GCA_036350895.1 Woeseiaceae bacterium
ACGTTGCCGATCGAGTTCAGGACCGCGGTCGAGACGTCCTTGACGATGTTGATGCGCTGCTCATCGACGAAGTCCGGGTCCTGCAGGTAGTTGAGGTAGTTGCCGTCCCAGACCGTGACGACCTGGCTGGTCGGCCAGCTGCCCCAGTCGACGCCCTGCTTGCGGTCGTCGGTGAAGAGATCGGTGTCGCCGCCGCTCTTCGGGAAGACGAGCGTCGAGCTGACGCCGTCGCCGTGCTTGCCGAAATCCTTGGCACATTCGACAAGCCCGGTAGCATTGCCGGGCTCGAGCTTCTGCCAGCGTGATGCGTCGGTACCCAGGAAAATGCTGAAGAACCCGGAGCTGCCGTCGCGATACTGGGCCATGACGCCGGTAAAGCGGCCGATCCCGTTGATCTGGCGATCGCTGAATTCGCAGAGGAATGCGGTCTTGTCGATATAGCGCGTGTTGGCCGGGTCGCAGCTCGGCGTGACCTCCACTTCGGTCCAGTAGAGCTTGTTCGGGTCACAGCCGTTCGTGGCCGGCACCGGGTAGACGGTCGCCGAGTCGTAGATCTTGCGAGTGTTCTGGGTCCTGGTCATCGACCCGGAGGAGTCGATGATGAAGACGACGTTCGGCTTCGGCGTGACGCCGTCCGGGCGCAGCAGCAGCAGTTCCGTGTCGTCGGCAACCGCAGGCGTGCCCGCGAGCAGGCTCACGAGGAGTCCGCCGGCGATCCATTTGATTTTCTCGATGCGAGTGTTCATGGCTGTTCCCTCAGTCCTTCTGCGGTCCTAGTCGTAGATCACGATGGCGACCTCGGTGACGCGATCGCTTTCGAGGTGGTGGACGACTGTGACGTAGGCATTGTTGCGGTCCTTCACACGAACCAGTCCCGCCTTGAACTTGTCGAAAGTGACGGTCTCGTGATTCATCACCCAGCGTGTGGCCGGGGACGTGAGGCGGGTCATGTATTCGCACTTGTCGCACTTCTTGAATGCGATGGTGCCGGCCTTGCTCTGTGGCAACCGGAGTGCGCTGAGGCGTACCTCGTAAGCCTCGGTGATTAGCTTGCCGATCTGTGCGTCAGCCGGCGCCGCCAGCATCAGCAAGAGTACGGTAACCAGTGTCGTGATCTTCATCGGATTCTCCTGATCCTTGCCTGACGTCGTGTCAGAGCGTCGGCGATTCCGGGCCGACGACGTAAAAAGCCTGGGTGTGGGTTGCCGCCGAGTCGCGGTCTGTCGTGCCCGCCCCCGAGCGCCGCGATTCGGCCTGTGACTCTGCAATGAAATGGTAGGCCGAGATGCCGCTGCCGACGCCCAGGCTGAAAGCGCGGTCCGGTACGAACGTTTCGGTCTCGAACTGGATCGTCGTGTTAACGGTGTCGTTCGTGCCGACGACTGTCTGTGTCAGCGTCGTGTTGTTGAGCGTGTTGAACTGGCCCTGGCCGAGGGCTTCCTCGAGGCCGGTCTCGGCCGCCTGGAACGCGTTCTCGTAGCCCTGGTCGTTGCGGGCAATCGCGAGCTCGGTCGTCGCGGTGTTCATGCCCGAAACCGCGAGCACCGTGATTACGACGAGCAACAGCAGGCCTATGACGAGGGCCGCGCCAGACTGGTGTTTGCGAGCTGTGATGGCTTTCATGACTGCGTTCCCTTACGAGCGTGCGTTCCGGAGCAGGACCGTTTTCGAAACCTGCATGCGGCGGAAATTGTCGGCCGGCTGGCCGAGGTCGACGTCGCCGGGCGTATAGGTGTTGTCGTCGACGAGCCCGTTCTCGATGTCTATGCCGCGGACGACGAGCCATACGCGTGCGGTGATGACTTTCGCGCCCGGTATGTAAGCCGCGCTGGCCGGGTCGTAGACGCCGGAGTCGGGATTGACGTAACGGTCTACCGTGTTGTCGTCATTGACGTCGACGCCGAACTGCACCTGCAGGTTCTCGACGCCGGGGGCGATCTCTTCGTCGATGATGTCCGCGACGCCACCGTTCATGCGCAGGACTATCCGGCGCAGTGCCGGTACCCCGGGTATCAGCTCGGAGTCGTTGGCCACGTAGTAGCTGCTCACGAGCAGGTTGTGCGTCGATGAATCAGCCGCGGTAAACCCGGTCGGCAGGGTGCCATCGGTAAACAGTGCCCCCTGGACGCGCGTCGTCTGCAGCTGTATGCGACCGGCTTCGAAGGGCACCGGGGCGACCGTTGCACGGCGCACGACCAGGTGATCCGAGTTCGCCTGCGCGGCGATGGAGGGCGGGCAGGGGAGGTTGTAGGCGTTGTTGTCACCGTCGACCGGCAGCGCGAGATTCAGCACCCACTCCGGGCCGCAGTCGGCCGGGATACCGGGCAGGTTGTTCGGGTTCGCATCACCGAGGACCGAGCGGCCTTCGATGCCGAGCGGCCGGCTCATCCGTCCCCAGTTCGAGGCCAGCCTGAGGTCCGATTCGATGGCATCCATCGCAAAGGACGCCGTGTCCTGAACCTTGGCAATCGACTCGTTAATGATGTAGGACTGCCGGCTCTGCGCGTATATCTGCACGGCGCCGATGATCAGGAACGAGCCGATCGCGAGCGCGACCATGACCTCGATCAGCGTCATGCCTGATTCTCGCCGCCATGCCGTGAAGGTACGTGTCGGGTATGCCATCGCCTAGATCCCCAGGACCGGTATGGTCACGACGTAGGTCGGGTTCTCGCCCGGCTCGCTCCAGCCGACCGTGATCGTGTATTCGGGCGGCAGGGCCGCGCCGTCGAACTGCACGGTGACCGTGCCGTTCGGCAGGAAGTCCCGGGCCTGCTGCTCCCACGTGAAGATGTCGTGCGCAGCCATCTGTTGCTCGTCGCAGTCGACGCCGGCGGCGACGCAGTTGTTGTCGGCGCCGATGCCTGCGTAGGCGACGCCCGCGCGGGGATTGGCTCGAATCCGGTCGGCAACGTCGCCGGCCAGCGTTACGGCGTGGTGGCTGAACATCGCGGTCCGGCCGGCCTGCATGCCGTGCACGTAGAGCCCGGCTATACCGAGCATGCCGACCGAGACGACGACAAGGGCAATGAGCACCTCGATCAGCGTAAATCCGTTTTCAGTGCGTCGAATCATCCTGTTCTTCCCTGGGTTCACGGACAGCCTCCCTGGTCGTTGACCTGGGCCACCGTCCGGAGGACCGTGGCACGGCCGATAGGCAGTACTCGCAGCACCCGCGCCGCCGACACGTTTCCGGACGCGGCAACGTTCCCGCGCTCGTCGCAGAGCACGGCGGCCGTCGTCGGCGGCAGTGCGCCGATCGTGCCCCGGCCGAGGCCATTCGGCCCGTACGCGAAATAGTGACCTTGCCCTGCGGCCGTCACGTCGATGTCCCGGCCCATGGCCGGGTACGCTCGGAGCAGGACCTCGCCGGCGTTGTACTGCGCATCACCGTTCGGGTCGACGAACAAGAGCCAGCCATCTTCGAACTCGCCGCCGCAGCTGGGATTCGCCGACGTGGCATTCGTGCTGGCGCAGATGCTGACGTTCTGCTTCGAACGGGCTGCCTCGCTCCGCGCCGTCTGGAAGGTGCCGAGCAGGTCGTTGGCAGCCGCGCTCATTCGGCTGTTCTGCGTAAACGAGCGCAGATTCGGTATCCCGAAGGACAGCACGATACTGACGACGACGAGCGTGATCAGCAGCTCGTAGAGCGTAAAGCCTTGTTCGCGGCGGTTTTTCATGAGCGCACTATAAGACCGTGCGCTGCAAGCGGTAGCGGCAGCCGACGAGCGGTCAGGCTGGCCCGATCAGCGGTGTATTTTCACCGTATCGATTTGACTTAATCCGTACAGTCATAGGCATTTCCGTTTCGCTGACGCCGCGCCACGCGGGGCCGGCCCGTGTAGCTCACGACCAGGGCCTTCCCCGGGATGCGGTCGGCGGCGTCGCAGACGACGATCGTGCCGTTGGTCGCCCGTTTGCGCAGGCCCCGCGACGTAAAGCCGCGACGGTTCGCCGTGATCCTGAGATGCGGTGCCGGGGCGTGGGTGAGTATCACCGGTTCGCCCGCATCCCGTTCCGGCGGTTCGTCGCGGTCGAGATTCGCGAACAGGAGCCAGCCGCTGCTCCAGTTCCCGCCGGGTTCGCAGCTGTCAGGGCCGCGGCGGGGGCACAGCGCGACGAGACCGCGGCGGCGGACCGATTCCTTGCGTGCCAGGTGGAAGGCGTGAAACAACGCATCGATCTCGGCCGACTGGCGGTTCCTGGCGAGCGTTTTTCCGAGCGACGGCAGGCCGACGGTAAGCACGATGGCGGCGATCAGTACCGTGACGATCAGTTCGAGCAGCGTATAGCCGCCAGTCTCGCGATGCATGAATGACCTCCGTGTCCAGTCGCATCAGTATTCCCGAGCCTGCGTTAGCGTCGAAGCGGACTTTGTAGCGGCTTTGTCGAGAAAATACCGCCCGGCGGGCCCCGGGGCGGTTGATTCACGGAGCTCCGGCAGGTTTAAATGCGGAATCCATCACGTTTGCACTCGGGGAGATTGCGGACACATGCCACGCTCACGCATCCAGGGGCTCCTGGAATCTCACGGAATACTGCCGACGCCGCAGCGGCTGGAGGTCGCGGAGATCCTGCTGGACCGGCCGCAGCATCTTTCGGCCGAGCAAATCATCGATACGCTGAAGGAGCGCGACAGCGGCGTATCGAAGGCGACGGTCTACAACACGCTGAATCTCTTCAGTGAGCGCGGGCTCGTGAAGGAGCTGATGGTGGATCCGGAGCGCAAGTTCTACGATTCGACGACCCGGCCGCATCATCACTTTTATAATGTGGACACGCGGGTCCTGACCGACATCGACGATGCGGCGATCGAGTTCCTGAGCCTGCCGGAGCTGCCCGAGGGCACCGAGCAGACGAGCGTGGAAGTCCTCATCAAGGTGCGCGGCCGCCAGGCCTGAAACAGCACCAGACCCCTTTCACACCGGGGCGAGCGAAGCTATACTGCGCGCCCGCGGCGCGTGGCGCTGCCGCCGGGGCCGCCCTTTGCCGGCCGCTCCGGCACCGGAAGCGGCGGGATGCCGCGGCCGACATGCCGAAGTAGCTCAGTTGGTAGAGCAACGCATTCGTAATGCGTGGGTCGGAAGTTCGAGTCTTCTCTTCGGCACCAACTATCAAAGGGTCAGACCCGACGGTCTGGCCCTTTTTTGTTTCTGCTCCCGCCCTGGTCCGGGCTCAGAACGCGCCGAGCATGCCGGCCAGCGCCTTCGGATCGGTAACCAGTACGAATGCGACCCCGGTGACCGCGCCGCAGAGATGGGCATCGTGGTTGATATTGTCCCGGCCCTGCTTCGCCGCCCACATCGAGTAGGCGAGGTAGCCGATCGCGAACAGGAAGGCCGGGATCGGGAACGGGATCGGGAAAATCAGCAGCGTCGAGAGCGGGAAGTAGATGATGTACGCGAACAGGACCGCCGAGATCGCGCCCGAGGCGCCGAGCGTGGCATAGCCCGGGTTGTCTTTTTCCTTGACGATAGAGCAGGCGCTCGACACCACGAGTCCCAGTGCGTAGAGGACGAGGAAGCGAGTGCCGCCGAGGAAGCGCTCCATCGGAAAGCAGAAAAAATAAAATGTCACCATGTTGAAGAGCAGGTGACCGAGGTCGCCGTGAACGAAGCCGCTCGTAACGACCGTTTCGATGTCCTTGCCACGGGCGACACGGTAAGGACGAAGGAGCAGCCGACCGATAAGCTCGGGCTTCTGGTAGAGCCCGAAGAGGCTCAGGCCGAGCGTGGCGGCAAAGATCAGGGTGGCGCCGGAAATCGACAGGCTATTCATGTACGTTCTCGAAGTCTGAAAATTCGACGGCTTCGGACTCGTCGAAGCTCATCGCGAGAAACGCCCGTCCCTTGACCCGCGTGCGGAATGCGACTGGCAGAACCGGCCCGTCGCCGGCTACCGGCGCGAACTCGAAGCGGGTATTGAAATCCCGGATCTTGACGCCCATCGCCGGGGATACCGGCTCCGTCGCACTGATGTCGAGATACTCGAGATAGCCGCCGTCCTTCGCGATCCGCAGCGTACCCCGGAGCTTGCGGAGGAAACGGTCCTCCTTGTCGTCATCGGCGGTCGGCACGAAGCCCAGCAGCCAGTGCGCGTCGGATTCCTCGATCAGCTCGAGTGACTCGTCACCAACGATGCTGCCGGGACCGTCTTCGTCGTCGCCGAGGATGAAGCCGCGACGCTCGCGCCGCTTTTCGAGAAACTCGTCGATTTCCTCACTGCTCGGTTCACGGCCGTCGACCGAAACGAGCGACCAGCGTTCGCCGTCGTCCCGCCGAGGGTCGTAGCGGCTGACGAGTGTGCTCTCGCCGCTGTGCCGCGTCTCGGTAAAGGCCAGGTTTTCGGGATACTCCCAGGTGATCTGCTCGATGGCCTCGGCCAGCAGCGCGCCGTAGTCGGCGGCTGGTGACGCGGCCGGCAGGGCGAGGAGGCTCAGGGCGGCAAACAAGAGACGTATCATCATGGACGGATTCCGAGTGTGCGGAGGCTTATAGCACGGCGACGCGAGAATCGTAACGCGGGCCGCACTTCGTCGGACAACCGGGTTATGCTCGGGGTTCCCGGCGACAGACGGCGCGATGAAACCCAGCACACTCCGAATCGGTCATCGGTACCGGCCACAGCGGCTCGCACCCGCCTATGACGTCGTCGTCATCGGCTCGGGCATGGGCGGGCTGACGACCGCGGCGCTGCTCTCCGATCTGGGCAAGCGCGTCTGTGTTCTCGAGCAGCATTACACGGCCGGCGGCTACACGCATTCCTATGAACGCAACGGCTACGAATGGGACGTCGGCGTGCATTACATCGGCGACGTCGGAGCGCCCACCCGTACCCGCAAGCTGTTCGATTACCTGTCCGGCGGGCAGCTCGAGTGGGCGCCGATGGACCCGGAGTTCGACCGCTTCTTCTTCGGCGACAAGTGCTACTCGGCGCGGGCCGGCAAGCGGGCCTTCCGCGAGAACCTCGAACGCCAGTTCCCGGGCGAGAAACCGGCGATCGCCCGCTACATGGAACTCCTGCAGGCGGCGAGCGACGGGCTCTCGGCCTTCAGCATGGGGCGCCTGCTGAAGCCCTGGCAGAAGGCGCTGGCGCGCCCGTTCATCAAGCCTCCGGAACTCCTGTACCGAACCACGTACGACGTCCTCCGGGAGATCACGGCCAACGAGGACCTTATCGCCACGCTCTGTGGCCAGTGGGGCGACATGGGCCTGCCGCCGAAACGCTCCGCGTTCATGGTCCACGCGATGATCGCCCGGCATTACCTTTACGGGGGCTTCTACCCGGTGGGCGGCGCCTGGCGCATCGCCGACACGATCATCCCCAGGATCCAGGCTGGCGGCGGGGAGGTCTTCACGTATGCCGAAGCAGAGCGAATCAACGTCGAGCGCGGACGCGTCAGCGGGGTCACGATGGCCGACGGTCACGTGGTTCCGGCGGATTGCGTCGTCTCGTCGGCCGGGGTGGCCAACACCTTCGGCCACCTGCTCGACAGCGCCGTCGCCGAGCGATTCGGCTATGCCGAGAAGCTCGCGGCGCTGGAGCCGAGCTACGCGCATCTCGGCGTCTATATCGGGCTTCGGGACACGGCCGAGCACCTCGGGCTCCCGAAGACGAACTTCTGGATCTACCCGAGCACCGACTTCGATGCCGACGTCGCGGCGTTCGAAGAGGACCCCGAGGCGGAATTCCCGGTCGTCTACATTTCCTTTCCGTCGGCGAAGGACCCGGACTACCTGAACCGGCATCCGGGGACCGCGACGATCGAGATCGTTGCACCGGCGCCGTTCGAATGGTTCGAGCGCTGGCAGGGGACGACCTGGGGTAAGCGCGGCGACGACTACGACGCGTTCAAGGAGAGGCTCGGCGAGCGCCTGATGGCGCATCTCTACGCGAAGTTGCCGCAGCTCGAGGGCAGGGTGGACTACTACGAGGTGTCGACACCACTGTCGACGAACTGGTTCGGCGGCTATCGCCGCGGTGAACTTTACGGTCTCGCGCACACGGCCGAGCGGCTGCGGGCCGACTGGCTCACGCCCCGGACCGGGATCGACGGCCTCTGGCTGACCGGACAGGACATCCTGACCTGTGGCGTTACCGGCGCCATGATGGCCGGCCTGATGACGACGACCGCGATGACCGGTATGCGCCGGATGGGGCCCCTGATGAAGCGAATTTTCGGCTAGTCTCTCGCTGCCGCCGCTGGCTTATTCGACAGACGCGGAGCCCTTGAGGGAGTTCGAGTCGAGAATCAGGTCGAAGCCCTGCATATTCGCCGGGATCACGACGACGCTGCCGTCATTCTCAGCAAACTCGTGCAGCGCCTGGTTGATTTCATGCTGGAGGTACTCTGCGGTCAGGCTCTTGTTGATGATTGTATTTGCCTGAGCGATACCCTTGGCGCGCTCGATCTCGATCTCGGCGTCCTTCTTGGCGATCTCGACCTGCACCTGCTTGGCTTCAAGCCGTTTCTCCGCTTCGACAGCGTCCCGGATCGCTGCCTCGATGCTCGGGTCGGTGTTGAGGGCGCGGACGACGACACGGGTTACGTAAATATCGCCGGAGTCCGATTGTTCGAGGCGACCCTGCAACTCCGAAAGCACCTCGTTCTGCAGCAGTTCACGTTGCTTGTGAAGCTGAAGGCTCTCGATCTCAGAGACTTTTTCGTAGATGGCGGCACGGGCCTCCCGGACGACGAGTCCGTAGGCAGGCAGCCAGACACCATCCGGGCCACGAATCGAGGACGCTGCGTACTTTACGTAAAGCTCCGATACCCGGTCGGGCGGAACACGGTAGTAAACCGAGACGTCGAGATCGCGCAAGGAGAGATTGTCGGCGGCCTTCGGCTTCAGATCGTCGATATCGATGGCGATCTCTTTTGCGCTGAACTCCTGCCGCGTGGTCAGCAACGGCGCCTTGAAGTTGAGGCCTTGCTGTTTCTCCGTGTGGTCGATCTTGCCGAGCGTACGCTCGACCGCTACATGCCCGGACTGCACGGTGTAGGCGGCAAGGTAGGCCAATACGGCAGCGGCGATCGCGACAATGACGAATTTTGCTGGGGCGAGCTTGTTCACGCTGTGCTCCTCTGTCAACCCCGTCAATTTATCCCAGTGTTTCAGAGAGATAGCGTGCCTGTGTCGCAGTTCTGCGAAGTCGCTGCCGCGTGATTCCGGTACCGGCGCTAGTACCAGATGGCCATCTCGATGCCAAAGGAATCGCGCGCCGGCTCGGCCGGCAGCCGTTCCGCGGTCGACAGCGCGATGCGCTTCGCGGACCAGAGCACGGCGAAGGCGTCGAGCACGTCGTCCCGGCTGACCTCGGAGCGG
>JAZBNZ010000166.1:0-11471 GCA_036350895.1 Woeseiaceae bacterium
ACCTGTCCCCGACCGATGTCCAGCGTTCCGCCGCTCGATAACACGACCGAAACACGGCCCGATCAGGATCTCGACGACCCGGCCCTGTACCTGAACCGCGAGCTCACGTGGCTCGCGTTCAACCGGCGCGTGCTGGCCGAAGCGGAAAACACCGACAACCCTCTGCTCGAGCGCATCAAGTTCCTGTCGATCTTCGATTCGAATCTCGACGAGTTCTTCATGAAGCGTATCGGGGGACTCAAGCAGCAGCTCGGGGCCGGCCTGCGTACGCTGACCGTCGACGGCCGTAGCCCCCGGGAGCAGCTCGAACTCTGCCGGGAACAAGTGATCGAGGCGCTCGCCGATCGGGCGATGATCATGCGCGAACTCCTCGGCTCGCTCGCGGCAGAGGGGATCAGGATCGAAAGCTGGGCTAATCTCGACGGGTCGGCGCGCCCGGCCGTGCGGCGCCAGTATCGCAAGAACGTGCTGCCGCTCGTCACGCCGCTCGCGATCGACGAGGCGCACCCGTTCCCCTTCATCTCCAACCTGTCGATCAACCTCCTGGTCGAGATCCACGATCCGACCGAGGATGACCCTCACCTCGTCCGCATCAAGGCACCGATCACCGATTACACGCCGCGGCTGATGCAGATCGGCGACGAGCTGCGTTTCGTCCGCATCGAGGACGTCATTCTCAACAATCTCGACCTGCTCCTCCCGGGTGCACGCGTGCTCTCGGCCGGATTCTTCCGGGTCACGCGTAACGCGATCGTCGAACGCGACGGCGAGACGGCCAACGACCTGCTCGAAATGATCGAGGCCGAACTCCGGGACCGGCAGTTCGCACCGGTGGTCAGGCTGGAGGTCAGCCCGGACCTGTCGCCAGCGCTGCGCGAGCACCTGGTGCGCGAACTCGAATTCAGCGGTCCAGAGGATATTTTCGAGAGCCGCGACATGCTCGGCGTCCGCGACCTGATGCAGCTCACAGGCCTCGACCGGCCGGATCTGAAGGATCCGCCGCACGTTCCCGTCGATCATCCGCGCCTGGCGCGCGCCGCGTCGATCTTCGACGAACTGGATACTCACGGCCCGATCCTGCTCAAGCACCCCTACCAGTCTTTCGATACCTCCGTCATACGCCTGCTGCGGGAAGCCGTGCTGGACCCGCACGTCCTCGCCATCAAGACGACGCTGTATCGCACCTCGGAGGAATCCGAGATCGTGCCCCTGTTGATCGAGGCCGTTAAGCACGGCAAGCAGGTTGCCGTGGCAGTCGAACTGCAGGCGCGCTTCGACGAAGCGGCGAACATCCGCTGGGCGAATCGACTCGAGGAAGCCGGGATTCACGTGTCTTACGGCGTGGTCGGCTACAAGACGCACACCAAAGCCATGCTGATCCTGCGCCGGAAGCCGCAAGGCGGGCTCCGGCGCTACGTTCACATCGGCACCGGCAACTACAATTCGACGACGGCGCGCCTCTACTCCGACCTTGGGCTGCTGACCTCCGACAAGGTGATCGGCGCCGACACGACCGAGATCTTCAACCTCATGACGTCCGGCTCCCTGAGCGGTCGGCGCTATACCGAGCTACTCGTCTCACCACTGACGATGAAGCCGCGCCTGCTGCGGCTGATCGAACGGGAGATCGAGCATCACCGGGAACGCGGTGATGGCCTGATCCAGCTCAAGACCAATGCGCTCGAGGACGCCGAAATCGTCCGTGCCCTCTACGAGGCAACCCGAGCCGGGGTGCAGGTGGACCTGATCGTTCGCGACAGCTGCCGCCTCCGGCCCGGCATACCGGGACTCTCCGAGTCGGCACGCGTCGTCAGTATCGTCGGCCGATTTCTCGAGCATGCGCGGCTCTATTACTTCCGGAACGGCGGCTCCGAGGAGTATTACATCGGTTCCGCCGACCTGATGAGCCGGAACCTCGAGCGGCGCGTGGAGGCACTCGTCCCGATCAAGACGCCACCGCTCATGGAAGAACTCCGGGAGTTTCTCGACTTGCAGCTGGAGGACCGCTACGGCGCGTGGTTGCTCGATGCGGATGGCTCGTACCAGCGCTCGGCGAGCACTTCGGGCGAAGGCGCCGCACAGAGGGTCATGCTGGAGCAGTCCAGGCGCGACAGCGAGAAGAGCACCCGGCCCGGCCCGTATTGATCAGGGCAAGGCGGCCGACAGGCCGAGCCGGCCGAGGTCGACCGTGGCCGCGTCGTAGTTCGCGCGCGAGAGACGCGTTTCCAGTTCAGCCTCGAGCAGCTTGATCCGGGCATTCGCCGCGACCTCCTCGCGAATGTTCACGAGGAAGAAATCGCTCGCGCCGCTCTCGAAACGGCGCTGTTCGGCATCGCGCATGATCTCCGACTGCTCGACCTCCTGCGAGGCCAGGTAGAGCAGATCGCGCGACGTTCTGAGGTCGAGCAGCACGTTCCGCAGCTCCAGCTGGATTTGCTCCTCCGCGAGCTGCTGCTCGGCGAGCCTCGCATCCAGGTTCGCGCGTGAGCGCTGCAGCCGGCCCTTCTCGGCGCGCCGTTGCAACGGCACGCTGAAGGTGAAGCCGACAATCGTATCCGTCGAATCGCGCGATACGCCGCCTTCGCCGACGCCGCCGAGCCCGGTCTGGACTTCCATGCCGAAGTCGAGCTGGGGCTTCAGGGCATTCTCGGCGAGCGCGATCCGGTTGCGCTCGCGCTCGATCGCGTTTCGCAGCAGGGACAGTTCCGGGCGGCGATCGATCGCCGACGACATCGCGAGCTCGTCGATGCGCGCGAGATCGCCGATTTCGTCGAGCCTGGCACCGGGCGGCAGCCGGTCGGTCTCAGGGACGACGGGACTGCCCTCGGCGTCGCGGTAATAAAGCGAGAGATTGTTCGCGGCGAGCGCCACCTCGCGCTCGGCGAGCCTTACGAGCGACTGTCGCCGGGTAATGTTCTGGAGATTCTCCGTCAGGAAGATCCTGGCGCGGGCGCCCTGCTGCACCTGCCGGGCCAGGGCGTCCTGCCGCTCCTGCGCGATGAGCAGAAGATTCTCGTAGACCCTGAGCTTGCGCCCCTCGGTGACCCAGCGCCAGTAAGCGATTTGTGCCCGCTGCTGCACACCGATCCGGGTCAGCAGCAGGTCAAAGTCGGCGGCCCTGAGCCCGAGCTCGGCGTCCAGCTCGCCGAAGCGCTGCTGGTCGATCGTGCGATCCCGCAGCAGGGAAAACATTACCCCGACCTTGGCCGCGCCGCCCAGGTTCGTGAAGTTCTCGTCCTCGTAGATCGGGAACGTGCCGTCGGACACCTTGTAGCCGGCATACAGGTCGGCGCCGAGCGGACGGATGCGCTGCCGCATCGTGCCGTTAACCGCCGTGCCGTCGTAGAACCCGCTGAGCCGGCTGAACCCTTCCGCATCGAACACCAGATCGAACGCGCCCTGGGCCGATAGCGCCGTACCCTCCGCCGCCCGCCGCGCCGCCAGGCTCTGCACGATGCTCGGGAAGTGCCGGGACGACGCCTCCAGCACCTCGTCGACGCCGAGCGGAGTCGTTTCGGCCGCGGCGATGCCGGCAATCAGCCAGCAGGCGACAGGTAATAGGCAGCGGCGGAGCACTAGCGTGAACCGCTGTCCGTGACACCCGGCAGTTCGGGCGGGAAGTTGTTCAACTGACGCCAGAGCTCGTAGCCGACGGAGACTTCGTTAAGCAGAATCCAGCCACGCGCCTTCGAGCCGAAGCGAACGAAGCGCCGGTCCGGCCATGGGTTCTCATCCTCCAGGTCTTCCGATACCAGCACCCGGAACCGGCCGTTGGACTGCGCCGACGGGTCGATCGCGGTCACTACGCCACCGAAGGTACCTATGGCCACGGACGGCCAGCCGCTGAACTGCACGACCGGCCAGCCCTCGAACTGCAGGCGCACCTTGGCGCCCTCCCGGACCAGTGCGACGTCACGACCGTCGATGAACAGTTCCACGGCGCGGTCCGCGTTGTCCGGCACGAACGTGGCAACGACGTCACCGGCCTTGACGAAGGTTGCGGCATCGCCGGCGAATACCCTGAGGATCACGCCGTCGCGCGGCGCCCTGACCATCTGCACCGACTGGCGTGACAGGTTGACGTCCGCGCGGGTCAGCTCGGCCGCGGCTTCCGCGACCTTGGAGCGCAGTTCTTCGACCCGGATACGCGCCTGTTCGTATTCACGACGGGCCGCGAGGCCCTCGTCGAAGAGTTCACGCATGCGTTTCAGGTCGATCTCGGCCGTCTCGACGGCGGTCTCGGCGGCATTGAGCTTGGCGATCACCTGCTGGCGCTCGGCTTCGAGGCGCTGCAGCAACTGCGGATCCACGTCGGCAACCTGCACGATCGGATCACCGACCTTCACCTGGCTGCCGTCCTGCACGAACCACTGCTGGATCCGCCCCGGCACCAGCGCGTTGATCTCCTGCAGCCGGTCGTTGGGGTTGAGTGCCGTAACCGTCCCGAACCCCGCGGTCGTCTGCACCCAGGGCGTGAAAAAGAGGAAGACGGCCGCGATGACGACCCCGGTCGCGAGAATCCAGCCGATCGCGCGCATGACACGAGGCACGCGCTGCCGATGCAGCGTCTCGAAATACGAGATGTCCTGTTTCCGATATCCCATGCTAAGCCGCTACATTGCCGGAACGAGTGAGCCGTCGGACGCGCCCTCCCGATCGCCGAGGCCGCTCACCTCGCTCAGGCGAGCCTCCGAGTATTCGCAGAGCTCCTCGAACGTGCCGAACAAATACTGGTCGCTGTAGCCGAGGTAGAGGAACGTGTCGAAGGCGAGATCCCGCGGCCGGGCCGAGAAATAGATGATCGTCGTCTGGCCGTCTTCCTGCAGGGAATCCATCGATCGCTCGAGCAGGTCGTCCGGCATCGTATCGAACAGCTGACCGAGCACGAGGACACGCGGATTGGCGATGATCGCCGCCGCCAGTTTGAGCTGCATGGTCTCTGTGATCGTCAGCGGCCAGCCGGTCGGGGCTACCCGCGTATCGAGACCGTCTTCGAGCTGCGCGATGGCGACCTCGAGACCGACCGTACGCAAGGCTTCGAGGATACGGTGCGACGATGCACCCTCGCCGCTCAACCTTAAGTATTCGCGAATCGTCATCTCGATGGCATTGGGACGGTCGAGGACGATGATCTGCTGCCGCAGCGCGTGCGCCTGAACGCCGTTGATATCGTTACCGCCGAGGGCGATATATCCGTTCGTGGGCCGGCTGTGGCGCTTGAGGAAACTCGTCAGCTCGCGCTGCTGGCCGTGCGTCTCGGCAGCCCCCAGCACCCGCGCACCGCTCCGGATCGTGAAATCGAGCGTGCACTGGTGGCCGCGGGCATCGCCGCGCGCGCCAACGAATTCGATGGACGCATCGCCTTCGAACGGTTCGGCGAGATCGTCGGCCTCCTCCTGCTCGATGCCGTAGAAGAGCGACAGCTCGTCCAGGGCACCACAGAGCTCGTAGAAGTGAGCCAGGTAGGTGCCGAACTGGGAGAGGCCGTAAAACACACCGGTCAAAACCAGTTCGGCCGCCACGAGCTGACCGAGCGAGAGCTGCCCCTGGATCACGAGCCAGCCGCCGAGGCCCAGCAGCCCCGCACTGGCGCTCGCGTAGAGCACCAGGAAACAGATCGCCTGCGCGAAATGATGGCGGAAATGCTTGACGTGCGCGTTGATGTATTCCTCTGTGACGGCATCCGTGCGTCCCAGCGCTTCGGCGATGTGGCGCTCTGATTTGAAGAACCCGTTGGAACCGCCGAGTCCCTCGAGCCAGGCCGCCGCCGCGTGCTTCTTGTGCGAAACCTGCACCGCGCTGCGAATCGCACGCCCGCCCCAGATGAGCCATATCCCCCAGATCAGCAGCGCTATGATCAGGTTGAAGACGAGGAACAGCGGGTGGTAGAGCGACACGAGGATGAACCCGAAGACCGCCTGTATGACGACCGTGAAACCGCCGATCAGTAGCTGCGGTATCGATTTCTGGACGATGATGATGTCGAAATAGCGGTTGAACAGCGACCCCTTGTTGAGGTCGTGGAAGAACGGGTTGAGCGCGTAGATCGAGCGCAGCGCGATTTCGGACACCATGCGCGCATAGAAGCGCCTCTGAAAAAGGTCTGTCACGTGGATTCGCAGCGCGTTGAGCAGTGCCGCTGTCAGCAGCAGAACAAACAGCGACGTCGACAGCACGACGAGCGGCGTCGTCAGACCGGTGTTCGCTACGGTGTTGACGAGCATCTGCACGGAGATGGGGAGTGCGAGCGTGAGTGCGCTGATCCCGACACCGTAAACCGCTGCGAGCCAGTAGTAGCTCTTCTCGGGACCGAGAATCGTCCCGAAAAAGCCGAACAACTCGCGGAGCGAGTGATTCTCATTAAGTGCCTTTTCTGTCATTGTCGTGCGATGCCCCTCGAGGGTGACGGCAAAGCGTTCCGCCTGGCAACGGCAGCGGCGCAAGCTTCGAATTCTAAAGGTAAACCAAGGCAGAACAGTGCCTTAAGCCACAACGTTACATGCTGATACAGACCCTGTCGACCGGTATTCTACCCGCCCGATAAACAGGAAAAATAGAGCTAACTATGATTTTTCGAAGAAATTTACGAATAAATACATTTCAGGCGCGGAAGTCCCCGTCGACGCACCGGGACGATGTAACACGAGCCGGCGACGTCGCCCGACCGGAAACGCCCCGGCGTCCTCCCGGCGGACTTGTCGTCCTGGCCGTGCTTGCACTCGGCGCCGCCGTACCGGCCTCAGCGGATGACTTTCGGCAAACGTTCGTTGCGGTGACGGCCGAGAATTTCGACAGCGGTGGCGCCATCAGCCGCCAGTTCCACCTGAATGCACCGTCCTACCTGACGACGGCAACGATCGCGCGCACGACCGCAGCGCGGGAACTGGACGACGCGCCTCTCGCGGCACTCGCCGATTTGAGAGTAAGGCATCGCTTCGGCCAGTCCTCTTTTGCCGACTATGTCGAGAAGGATCCCCTGATCGACGGCGTCATCGTCCTGCATGGCGACGACGTGGTCTTCGAGGCCTACCCGGCCATGGAGCCCTGGCAACGCCACTTCAGCTGGTCGGTGACGAAGGTGCTGACCGCGACCGCCGTCGCCGCCCTCGCCCACCAGGGTCGTGTGGACATGGAGGCGCCCGTCGAACAATACGTCGGCGCGCTGTCCGGTGCGGACTGGGCAGGCACGTCGATTCGTGACATTGCCAACATGGCGTCCGGCATGGACTGCCTCGACAGCGACGGCTACCAGGAAAAGACGACCTGCATCTACCGCATGGAGCAAACGCTCGGCATCACCGCACCGACCGGTTACTCCGCGGGCTTCCTCGAGCACATCCGTGCAATCCCGCGGCATCGCAAGGCCGGCACGAAAAACGAATACGTCTCCGCCAACACGAATGTCCTGATGCTGGTGATCGAAAGCGTTACCGGGCTACCGTTCGCGGCTGCCGTGCAGGCACTGGTCTGGGACCGCATCGGTCCGGAGGCCGACGCGCTCATGGCGATCAGCGATGAAGGCTATGCATACGCTTCCGGCGGCCTGGTCGCCCGCCTGCGCGATGTCGCGCGTTTCGGGCAGGTGTATACCGCTCGCGATCACCGGGGTGTGCTTGACGACGCCCTCATCGACGACATGCAGGGCAGCCGGGGCATACCCCTCGACAAGGAGGACCGCATCGAGCTGATCGATGCCTTCGGCGCCGACCTCCCGGTTCGTGCCGCCTGGCAGTGGGATCTCGTCTGGGAAGACGGCGGGATGTACAAGGGCGGCTACTCGGGCCAGGGGCTCTACGTCGATCCCGATCGTCGGCTCGTAGTTGCCTGGTTCGGCACCGGCGAAGACTTCGACGAGCGGGGCAATGAATTGCGCTCGATCGCCCGCCAGATTGCCCGCTCCGATCTGTTCGAAGCGCGCTAGCTCGCGGCTACCAGAAACGCGCGCGAATTCAAGGGTGACTTGTTCGAGTCGAGCCCCGATACTGCTCGACCCGTTTTGCTGACGAAGCCCGATCATGTTTCGCAACGTACGCTGGTACCGCTTCGAGGGTCGCTGGCCCGATTCCGAATCCGCCCTCTCCGACGCCCTCGAGGCGGCCGTCTTCACACCCTGCGGGCCGCTCACCGAGCGCAGCAACGGCTGGGAGCCGGTCTTGCCCGACGTGAGCGACTCTTTGGCGCGCCGCGTCAATGGCGTGGATCTCCTGAAGCTTCGCAGCCAGTCACGCATCCTGCCCGCCGCAGCAATCAACGAGGAACTCGAGGCGCGCATCGAGGCGTTCAGGGAGCGCATGAACGAACTCCCGTCGACCCGGGAAAAGCGGCGCCTCAAGGCCGAGGCTCGGGACGAACTCATGCCGAAGGCGATGCTTAAGTCGGAACGGGTGCTGGGCTTCGTCGATCCTTCGCGCTCGGTCATCGCGATCGACAGCGCCGCGGAAGCCAATGCCGAGCGATTCCTCCGACGCCTCACCGCCGCTGTCGACGGGCTCAGCATCCAGCCACTCCAGTTCCGGGAGCCGGTCGATTCGCTGCTCGGTCGCACCCTGTTCGGCGACGCCCCGCGCCAATTCCAGGCGGGCCGTGAGTGCCGCATGCAGGATCTGTCCGACAGCCGCGCCATCGTTCGCTGGACCAATTTCGACCTGACGGATCCGTCGATCCGTAGTCACGTCGCCGACGGGATGCGGCTGACGCACATGGCCATCGACTACGACAGCGTACTGAGCTGCGTCGTCAGCGAGGATGGCATTCTTTCCAAACTCAGGTTTCTCGGCGAAGATGACGACGCGAGCCAGGAGAACGACCCGGCCGCCCGGCTGGATGCCGAAATCGTGCTCTTGAGCGGTACGCTCAGGCACCTGCTCGGCGACCTCGAGAAACTGCTGGGCGGCATCGCATGATCGATCCCGCTGCCCGGCCCGCATCGTGACTGCGAACGGCCGTCACGCCGGAGTGAGTCCACACATGCCGAACGCCAACCCCCTCAATGTCACCCGGATCGACCACGTCGTCTTTCGGGTGCTCGACATGCAGACGATGATCGGCTTCTATCGGGACGTGATCGGCTGCCGGCTCGAGCGCGGACCCGGCGCTAACGGCCTGGCGCAGCTGCGAGCCGGGGATTCCCTGATCGATCTGGTCGCCATCGACGGTCCGCTCGGCGGCACCGGCGAAGTGCCGGCCAGCAGCGCGCCGAACGTCGACCATGTCTGCCTCCAGGTCGTCCCCTGGGACGAGCAGGCCATCCTTGCCCACCTCCGGGCACACGGCATCGAGCCCGGCGACGTTGCCGCGCGATACGGCGCCACCGGCTACGGGCCCTCGATCTACATCACGGACCCCGAAGGCAATACCGTCGAACTCAAGGGCGCCGGCTGACGCTATTCGGCCAGCCCGTAGATAAAGTCGACATAGGCTTTTTCGAGCTCGGCGAGACCCGCGACGTCCACACCGGGCCCCGGCTCTATCAGCATGATCTCGTTGGGTGCGTGCGCGCCTGTGCCGAAACCCATGCCGGCGGGTACGAGCGGCAAGCCGAGTAGCTCGGTGAACAGGTAGAACGGCGCGCTGCCCGCGATTCGCGGTTGCACGATCACGTCCGTCGCATACTTGTTGAACACGGACAGCGCCGCCTGCACGGCGGGCGCATCGACCGAGGTCTGCGAGGCCGGGTAGCCGCTGAGCTTTCTCACCTCGATATCGCCGAAACCGTTGGCATCGAGATGCCGACGCATCTTGTCCAGCGCCTCGTCGGGGTCGAGGCCGGGTGGCAGTCGCGAGTCGACCTTGGCACTGGCCGTGTGCGGCAGGATCGTCTTGACGCCCTCGCCCGTGTAGCCACCCCAGATACCGTCGATATTGAGCGTCGGCTGGTACAGGAGCTCGATAATCGCGTCGTTACCCGAGAGGTCGTCGACCCAGCGACTGACACCGAGCATGTCCTGCATCTGTGCGTCGTTGCGCTGCTCTATGCCGGCGTTGATCAGCAGCGACTCTTCCTCGGTCGGCGGAATGATGCCGTCGTAGTAGTCCTCGATCAGGATCGTGTTGCCGTCGGCCGACGTCATCGAATCGAGCGCCTTGACCAGGCGCCATACCGGCGAATCGACAATCGCCTTGTAGGATCCGTGAATCTCGGCCTCGACCGGACCGCCCCACGCACCGCCGGTCGCCGTCATCTCGACATAGAGAATGCCCTTGACGCCCAGGATGACCGAAATCGCCCCGTCGGGACGCTGCGAGTTGAACGGAAACAGTGCCCCGTCGGCCGAGCGCAGGCGGTCTTCGTACTGTGCGACGACCTGGTGATAATGCGGCGAGCCCAGCTCCTCCTCGCCATCCGCCGCGATCATGATGTTGACCGGCAGTGTGCCCGTCACGTCGATGATCGACTGCAGGGCGTTGAGGAAGGCCCGCTCGGGACCCTTCTGATTGGTCGCGCCGCGCGCCATGACGACCTTGCCGAGCTGATGATCGACCAGGTTCGCCTCGAAGGGCGGGCTCTCCCAGTCCTCCGGATTGACGGGTTGCACGTCGTACATCAGGTAGACGGCCAGCGTCTTGTCGGCGCCGGCGTCGTAATAGCCCCAGACCCCCGGGTGGCCGTCCGTCGGGACGAGCTCGGCCTCGGCGAAACCCATCGCCTCGAGATCGCCGCGCAGCATTTCGGCCATCTCGAGCACACCGACGTTCTGCGCGGAAATGGACGGCTGCCTGAGCCAGCGGCGGATATTCTCGAGATGCGCGTCGAGGTTCGCGTCGATGTTCGCGTAGACCGGGGCATGATCCCCCTCGTACACGCCTACCCGGCTGAAGTCGTAGGCTTCGGTCGTCGTGAGCGCAAAGTCGGGCCGCGATATCGTTTCCGTGACCACTTCAATGGTCGGTGCAGCCGTGTCCGGCGGCGGCGAGCAGGCAATCGCGCTGATACCCGCGAGCAGCAGGAAGAGGGTTTGACGTTTCATCGAATGGTTTCCCCGGGGGTTATTCTCTTATCGGCGTCGAAGTGTGCCATGACGAAACGCCAAGTGCACCGCGCGGACGATCTCTGAGATCGACGCCACTGGCACCTCCCGCTATAGTTCCGGACTCCCGCCCGAACGGAACCTGCTCATGCCGCCAAGCCCGCTCCTGCTCGCAGCCCTGCTCTTGTTCGCCTTCGCATCGCCGCCCCCCTCTGCCGAGGCCGACGCTGCCATCGAGGCCAGTCCCGAGCGCATGCAGTCGCGCATCGACGCGCTGGCACGATTCGGCGCGAACCCGGAAGGCGGCGTCAGCCGGGTGGCTTTCAGTGACGCGGACATTGCTGCGCGGGCCTGGCTGACCGCGCAGATGCGCGAGCTGGGGCTCGAGGTGAGTATCGATACCGCCGGCAACGTGATCGGCCGGCGCGCCGGGCGCGAAGACGACCTGCCGCCGATCCTGTTCGGCTCGCATATCGATTCCGTGCCGGGCGGCGGCAATTACGA
>JAZBNZ010000167.1:0-10956 GCA_036350895.1 Woeseiaceae bacterium
ACGATGAGCTTCTTGCGGCCGTTCGCCGCCAGCGCGTCACGGACCTTCTGGTCGTCCCAGGAATTCATCGACGTGCGCTCGAGGATCTCCTTCTCGGGGAACACCCCGAGCAGCTCCGGGTAGGTGTAGCCGGAGAAGCTGTCCGTCTCGACGGTCGTGATCGTCGTCGGAATGCCATACAGCTTCGCGGCCTTCGCCAGTGCGGCGACGTTGTTCTTCAGCATCTGGCGATCGATCGACTGGACACCGAAAGCCATCTGCGGCTGGTGATCGATGAAGATCAGCTGCGAGTTCTCTGGCGTCAGTAGTTCTGGTTGGGTGGTCATGCTGGGCTACTCCTGGTCATGCGTCCGTCGGAATGGACTGTCGGAACGGCAGTGCCGCCAATGTCGAAACAGATAAAGAGGGGCGTGTACTACGCACCCATATCGAACATCAGGATCTCGGCGTCGTCGATGCCGTCGATGATCACGGCCTGTTCGCCGCGGAGCGCGACGCCGTCGCCGGCCGTGAGCTCGTTGCCGTTCAGCCGCACCGAACCGCGCGCGACCTGCACCCAGCCGCGGCGTTCGTCGCCGAGTTCGTGGCTGACGGATTCGTCGGCACCGAGCAGCGACGCGTACAGATCGACGTCCTGGTGAATCGTCACGGAGCCGTCGCGGCCATCGCGCGAACCAACGAGTTTCAGGCGGCCCCGCTTCTCTGCTGCCGGAAACGCCCGCTGCTCGTAGCCCGGCTCGAGCCCGTTTTGCTCCGGCAGGATCCAGATCTGCAGGAAATGTACGGGGTCTGTGTTCGAGGCGTTGTACTCGCTGTGGCGAACGCCCGTGCCGGCGGTCATGCGCTGTACGTCTCCGGGCCGGATGATCGAACCGGTACCGAGACTGTCCTTGTGCTCGAGTGCGCCGTCGAGGACATAGGAGATGATCTCCATGTCGCTGTGACCGTGTGTGCCGAAACCCTGGCCGGGCTTGACCCGGTCCTCGTTGATGACGCGCAGCGCACCGAAGCCCATGAACCCGGGGTCGTAGTAGTGCCCGAATGAAAAGGTATGGCGACTGTTCAGCCAGCCGAGGTTGGCGAGGCCACGTTCATTGGCGGGACGAATTGCAAGCATTGGCATGCCCTCCTGTGCAGTGCGTTGAATGCCGCGTACTGTGCTTTAGCGCCCAAGAAAAGACAATTAGCTTTTCTGATGACATTTTGTCGCTATTCTTGCGACAATCATCCGACACCAGCAGATGGCTTACGGGCTAACGATGGATCGATTCGACAGCATGCGTGCGTTCACGAAGGTCGTTGAGATGCGCGGATTCGCCGCCGCGGCCCGGGAAATGGGCCTGTCGCGCTCGGTCGTCAACAAGGCCGTCATCAATCTCGAGAACGAACTCGGTACCCAGCTCCTGGTCCGCAGCACACGCAAGGTCAGGCCGACGGAGACCGGCCTCGCGTTCTACGACCGCTGCATCCAGATTCTCGGCGATCTCGATGAAGCCGTTGCATCGGTCCAGGAGCTCCAGGACCGGCCGACCGGCAACCTGCGGATGAACGCGCCGATGAGCTTCGGGACGCAGCACCTGGCCCCCGTCGTCGCCGAATTCATGGCCGAAAACCCGGACCTGCACGTCGAACTCGTGCTCAACGACCGCTTCGTCGACCCGATCGAGGAAGGCTTCGACCTGACGCTCAGGATTGCCGAACCCGAGTATCCGACCAGCCTGATCAGCAAACAGATCGTGCCGGCGCGGCGGGTGCTGTGCGCATCGCCTGCCTACCTGGAATCCGCCGGTGAGCCCGCCTCGCCGGCCGAACTCAGGGACCGGCGCTGCCTCCAGTACGGCTACTCCGGCACCCTGCACCAGTGGCGACTCGACGGGCCTGAGCGGGAGCAGTCCTGGCCGATCAACTGCGTCATGTACTCGAACAACGGCGAGATCCTGAAAGCCGCGGCTGTCCGCGACCAGGGCATCGCGCTCCTGCCGACCTTCATCGTGGGTGAAGAGCTCCAGAGCGGCGCGCTGCAGACCGTCCTGCCCGACTTTCAGCCGTCCGCACTCGTCGTCTCCGCGATCTACCCGCGGCATCGCCACCTGTCGGCAAAGGTACGGCTGTTCGTGGCACTGCTCGAAGCGCGCTTCGGGGGCAGGCCGTACTGGGACCTCGTCAGCTAGCGGCCGACCGCTAGTGAATAAAACGAGCCACCGGTGCACAACCGCGTGAACTGGCCGGTGAATCGCGTTATCCGTACGTTCGGCGCGGACATCGACTACCAGGCCGAGACTGGCTTAAGCTTGCTTGGCCGCTTCCGAGCTGCCCCGGCTCGGACGAGCCAACGGATGATGACCGAATGGATCACGCAACCAACAACTCGGTACTCGGCATCGCGCCGCTTGCGAAGACCTTGCCTGCCGCCGGCATCGCACTCGTGATGCTGTTCGTGCTGATGAAACCGGAGGCATCGTTCGGCCTGTCGTTCCTCGAGCGGCTGCTCTTCTGGTCGGCCCACGTCGGTCTCGGACTCGGTGGCATTGCGCTGATCAGCCGCCTGGCGCGCCCTCGCTGGCTCAACCGCCTGCCGCTGCTGGTCGTGCTGCTGTTGCTCGGCGTTGCCGGCGCCCTGCTGCTCGCGCCGGCCTATCTTGCACTGGAAGCGCTGTTCCCGGCAGCTACGCCCGAGGTCGCCGATGACTGGCTCGACCGGTTCGCCGGACGAGGCCTCGGCGCGGCGGTACTCGTCGAGTTCCTCGAGGTCATTCCAGTCTTTGTCGCCGCCTGGTTCGCCGTGAACCTGCCGCTCCTGCTGGCCAGGGAGACCCTCTCCGGCAATGGCCCGGGGACCCCGGAGGGGCCCGGTGGCGGCCACACGCAGACGACCAGGGAACCACGCGACGAGCTGGCGCGCGCCGCGTTTCTCGGCCAGCTGCCAAGGGCGATCGGCGAAGACATCGTCGCGATCTCTTCCGACATGCACTACCTGCACGTCTATACGACGCTCGGCAAGTGCATGATTCTCGGCGCGTTGCGAGATGCCGCCGATGCACTGGCCGACGCCGGCATGCTCGTACATCGGTCGCACTGGGTTGCGCACGAGCACGTCACGCGCCTCGGCCGCAAGGACACGCACTGGTACTGCGAAATGTCGAACGGTGCGCGTATCCCGGTCAGCCGCCGCAACCGGAAAGCCGTGGCCAACTGGTACGGGCGTGCCGACAACGTGGTAACGCTGTCGGCACGCCAGTCCCCCTGATCCCCCATTCGGTCGCAGGCGCCGGCATCGACTTCGCCATGCGCGACACGGGCATGGCCACACGCGACCCTGGGACAGCCGCGCCATGCAAAAACCTCTGAATGCTTTAGAATCCGGGCTCTCGACACGAAGCCCCGAGGCTCCCGCCATGTCTGTCCCGTCCGACATCGAAATTGCACAGGCCGCAACCCTTTTGCCTATCCAGGAGATCGGCGCCAAACTCGGTATCGCCGAGGATGCGCTGATTCCCTACGGTCACGACAAGGCCAAGGTCAGCGCGAAGTTCCTCGAGTCGATCGCCGACCGCCCGAACGGCAAACTCATCCTGATGACCGCCGTCTCGCCAACGCCAGCCGGTGAGGGCAAGACGACGACGACCGTCGGCCTGGGAGACGGCCTCAACAAGATCGGCAAGAAGGCCGTGATCTGCCTGCGGGAACCGAGCCTCGGGCCGTGCTTCGGCATGAAGGGTGGCGCAGCCGGCGGCGGCTACGCCCAGGTCGTGCCGATGACGGATATCAACCTGCATTTCACCGGCGACTTCCATGCGATCGGCGCGGCGCACAACCTCCTCTCGGCGCTGGTCGACAATCACATGCACTGGGAGAACCAGCTTAACCTGGACCCGCGACGCGTTACCTGGCGGCGTGTCGTCGACATGAACGACCGGGCGTTGCGACAAATTACAACCGGCCTCGGCGGCTACCACAACGGGGTCGTTCGGGAAGCCGGGTTCGACATCACTGTGGCCTCGGAGATCATGGCGATATTCTGCCTGGCAACGAGCCTCGCCGATCTCGAGCAGCGGCTCGGCAACATCGTGATCGGTTACACCCGCGACGGCGAAACCATCAGGGCGCGTGACGTCGAGGCGCACGGCGCCATGACGGCGCTCCTGAAAGATGCGTTCCTGCCGAACCTGGTGCAGACGATGGAGAATAATCCCGCGTTCATGCACGGCGGGCCTTTTGGCAACATCGCCCACGGCTGCAATTCCGTCATGGCAACGCAGACCGCGCTGAAGCTCGCCGACTACGTCGTTACCGAAGCCGGCTTCGGCGCCGATCTCGGCGCCGAGAAGTTCTTCAACATCAAGTGCCGCAAATCCGGCCTGAAACCGGACGCCGCCGTCATCGTTGCGACGATCAAGGCGCTGAAGATGCAGGGCGGCGTCGCGAAAGACAGCCTGGGCACCGAGAACGTCGAGGCACTCGAGGCCGGGTGCAAGAACCTCGGCCGTCATATCCGCAACGTCGGCAAGTTCAGCGTGCCGATCGTGGTCGCGATCAACCGCTACGTCGCGGACACCGACGCCGAGGTCTCGGCCGTGAAAAGCTACTGCGAATCTCTCGGCGTCGAGGCCATCGAGAGCACGCACTGGTCGGACGGCGGTGCCGGCTCGACCGATCTCGCGGAGGCCGTCGTCAAGCTCGCAGACTCCGGCAAGTCGCAGTTCCGGACCCTGTACTCCGACGATCTCAGCCTCTGGGAGAAGGCACAGCGCGTTGCCCGCGAGATCTACGGTGCGGACGACATCATCGCCGACAAGAAGATTCGCGAGCAGTTCGCCGAGCTCGATCGCGAATACGGTCACTACCCGGTCTGCATGGCCAAGACGCAGTACAGTTTCTCGACCGACCCGAACCTGCTCGGCGCGCCCTCGGGACACGTCGTGCCGATTCGCGAGGTCCGGCTGTCCGCCGGCGCGGAGTTCGTCGTCATCATCTGCGGGGCGGTCATGACCATGCCCGGCCTGCCGCGCAAGCCGGCCGCCAACGACATCCGGGTCGACGACACCGGCAAGATCGTAGGTCTCTTCTAGGCTCAACCGATGCGACAAGTTCTAGCCCCGGTCGCAGCGCTGCTGATCGGCGTATCCATATTGTTCGCCGGCCAGGGCCTGCAGGGCACGCTGCTGCCTGTCCGCGCCGGTCTCGAGAGCTTCTCGACCGTCTCGATCGGCGTCATGGGCGCCGCCTATTTCCTGGGCTTCACGATAGGCTGCCTGAGAGGCGGCGACCTCGTACGGCGGGTGGGCCACGTCCGGGTTTTCCTCGCCATGACGGCACTCGGCTCGGCGGCACCGCTTGCTCACGCGCTGGTCGTGAATCCGCTGGCATGGGGCCTCTTGCGCATGCTGGCCGGGTTCTGCTTCGCGGTGCTCTATGTCGTCATCGAGAGCTGGCTCAACGAGCGCTCGACCAACGACAACCGCGGCACGATCTTCTCGATCTACGTCATGATCTCGCTGACGGTCCTCGCGGCCGGCCAGATGATGACGCTGCTTTACAATCCCGAGGAATGGCAGCTGTTCGCACTGGCCTCGGTGCTCGTCTCGCTGGGCGCTATCCCGGTCGCCCTGTCGACCTCGCCGTCACCCGAACAACCCACGGCCGTCGAACTGAACCTCCCGCGGCTGTTCCGGATCTCGCCCGCCGCGACGATCGGCTGTCTCGCGACGGGGCTTGCCAACGGCTCCTTCTGGTCGCTCGCACCGGTGTTTACCGCCGCGGTGTCGGACGACACGTCGCTGGCTGCCTGGTTCATGACGTCTGCGGTACTGGGCGGTGCGCTCTCGCAGTGGCCGCTCGGTTTCGCCTCCGACAGGCTCGGCCGCCGCAAGCTGCTGCTCGCCGCGGCCGCGGCAGGCGTCGTCATCGCGATCGTGATCATTACGCAGTTCGACTCGCTCGGCTTCGTCAGTACGAACATCGTCGCTGCGTTGTGGGGCGCCATCGCCTTCCCGCTGTACGCGATATCGGTGGCGCACGCGAACGACTATGCCGAGGCCGACGACTACGTCATGGTGTCCAGCGGCCTGTTGCTGATGTACGGAATCGGCGCGATTCTCGGCCCCTTCATGGCATCGGCGCTCATGACGCTGACGGATGCGTCAGGGCTGTATCTCTTCTCCGGGGCCGTCCACCTGCTGATGGCGCTGTACGTAGGCCACCGCATGCTGCGTCGCGACAGCACGCCCGAAGAACAGCACATCGCCTTCAGTGACGCGCTCACGACGGCGGTCACCGCATCACAGGTCTACGAGGAAGAGATCCAGCATCTCGCCGAGGAGGAGGAAGCTGCCACATGAAGGAGATCCAATGGCCGGACTTCGAACGCGTCGAACTGCGCGCGGGCACGATCGTCACCGCCGAGACCTTCCCCGAGGCCCGGGTCCCGGCGTACAGGCTGACCATCGATTTCGGACCCGCGATAGGGACGAAAAAATCGAGCGCGCAGATCACCGACCTCTATGAACCCGCCGAGCTGGTCGGGCGCCAGGTCGTTGCGGTCGTGAATTTCCCGCCGAAGCAGATCGGACCTTTCATGTCCGAGTGCCTGGTCACAGGTTTCCATCGCGACGACGGCGCGGTGGTCCTTGCGACGGTCGAAAGCAAGGTGCCGAACGGCGCCCGGCTGGCGTGATTGTATCCGGCTGACCGGGAACTCAGTCCTCGAAGCTCTGGTAGGCGTCGAGACGCTCCTCGAGCTGCTCAAGTTCCTTTGCGAGCGCCAGGGCCTGGTCTCGCAGTCGCTCCACGGTGCCACGAATGTGCATCATCTCCGTTTCCGACATGACGTCCGTCGGACTCGTCCCGCCGCCCGTCAGCAGCCAGGTCGGGCTGACATTGAGGATTCCCGCCAGCGTCAGGAGCCGGTTCGGCCGCGGCTCCGAACGGTCGTTTTCCCAGCCGTAAAGGGTCGAGGTCTTCACGCCGAGGCGCCGTGCCAGCTGCGACGTCGTCAGATCCTGTGCTTCACGCGCATGCACGATTCGTCCGCCGAGCGTGTCGTCGAAGGCGGCCCCGTCATCGCTATCGGTCAAAAACATGTTTTCCTCGCGTGTACTCGACACTGGCAAATTACTTTCTGTATGGTAACAAATCGCTCGCACGGCTTGGGGAAACAGCATGCTCGAAAATCTTCTCGTCGCGATAGACGGCTCGGAATACTCGAAAAAAGCGCTGGAATTCGCTGTCGAACTGGCCGACAAGTTCTCCGCCCGTCTGCTCCTCGTCCATGCGCCGCAGGGCGTAGCCGCTGACCGGGTGATGGTCCTCGGTGGCGCATCGATGATGATCCACGCCAATCACGAGCAGATCGAAGAGGCCGGCCGCGAGCTCGTCGAGGCCGCACGCAAGCTCGCGGAAGAACGTCTGCCGGGGGGGCGGGTCAGCACCGAGCTCAGGGGCGGCGATCCCGCGGCCGAGATCGTGGCGGCCGCCGAAGAAAACGAGGTGGACTGCATCATCATCGGCAGCCGGGGCCTCGGCGACTTCGGTGGCATGCTGCTCGGCAGCGTGTCGCACAAGGTCAACCACACGGCGCCCTGCACCTGCATTACCGTGCACTGATAGCTCGCTTGTCACTCACTCGATCGGCGCGGCCGCACGGTCGCGGCGCCGCTCGGCGCTCGGCGGGCAGCCGAACAGCTCCCGGTAGCTCTTGCTGAAGTGTGAGCTCGACACGAACCCGGTCTCCGTCGCGATATCGATGAGGCTCCGGTCGGTCTGGTGTAGCAACTCGCGCGCACGCTGCAGGCGGAGCTGCAGGTAGTAGCTCGACGGCGTGCAAAGCAGGTACTTCTGGAACAATCGCTGCAGCTGTCGGCGCGACAGGTCGACGTAGGCCGCGAGCTCCGACTGGCTGATCGGCTCACGGAGGTTCGCCTCCATGAGTTCGACGGCCACGACCAGTTTCATCGAATGCTTGCCGACGAAGTGCTTCAGCGGAATACGCTGAATCTCGCGCGGGTCGCGGATGCGTTCGTAGATGAACTGCTCGGCGACGCCGGCGCTGATCTCGGCGCCGCACTGCCGACGCACGAAGTAGAGCATCATGTCGATCGGCGCGGTGCCGCCGGAACTGGTGTAGCGGTCTCGGTCGATCGTGTAGATGCTCCGGCTGACCCGTACCTGCGGAAACTCCTCGGTCAGCTGTGCGATGCGTTCCCAGTGAATGCTGCACCGATAGCCGTCGAGGAGACCCGCTCGCGCCAGCGCATAGCTGCCGGTGCAGGTCGATCCGAGCGCGAGGCCCTGCGCTGCAAAGCCTTGCAGGCACTCGAGGACCGGCGCCGTCGAATTCTCGTCGATACGCTGGCCGCCGCAAACGACGATGACATCGAACTGCCGGGGATCGACCTCCGTCGCCCCGATCGACACGTTGATGCTGACGCCATCGCTCGCGACGGCGGGCCTGCCGTCGAGCGAGATCGTCGACCAGCGATAGACGTCTTCTCCGCAGAGGCGATTCGCCATCCGCAGTGTTTCGATGGCGGACGACATCGAGATCAGCGTGAAGTCGTCCAGCAGCAGGAAACCGAAAGCCGTCGGCATCTTTGAGTCGGCAACAGCTTGCATTGCGCACCGGGAAATCGTCGAGCGCCCGAGTATGCGACCGCCAAAACGCGTTGACAATGACGCCCACAGGACGGGCGCGGCGGTCAGGACTCGAAAGCCACCCCGCCGTGACGCGCGACATGGGCAAACCAGCGGCACAGGTAATCGGCAAAGGAGCGCCGGACCACGATCTCGAAGACAGGCGCGTCATCCACCAGGCCGATCAGCACGCCGGCCTTGGCGAGCCCGGTCTGCGCCGCGGCTCCGACCCCGAAAACACCAGGATGGAGGTCCAGCGTACAACCCCGCGCCAGCACCTCGCGAGCATTGCGCCCGGCGAGGCGGAGAACGACGTTGCCGCCGCTCAGGTCGTTGACCGCGAAAGACCGGCCCGCGAGCGCGGACTCGAGAGACCGCACGAGGTCGGGTGCCTCCGTTGCCGCCGCCGTCACGGCGAGCCACTCGTCGGGACAGAGCCAGTAGACGCGGTGGGAGCCCGCCGTGAACGTGTTGGCCGCCAGCGGCAGCGCCTGGCCCAGTACGGACGCAGCGGCTTCCACCAGCGTCGCGTCCCCGGCATTCGCCCGCAGGTTGACGAGCCCTGCCGCACCCCGAACCGAAATCGTGATCCCGGGGTCGTCGTGCCCCGGTTTCGCGGCGAGAACGGACTCGACGCCATGCCTGCGTGCCGCATCAGACATGCTGGCGCTCTCCCTTCGGATCATAGAAGACCGGCGAGACGATCTCGACCGGCACCGGGTCGCGGCCCGCGACGGCGGCGTAGATCGTGTCGCCCCTGCGCGCCCTGCCGCGTTCAACGAGCGCCAGGGCAACGGGATGCCCGAGCACGGCGCTCATGTAGCTCGAGGTCACGTGGCCGCACATCGGGACCGGCACCGACTCACCGAGACGGTCGATGAGCTGCGTCCCCTCCGGCACGACGGTCGTCTCGTCGAAGGTCCTGAGTCCCACGAGCTGCTTGCGATCCTCGCGCAGGCAGTCGGCCCGCGCGAGCGAACGCCGGCCGAGATAGTCCTTGTCCTTCGACAGCAGCCAGTTCATGCCGAGATCGACCGGCGTCACCGAGCCGTCGGTGTCCTGCCCGACGATGATGAAACCCTTCTCGGCACGAAGCACATGCATCGTCTCGGTTCCGTAGGGCGTAATGCCGAACTCTCCGCCGGCGTCGACGACCGCCTCCCACATCGTTAGCGCATGGCCGCTGTCGATATTGATCTCGAACGCGAGTTCGCCCGAGAAACTGACACGGAAAAGCTGGACGGGCAGCCCCGCCAGCGTCGCCGCGCGTACGCTCATGAAGGGAAAGCTCTCGTGGTCTATCGGTATGTCGCAACCGAGCTTCTCCAGCGTCTTGCGACTGTTCGGACCGGCCAGCGCGATCGTCGAGTAATGATCCGTCAGTGAGGTGAGATAGACGTCGAGCTCGGGCCATTCGGTCTGCAACCACTTCTCGAGCCAGGCCAGCACATGGGCGGCCCCGCCCGTCGTCGTCGTGAGATAGAAACGGTCATCGTCGAGGCGCGCCATGACGCCGTCGTCCATGACCATCCCGTCTTCGCCGAGCATGATCCCGTAGGCGCAGCGGCCGACCTCCATCCTGCCGACGTCGTGCGTGTAGATCCGCTCGAGAAACGTCACGACATCCGGCCCACGCGCATCGATCTTGCCGAGCGTGGATGCATCCATGATGCCGAGCGAATTGCGTGTCGCCAGGCACTCCCGCGCGACGGCAGCGTCGAGATCTTCGCCTTCCCGCGGGAAATACCAGGGCCGATGCCACTGGCCGACGTTTTCCATCGGGGCTCCCCGGGCCTCGTGCCACTCGTGGATCGCGGTCTTGCGCACCGGCTCGTACAGGTCGCCGACGCTCTCGCCCGCGCCGACGCCGAAGGCGACCGGCGTGTAGGCGGGTCGGAACGTCGTCGTCCCGACTTCAGGGATGGGCTTGCCGAGCGTCTCGGCGAGCACGGCCATCCCGTTGATGTTGCCGAGCTTGCCCTGGTCCGTGCCGAAGCCGAGCGCGGTGTAACGCTTCACGTGCTCGACGTTGCGGTAGCCCTCGCGGACCGCGAGACGAACGTCGGCAACGCTCGTGTCGTTCTGGTAGTCGAGGAACTGCTTCGGGCAGCGATCCGGATCCTTGCCGGCCGGCACGCGCCAGAGCGCCTCGACCGGACGGGTCACCTCCGGCTCCACCGCAGGCCTCGCAACGTCCGGTACCGGCAGGTCCAGCCTCGCAACGACCTCGCGGCCGGCGGCGAGCCCGTCGTCGAGACACTCGGCCAGGCTCCACTTGCCGTTGCCGGCCCCGGCCGAGACGGCCTGCTGCGGCATGTCACCCGGCAC
>JAZBNZ010000168.1:0-2457 GCA_036350895.1 Woeseiaceae bacterium
CGCAAGTATCGCGAGGCCGTCATGGCCATCGCACTGGAACTGCGCTACACGAAAGAAGAACTGCTGCACGCCTACGTCAACGAGATCTACCTGGGCCAGCAAGGCGCGCGCGCCATTCACGGTTTCGGGCTCGCGAGCGAGTTCTACTTCGGCAAGCACCTGGCGCAGCTCGAGTTGCACGAGACCGCGCTGCTGGTCGCTCTCGTCAAGGGGCCGTCGTACTATGACCCGCGCCGTCATCCCGAGCGGGCGCTCGAGCGCCGCAACCTCGTGCTCGGCATGCTGGCCGATCTCGACATCGTCGACGCGGATGCCGCCGCCGCGGCGATCGACCGGGACCTCGGCGTCGCCGCCCGCTCGCGGGTCGGCTCCCGCTACCAGCCGGCGTTCCTCGACCTCGTCCGCCGGCAGCTCGCCGACGACTACTCCGATGAGAGCCTCGCCACCATCGGCCTGCGCATCTTCACGAGCCTCGACCCGGCAGTGCAGAAACTCACCGAGGCCGAGCTCGTCGCCGGCCTCGAACGGCTCGCGCCCGATGGCGAGGATGCCGTGCCGCTCGAAGGCGCTGCCATCGTGACGCACCCGGCCACCGGCGACGTTCTGGCCATGGTCGGCGGCCGGCAGGTCGATGTCGACGGCTTCAACCGCGCGTTGGACGCGCGCCGGCAGATCGGCTCGCTGATCAAACCTTTCGTCTACCTCGCGGCGCTCGCGTCCGGCGAGTACACCCTCGCGAGTACTGTCGACGACGCGCCGATCGAGGTAACACTCGAGAACGGCGACACCTGGTCGCCCGAGAACTTCAGCCTCGAATCACACGGCAAGGTGCCGCTGCTGCAGGCGCTGGCCGCCTCCTACAACCAGGCGACGGTGCAACTCGGCCTCGCGATCGGCGTCGGGGCGGTGGTGGATATCCTCACGGCGTTCGGACTCGAGAATCCGCCGCCGGCCTACCCCTCCCTGCTGCTCGGCGCCGCCGAGCTGTCGCCGTTCGAGGTGGCCTCGCTCTACAACACGCTCGCCAACGACGGGTTCCGGACGCCGCTCGCGGCGGTTCGCTCGGTCGTCGATACCGAGGGCCAGCCGCTAACCCGCTATCCGCTCGCCGTCGACCAGGTGGCGGAACCCGATGTCGTGCAGCAGCTGAACCTGGGCCTCGTCCAGGTCATCGAGCGCGGTACCGGGCGCTCGTCGCGGGCAGTGCTGCCGGACACGCTCGTCGTCGCCGGCAAGACCGGTACCTCGGATGCATTCCGGGACAGCTGGTTCGCCGGATTCAGCGGCGATCACCTCGCGGTCGTCTGGGTCGGCCGCGACGACAACCAGCCGACCGGGCTGACGGGCGCAACCGGCGCGCTGACGATCTGGGCGCCGCTGATGGCGGCCATGGAATTCACGTCGAGCTACACGCCTGCGTATTCCGACAATCTGGAACCGGTGTGGATAGACTACGCGTCCGGGGAGAGGACCCGCCGGGGATGCGGTGACGCGGCCGAGATTCTCGTGCCCAAGGGCACGCGCCTCAGCCGACTGCCGGGCTGCGGTGGCTTCCTCGGTGAGATCGGCGAACGGGCCCGCGAGATCTTCGATGCGGTGAGGGACTGATGACGAGACAACTCCAGCTGTTGATGCTGATCCTGCTGCCGCTGGGCCTGAGCGGCTGCGCCGACCTTTCGCTGAACAGGCCGTCCGAATGGGGTGCGCCTTCGACATCGGCATCGGGCGGACCCGGGGCCGTCGGCACCGCGCCGGAGGCCGGCGAAGCGGATACATCGAGTGGCTCCGCCGACGCCGTCAACGAACTCGTGACGAGCAGCCGCGCTGCAAAGGCGAACGGCGATTATGTGCATGCGCTCGCCGACATCGAGCGCGCTGTCCGGATAGAGCCGCGCAATCCCTATCTCTGGATAGAGCTGGGCGAGATTTACCTGTTGCAGGACGACCCTCGACGCGCTGCGTCCATGGCGAGAAAAGCGATGAGCGTCGCCGGGGATGACCGCGCGGCCAAGGCCGCGGCCGAGAGCCTGCTCGAGCGGGCGACAGGATCCTGACGCCAACGCATCGCGCGTGCTGACGAGCGACGTCACGGTCGCGGCTTGAAGAGCCGCTCCTACAACAGAAGCGATCACCATCGATGAATCGCGAACTGTAGGAGGCGCTCCACAGGCGCCGACCAATTACGCGCAAAGGTCGACGACACCATGGTCGCGGCTTGAAGAGCCGCTCCTACAGCAGAAGCGTTCACCATTGGCGAATCGTGGACTGTAGGAGGCGCTCTTCAACCGCCGACGAATTACGCACAAAGGTCGACGACACCATAGTCGCGGCTTGAAGAGCCGCTCCTACAGCAGAAGCGTTCACCATTGGCGAATCGTGGACTGTAGGAGGCGCCCTTCAACTGCCGACCAATTACGCGCAAAGGTCGACGACACCATGGTCGCGGCTTGAAGAGCC
>JAZBNZ010000169.1:0-3484 GCA_036350895.1 Woeseiaceae bacterium
GTGCTACCCGTCGCGTCGGGCAGCAGAGCGGATCGTCCTCGCCGGCCTCGATCGAGATCATATCGATCCCGCCGTCGCGGATATCGAGCGAGCGGATGCGAATCCGGTCGCCGAGAAAACGGGTCGCGAAATGCTCGGGTCCGGAGTCCGTCTCCTGCAGCAACACGAGGTGGAATCGCGTGGCGGTGCCGCCGGTCGTCGTCGCGAGCACCGCGGCGATCTCGTCGCGGCCATCGTCGTCGAGGTCGCCGCGCGCCGTCAGGTGCTTCGACAGGTAGACTGCGGGGAAGGTGCTGCCGCCGTCCACGTAGGGCTCGCCCTCCCAGGCGCCGTCCTCGAGCCTGACGGGATCCGGGAAGCCCTCGAGCCCCCGGAAACTGGCATTCTCTACGTCCGGCGCGTTCGCCGCCGCTTGCGGAGCAGGCGGTGTTCCCGGCCGGTCGCAGGCGGCAATGGCGAGCGCCAAACCGATCAGCGCGACGCCCAGGGCAGGGCGGCTACTCACTCTGGCTTGCATCGACTACACTCCACGACCAATGAATGGGCAGCATGGTACGGCCTGCGGCCCGCTGGGAAAACCGCCCGCAGGAGCAGTAACGATGAGCAAACCCTGGTTCGAACATTACGGCGAAGGCGTCCCGCACGAAATCGATGCCGACGAGTACACGAGCGTCGTCGAGATGCTGGCTGAAGCAAGCGACCGCTACGCAGACAAGGATGCCTACTCGAACTTCGGCGGCCGGCTGACCTTTGCAGAGACCTGGGCGAAGTCGCGGGACTTCGCGGCCTATCTCCAGACCGAGCTGGGAGTGGAGAAGGGTGACCGCGTTGCCGTCATGCTGCCCAACATGATGGCGTTCCCGGTCGCCATGCAGGGCATCATCCGGGCCGGCGGCGTCCAGGTGAACGTCAACCCGATGTACACGCCGCGCGAGCTCGAGCATCAGCTCAACGACGCGGATGCCGAGATCATCGTGATCTTCGCCGGGTCAACGCCGACGCTCGCCAAGGTCATCGACAAGACGCCGGTCAAGACCGTGATCGTCGCCCAGCTCGACGACTTCATCGGCCGCGGTATCCCGGATGCGCCGGTCGCGGACGGCCTCGGCGAGACGACACGGCTGACTGACGCCGTCGCGAAGGGCGCAGAGCTCGAGTTCAAGGCGCCGGAGATCGGCGGCGACGACCTGATCTTCCTGCAGTACACGGGGGGCACGACCGGGCTGTCGAAGGGGGCCATGCTGACGCACCGGAACCTCGTCGCGAACATCCTGCAGTACTCTGCGTTCGCCGGCGATCGCATCAATCGGGGCGACGAGGTCGTGATGACGGCGATCCCGATGTATCACATCTTCGCGCTGATGGTGAACACGCTCACCTATTACTACTTCGGGGGCACGGCCGTGCTGATCACGAAGCCGACCGACATGGCCGCCTTCGTCGAGGAGTGGTCGAAATGGCAGGTCACGGTCTTCACCGGCGTCAACACGCTGTACAACGGACTGCTGCACACGCCCGGTTTCGCCGATCTCGATTTCTCGAAGCTCGCTCTCGCGGTCGGCGGCGGCGCACCGGTGCAGAAAGCCGTGTCGGAGCGGTGGAAGGCCGTCACCGGCAAGCACATCAAGGAGGCGTACGGGCTCTCGGAGACCTCGCCCGCCCTCACGATCAACCCGCTGGATAATGAGGACTTCCTGTCCAGCATCGGCGTCCCGATCCCGTCGACCGACATCTCGCTGCGTGACGAGGCGGGCAACGAGGTGCCGCAGGGCGAGGAAGGCGAGCTGTGTGCGAAAGGGCCGCAGGTCATGAAGGGCTACTGGCGCCGCGACGACGCGACCGCAGAGGTCATGACCGACGACGGCTATTTCCGGACCGGCGACATTGCCGTAATGGACAAGAGCGGCTATTTCCGCATCGTGGATCGCAAGAAGGACATGATCCTCGTGTCCGGTTTCAACGTGTTCCCGAATGAGATCGAGGCGCTCGTGGCCGGTCTCGACGGCGTCCTCGAATGCGCCTGCGTAGGCGTGCCGGACGAGAAATCGGGCGAGGCAGTCAAGCTGTTCATCGTCAGGAAGGACGATGACCTCGACGCCGCGACAGTCAAGGGGTATTGCCGCGAGAACCTGACCGGCTACAAGGTCCCTCGCCAGATAGAGTTCATCGACGCGCTGCCAAAATCGACGGTCGGCAAGATCCTGCGGCGGGAACTCCGCGACCGCTGATTATTGTTGCGAATCCTGCGGCCCGGCTGCCGGGCCGTCCAGCGGCATAGGTGGCAGCATGGGCAGGGGCTCGATGTCCGGGAAGCTGTCGCCGAGCGCCTTCGCGGCCTCGTCGCGGGCCGACTTGCAGGGATCTCCGGAGCGCGACAGGCGATCCCAGGCCGCCTTGGCCAGCACGGAAAGTCCCCCGGTGGCAACGGCCGCGCCGCCCGATATTAGGACACCTTCTTCATCCATGGCGAGCGCCGGTCGCGCCATCGTACCGGTAATCTTGATGTAGGGATTGAGCAGCTCCGCGGCGCTGATCGACAGCCTGCGCCGCGGCGTCGACTGGATGCTGACGTCGAGCTTCTCGGACTTGAGGTCGATCTCCGGGTCGATCGTCAGGTTGAGCTTGTCGGTGCGGATGAGCGTTGCCGGTGTCGACGTGAGCTTACCGTCCGTAATCCGGATCGGCAGGATCATGCATTCGAAATCCGTCGTCGGCTGCGACTTCAGGAACGGGTTGACGGTCGTCAGGATCTCGTCGATGAACCCGCCGTAAAAGAAGCTCATCACGCGATTGTTGGCGACCGTTCCGCCGCCGGTTTCGAAAAGCGCGACGCCCGTGGCATTGCCGGCCAGCGTCCGCAGGTCATTCCCCGTGCTCCCGAGGTTGACGTTCAGCTTCATCGTCGTCTGGAGCGCCCTGTTCGTCGGCGTGAGACCGAAGGCAAGCTCGTCTGCGAGCAGTTCGAGGGATGCGCGGCCGACGCCGTCGGCCGGCTCGAGCGAGCCTCTCCCGCGCAGGAAACCGGCGCGCGCGTGCAGCGCCAGGTCGTTCAGGGCCAGTGCACCGTTCTCGATCCCGGCGTCGAGCACGACGTTCCGAAGCAGCAGGTCCCGACGCGATAGCTCGCGGACGCTGAGCGACAGGTGCGCATCGAACTTCTGCAACAGGTCGAAGGGCACGGCAAGGTCCGGGATGACCCGGCCATCGGCGGGAGGCTTCGGTGCCTCCTTTTTTGGCGCTGCCGCCTCTACCAGTAGAGGCGCAAACGAGAGCCGGTCCGAAGTGATGTCTATTTCGATAAACGGCGGTTCGCCCCGACGGTAGACGAGCGAGCCTGCGGCATCGCTGTTTGCCAGTGAGACTGTCGCGTCATCTATTCGCAGCTCACCGTCCCGACCGTCGACGACCCCGTCGAAGCGGAATGCCTGGTCATTGAAAGCACGGCCGCCCACGGTGCCCAGGCGGGCGAGGTTCGGGATGTCGA
>JAZBNZ010000170.1:0-15092 GCA_036350895.1 Woeseiaceae bacterium
CTCCCAGTCGCCGCTCTCACCGAGCACGAACTTGTTGCCCATGCTCGCTCGAAGCAGGTAGTCGGGCTCCGTCGATTTTTGCAGGATGCTGATGTCGCGGTTGAGGTTGGCCGCCAGTTCGCGTCGCAGCTGTTCCGTCTGGAACAGGAGATCTGTCCGGTTGAGATCCGGATTGGCCGCCAGCAGCGCGCCCTGGATATTCTGGTCGCTGAAGGAGCCCGTGAAACGATTGATCGCATTGCTCAAACCGGCAGACAGTGCACGGCTGCCGTCGTCGCTGCCGAGCCAGTCGTCACTGCCGCCCGCGTAGCTGCTGACGCGGCTGGGTGTCTCTGTGTTGTGCTGGATGCCGGCCTCGAGCTTGAGCGTGAACGCGTCCGGGATCGACTTTGTGCGAATATCGACCATGCCGCCGCCGAAGTTGGCCGGTAGCGCCGGTGAATAAGCCTTTTGTACGCGCAGCGCGTCGACCACGGTGGCCGGGAAGATGTCCAGTGGGACGACGTTCCGGGTCAGGTCGGGCGACGGTATCTGGGCTCCGTTCAGCAGCGTCGTCGTATAGCGCTCGCCGAGGCCGCGAATGTAGACGAAACGGTCCTGGACCAGCGTGAGGCCCGGGACGCGGCGGAGCGCCGCGCCGACCGTGCTGTCGCCGAGCCGGCTGATCGTGTCGGCGCCGAGCAGGTCGGTCGCGAAAGCGTCGTTCATGCGCTCGTTGACGAGCTGCTGGCTGCCGCTGATGAAGCGGCCGAGTACGACGACTTCTTCGATGTCGCCGTCCGGCTCCGGGGCCGGCACGGTCGGCCGGGGCACACCGTTGACGATCTCTTCCTCGTCGGCCTGCGCCTCGGCATCTGCCTCCGCCTGCGCAAAAGCCTTGGCGGAGACGAGGCTCGAAGCCAGGGCAAGCGCAATGCCGGCAGCGATCGCATGCTTGCGGAATCGGGGTTCTGTATTCATTTTCCTTGGTCCTGTCGTGCCGGGCGCGGGGCCCGGCGAGAACAAGAGGGGCACCCGTTCACCGGGGGAAGTGAACAGGTGCCCCACCGCTAGTACTGGTGATCCGCAAGATCACTCGAACCAGAGCGGGATAGCGCGGCTGTCCGGCAGGATTCCGTAGGTCCAGCCGTCGATCCAGAGGTCTTCGCCGTTCGTCGCGCCGAGGAATGTCGGGACATTGGTACCCGCCGCCGGGTCCTCCGGGTCCACCGGCATCGTGCGCATGTCGGCAGAGGCGCCGTTGACGATGGAGTCGACCCAGTTCTGCGATACGACCTTCAGGCCGCCGGAGGCCGTTACGACGAAGTCGGGGTCGGCCGCATCGGAGGCGTCGAGTGCCGTGCCGTCGGCAATGTCCTGGAACTGGCTGTTGAGCGTTTCGGCCCAGACGTGCTCGCCCGCGGCGAAACCGGGAACCGTGCGGCCGCGCGACTTCTCGGCGCAGCCGAAGATGGCGCCGTTCAGCTGGAGATCGTTGTTGGCGGCCGCGTCGAGCGTTTCGGGATCGTCGATACGCAGGCAGTAGTTGTCGTTGTCGGACGTCGTGTCGTTCGCCGCGTAGGAGCCGATGACGATCGTGTTGTTGACGACGGGCCAGATACCTTCGCGGAAACGGAAGCCGGCGCCCGGATCGTGCGTACCCGGGAGGTTCGCCGAGACGATGCAGGTCAGGTTGCTGATCGTCGGCCGGCTGTTGTAGCCGCCGGCGATGATCGCGTTCTTGAGTGCAACGTCGCTCGGGTTGGTGTCGTCGAAACCGGAATAGCTGCCGATACCGTCGGATTCGATGCAGTGGTTGCCGTCGTCTTCCTGCTGGATGACGAGTGCGTTGGTGATCACGCCGTCGTAGGCCTCGTCGATGTCGATGCTGTCGTCGCGGACGTAAACGCCGGCGAAATTATTGAAGTTGACGGAGCCACCGAACATCTCGATACCGTCGTCATAGGTCGAATAAACCTGCAGGTTGTTGACCACCGTACCGCTGCCGACCGCGCCGAAGGTAATGCCGTTCAGCTCGTCGCCGTTGCCGACCGTCGCACCCGTGTGCTTGACGCGGACGTAGTTCAGGATACCGCTGTCGTCGAAGTCGTTGGCGCCGCCGTACTGGTTCTCGTCGTCACCGGCCGAGCCTTCGGAATCGATGGCACAGTCGCCGATAATCTGCAGGTTCGGGTTCTGCCCGTTGGCCTTGTCGCCGCCGGCGTAGCGCGGCTGGTCGGGGTTGCCGCCGGCATCGATCCAGTTGTACTCGCACTTGTTGGTGACGCCGAAGCCGTTGATGACCATGCCGCCCCACTGCTGCACGTCGGTCGGACCGACCGTACCGTTGACGTCGGACAGCGACGTGATCGTGATCGGCGCATCGGCGGTGCCGTTGGCGATGATCTGCGAACCGCGGTTGATGATGAGGAAGAAGCGTTCCTCGGTGAACGCGACCGTCGTGCCCGCCTCGAGAGTCAGGGTCGGGCCGTCACCGCCTTCGAAGATGCCGGCAGCCGCCAGTGCGGCCTGCGTACGATAGGTCTCACCGACGAACAGCGACGTGTCGAAGATGTGCGCGCCGCCGTTCGGCAGGGCGCGGAGGAGAAGATCTTCGGTCAGGTTGTTCTTCTGACCCACGAAGACCGAGTCGTAGCGGCAGTTGCCGTCGCCGTCCTCGGTGCCGGAGATAACCTGGCCACCAACGGTCCGGGTGCCGCAGAGCGAGCTGCCGGGAGGCGGCGTGGTACCGCCACCGGTGTTGTTGGTCGTGCTGACGGTCGACGGCGAAATGTTGATGTCGCCACTCGAGCAGGCAGTCAGTGCCGCGCCCGCAATCAGTGCGGCGATCAGTTTGGTCGAGTTCATCTATCCTCTCCAGGCGTGAGTTGATGTGCTCCGGCAGCACCGCCGCAAGGCGAGACCGCGAAGCCGGGTTTCAGGTTGTCGGTATTGGCCGATTCGCTGCTTTACAAAAAGACTGTCGGTGCTGCGGCTTGTTGTCCGTTTTGTGGCCGCTTCCGGCGCGAAGGACGAGCCAACCACCCGTCGTTCGATCGCTTGAGGGACGGAAGAGTAGGCGAGTTTTGTGGAAGGGCTGTGACACTACTGTTACAGGTCTGTTACAGCCGCTAGGGGTCGAGTGAAAACCGGTAACCGCTGCCGCGCACGGTCTGCAGGTACTGGTCGCAACCGAAAGGTTCGAGCACGCTGCGAAGCCGCCGGATATGCACATCGACGGTCCTCGCGCCGACGGCCGCGTTCCGGTCCCAGACGTGCGCGAGCAGCTGCTGGCGGGGAAACACGCGCTCCGGGTTGCTGGCCAGGAACTGCAGCAGCCGGTACTCGCGCGGCGCGAGCGTTACGGGCTTGCCGTCCACCGACACCCGGTGGCCGGCGTTGTCGATGCGGATGCCTCCTGCATCAATGGTCCCGGCGCGCGAGATGCTTGCAGGCCGGCGCAGGCAGGCGCTGACCCGCGCCCGTAACTCGAGGCGATTTATGGGCTTACCGATGAAGTCGTCCGCGCCGGACTCGAGCGCGGTCATCACGTCTCCTTCGTCCTTGCGCCCGGACGTCATCAGGATCCGGATGTTTCGAAGCTCGTTCGACCGGCGCACGTCCGACAGCAATTCGACGCCGCCGAGGTCCGGCAAGGCGAAATCGCAGACCACCAGGTCCGGGCACTTGCGGCGCACCAGTTTCAGCGCCGACTCCGCATCGCCGGTCTCGCTGACATCGTGACCCAGCTCGCGCAGCTCCCGGGCAATGATTCCGCGCGCGGCGGTATCGGCATCGACCAGCAGGATAGAGGCTAGTGCCATGGCTGTTGCTCTTCTTGTTGAGCGCGCCACGATTCCACAAGGGCTTTACAGTCTGTTTACCCGATTATTGCGTTTGTATTACGGCCGCGTTAACGCGGGCGCCGCCGTAACCGGCGGGATCGGTGAGAATACGAATGGACTCAGCAACTTGAGGGCGTGACACTGGCAGCCGCATCGATTGCTCCGAGTCCATGACGACCGACATTCAAATCTGGCGGCTTGCGGCGGGCCTGGGCCTGTTCCTGTTCGGCATGCGCCTGCTCGAGCTGGCACTGACGAATCTCGCCGGCCGGTCGTTCAAGCAGTTCCTGAAGGCATCCACCGACGGGGCCGTCCGCGGCGTCGTCGCCGGCGCGGCAACGACGGCGGCACTGCAATCGAGTTCCGTCGTCAGCCTCATCGTGCTGGCCTTCGTCGGCTCCGAGCTCATCAACCTGCCCGCAGCGCTGGCGATCGTGTTCGGCTCCAACGTGGGCACGACAGTGACCGGCTGGATCGTCGCGACGCTGGGCTTCAGGCTCGACATCGAAGCCCTGTCGCTGCCCCTCGTCGCGATCGGCGGACTGACGATCGTCTGGTCCCGCCACGAATCCCGGCTGGCTCATGCCGGGACGCTCGTAGCGGGATTCGGCCTGATGCTGCTCGGCCTCGATTTCATGAAGTCGGGGGCCGAACAGGCCGCCACGCTGTTCGATCCGGAAGCGCTCGCCGACTACCCGCTGATCGCTTTCGTACTGGCCGGACTGCTCGTTACGGCGCTGATCCAGTCCAGTTCAGCGACGATCATGCTCGCGCTCTCGGCAATCTACGTCGGCATCATCGAGCTGGATGCGGCCGCCGCGGTCGCGATCGGCGCCGATCTGGGCACGACGATCACGGCCGTGCTGGGCGCCCTGGCCGGCTCCGACGACAAGAAGCGCGTCGCCCTCGCGATCTTCATTTTCAACTTCGTGACCAACCTCATCGCCTTCGTATTCCTCGAGCCGTTGCTCGGATTCGTCGGGAGCGTGCTCGGCATCGGGGACCCGTTGCTGGCGCTCGTTGCGTTCCATACCCTGTTCAACACCCTCGGCGTACTCGTGTTCCTGCCGCTGATCCAGCCGCTCAGCCGCTGGCTCTCGAGACGCTTCGTCGACGACGGCGACGCGCTGACCCGGCACATCAAGCCGGGCGCGATCGAGATCCCCGAAGCCGCGGTCGAGAACGTCCGCCGGGAATCGCTGCGGCTCCTGGACCAGGCGGCGGCAATCAATCTCGCGACGTTCCGGCTGCCAACCGATCACCGTTTCTACGACGTCGGCAACGACCGGGAATCCGTCGAGGTCTTCGAGCGCAATCCCGACCTCGACACCGCCTACGCCGCCCTCAAGGAACTCGAGGGCGAACTGCTCGCCTACGCGCTGGAACTGCAGCGGCGCTCGCTGGAGCCGGCCGAGTCGGCGCAGCTCGGCCGGCTGATCCCGGCGCTCAGGAACGCCGTGCACTCGGCCAAGAGCACGCGGGACATCCAGCACGATCTCGAGCGCTTCCGCAACTCGGTCAATGACCGCTTCAATGCCTACCTCGGACAGTTCCGCGAGGCGATGCGGGACTTCTACGAGGCGGCCTCCCGGGTCCGGGCCGGCGACAACCCGCAGCTTTGCTTCGAAAACCTCGTCAAGCTCAAGCATGTCTCGCGCTCGCTGCACGAGCGCATGCACCGCCGTATCTACGACGAGGTGACTCGCGGCGAACTCTCTCGCGGCGAGGTCTCGACGCTGCTGAACGTCAACCGGGAGGTCTACGCGTCGAACCAGAGCATGCTCGCCGCCCTGGCCGACCTGATGCTCGGGGAGACCAGTGCGGAAGACTTCGCGAGCCTGCCGGAATCCTCCCGGGACGCCAGCGGCACCGAGTAGGGGAAACTGCGAATGGCGCCGGGAACCGTACTCGGCGACGATGGCTGGGAACGCCGTGCGGGAGGGAGACGCCATGACCACAACGACCGACATTCGTACGCTGTTGGGCGAACTCAGGCAGGATCACCGCAACATGGCCGTGCTGCTCGGCCTGGTGCGCGAGGAGGCCCGCAAGGCCGATCGCGGCAGCGACCCGGATTTCGAGCTGCTCGAAGACATCCTCCACTACCTCACGGTCTACTCGGACGCCGTGCATCACCCGCGGGAAGACCGCCTGTACAGCCAGCTGGCAGCGGCCGGCAAGGGTCAGGGCCTTGCGTTCGTCGAATCCGATCACCGCACGCTGGCGGTGGACGGCAAGACCCTCAAGGATGACTGCGAAGCGGTCCTGGCAGGTGCGGCGCTGTCGCGGAACAAGTTCGTCGCCGACGCCGTTCGCTACGTGGACCGGCTCGACGAGCACATGCAATGGGAGGAATCCGACCTGTTCAAGCGGGCGGACACGCTGGCCGACGAGGAGATCGACATCACGGGGCTGGCCGAATCGGACCCCGTGTTCGGTCCGCAGCCCGGCGAAGCATTCGAGACGCTGCTCGAGCGCATGCGGGAATCCGTCGCGCCCTGAGCAACTGTCGGGGCCCGTGCCGATGGGCTATCGCCCCCGGAGTCCGAATCGCGGGCTGTAGGAGCGGCTCTTCAAGCCGCGACCACGGAAAACCCCAACCGTCGCGGGATCGGTGCCAGGTTCCCTGCGAACGCGCATTGCCAGACGACGGCGCCGTCGCGGCTTGAAGAGCCGCTCCTGCAAGGCAGGTCGATGCCCGATACGTGATCCGGTGACCGACTAACCACCCTCAGAAATACCAGGCGAACTGCGCGAACAGCCCCGGGCCATTCGAGAGATAGCGACCGGGGACGCCGGCATCGATGCCGCCGAACTCGGTCCCGCTCGGGCCGATCGGCACCGACAGCGTGCCGATGAAGACCGCGTTGTCGCCGAGGCTGCCCTGCGCGATCACCTGCACGAGGCTGCTCGGGTCGCCGAGATTCGCGAGCACGACCGGCGTGACCGTCCACAGCGGCGTCACCTCGACGGTGACGTTCGCCGCAAGGTAATGCCGTGACAGGGTGAAGAGATCACCGCGGATCAGGCGCAGGAACAGTTCCGGGTCGGCCGCGAGATCGTAGTCGCCCGTCTGGCCGAAGCCGTTGTAGTAGTACTCGAACCCGCCGCTCATGTTCTTGCCGAAGCCGATCCACGAATAGCTCAGGTTGGTGACGAGATTGGTGACGGTCTTGTCCTCGGTCCGCGTCAGAACGACATCGCCGCGCCAGACTGCGCCGCCGATGCTCCTGACCCCGCCGACACCGACGACCGCGTCGCCGTAGTGCCGGGCCACGAGCAGGTCGTACTCGGCGCTGCCGGCAAAGCCGTGATACTTGGCGGCCGCCGTGGACTGGTCGGAACCCCGCTCGCCGGTGAGCGGGTTGCGGCGGCCGACGACGGCGCCCTGGATGTCATGCCCGTTGTCGCGAAGGTGCTGGACGTAAAGCATGTCGTCGCCGGGCTTGAACTCGGTGTCGATCGTCGCCGGGTCGAAGGGGTTCACAAGATCCATCGGCGCGTAAAAGAGGCCGTTGCCCCACGACAGCGCCTGGCGCCCCAGCCGCACGACCGTCTTCTCCCCGGTCCAGCCGACGCTGAGCCGGTCCAGGCGGGCCAGCGTCGCGGTCTTGCCCGAGTCGCTGAGGACGGTCGTCAGGTCGAGGTAACGGCGACGGTCGTCCGGCAGGCGCGGCGCGAGTGCCTCGATCTCCGTCGGCAGGTCGCGCGTGAACTCGATGCGCTCGCCGTACAGGGCAAACAGCTGACCGCTCGCCTCGACCTGCCACGGTCCCTCCCGCCAGCGAAAATTCAGGCGAAGGTCACTCTCGAGGTCGAGCGTCTCGGCACCGGCGACATCGCGGAACAGGCTGTCGGACGGGAACGTCGAGAGTATCGCGCGCGTCTTGATGTGGCCGTCGAGTTCGGCCGGTTCCGCGAACAGTTGCGTCGTAACGCAGAGCGCCAACAGTACCGCAGAGTTACGCATCGTCCTGGTTAATTTCATCGACGATGCGCCCGTCCAGCATCCGGATCAGCCGCCGGGCGTGCTTCATGACGAGTTCGTCGTGCGTCGCGATGACGAAGGTCGTGCCGTGCCGCTGGTTCAGGGTCTTGAACAGCTCGATGAGTTCGCGCGAATTGACGGAGTCGAGATTCGCCGTCGGCTCGTCGGCCAGCACGAGTTCGGGCTGCGAGACGATCGCGCGCGCCACCGCAACGCGCTGCTGCTGCCCGCCCGACATCTCGGCCGGGCGCCGGCCGCCCATGCCGCCGAGACCGACTTCCTCGAGGATCGCCTCGGATTTCTGGCGCCGCTCGGCCGGCGGGACGCCCTGCATCTGCATCACGAACTCGATGTTCTCGCGTGCCGTGAGCACCGGGATCAGGTTGTAGGCCTGGAACACGAAGCCGATCCGGCGGAGCCTCAGGTCCGCGAGCTCGCCCTTGTCCAGCGTGTCGATTCGCTCGCCGGCGATCCACACCTCGCCGCTGTCCGGCCGATCGAGCCCACCGATGGCATTCAGCAGCGTCGTCTTGCCGCCTCCCGAGGGGGCCGACAGGCAAACGAAATCGCCCGACTCGATATCGATGCTGACATGATCGAGTGCCTTGATGTCCTGATCGCCCTGGCGATAGGTCTTGCAGAGGTCAACACAGCGAACTGCAGTCATTCATTCCACCTTGGTTATGGCCTCGACGGGATCGTAGTGCGACGCGCGCCAGGCCGGCAGGATGCTCGCCAGGAACCCGAGGACGATGACGACGCCGTTGGCGAGCGCGACATCGCGGAGCCTCAGGTCGGGCACGAGCCGGTTCGACATGCCCCACATCTCGAGGCCATCGGAGACGATCGATATGTCGATGCCGTCGCGAATCGGCAGCACGGACACCCAGGCGAGCACGTTGCCGATCACGAGGCCGAGCGCGAGCAGCAGCATCGACTCGATCACGATCTGCCAGAGGATCGCAGCCGGCTTCATGCCGAGTGCCAGCATGACACCGATCTCCCGCACGCGTTCGAACACGGCCATGATCAGCGTGTTGACGAGGCCGAACGACAGCGCGAGGAATATGATCACGACCCAGATCAGCACGAAGCCGTCCATCGCGGACAGCGTCGTCGCCAGGTAGCGGTCGAGCTCTTTCCAGTCGTTGATGACGACGTCGTCCTCGCCGGCGAACAGCGACTCGACCTCGGCTCGCTCGGCCGAGACGTCCCGGTAGTCGTCCCCCATGACGACGGCCTCGGTCACGTGATCGCCAACGCCCAGCAGTTCCTGTGCCGTGCGCTTGCCGATCAGCGCGTAGTTGTCTTCGTAGGACGTCAGGCTGGCACGATAGACCCCGACGATGCGGAAGCCGCGATCGGCAACCTCGTTGCCGACGTCCTGGCTCATGATGACCACGCGCTTGCCGACCTCGGTCTCCAGTCGCTCCGCGAGCCGGCGGCCGATCACGATGCCGGTGTCGGCCACATCATCCAGGAAGCGGCCATCGATCGTGTCGAGTTCGACGAACGTGAAGCCCTTCTCGCGCTCCGGGTCGATACCCAGCAGGGTCACGCTGCGGGTTTCGCGCTCGCTCGTGATGACGGCGGGCACGTTGATGCGTGTCGCCCATTCCGTGAAGTCTCCCGACGCCAGACGGGCCTCGATCTCGCTGTCCGGTATCGGTATGTAGTTCGTGATGTTGGGATCGTCGCGGAAATCGGCCTGGTGCACCTGCACGTGGCCGGGCAGCACGCTCAGGCCATCGCGGATCATCTCGGTGACCATGCCTTGCGACAGCGCCGTCAGGAAGATCATGGCCCAGGCGCCGATACTGATCGCGCCGAGCATGATCACGGTACGCCGGTGATTGCGCCACAGGTTCCGCCACGCCAGCTGGGCCGAGATGCGAACGACGCCGCTCATCACGTTGCCCTCATGGCGTCGACGGGTGCCAGCCGGTACAGCCGCATCGCGGGGTACAGCGACGCAATGACCGAGAACAGCATCACGACGAGGGGACCGCTGAACAGCGACACCAGCGTCACGCGCGGCCGCATGACACCGGGCAAATTGAACTGCGCGGCCATCTCCTCGAGTCCGGGGTACGTGAGTCCGTAGACGCTGAAGTACCCGGTCACGAGCCCGCCGACGAGCGCGCCGGCCACGACGCCGATGATGCCCATCAGCGCCGACTCGAGCAGGACGAGCCGCGCGAGCCTGCCCGGCTTCAATCCCAGCGACATGACGATACCGAACTCGCGCGTGCGCTCCAGCACCGACATGGTCTGCGTGTTGAGCACGCTGAAGGCAACCAGGACGACAAGGATGAAATACATGAAGATAGCGCTCGAGAGATCCGCCTGGATCGACTGCTTGAGCCCCGGCTCGAGCGTATCCCAGTCGAGCACGACGAGATCCTCACCGGCGGGCAGCAGCGTTGCCACCGCGGTCATTGCGGCCGGCACGTCCGCCAGCGTCGGCGTCGTGACCACGACCATGTGCCCGGCATCACCGAGGTAGAACATGTCCTGGAAATACTCGAGCGGCATTGCCGTCATGCCCCGGTCGATGTCCGGCACGCCCGTCTCGAAGATGCCGACCACCGTCACGACGGCGGCCGCGAACGAGCCGTCGACGCCGCTGCCGAGCAGCGTCAGTTCGTCGCCGAGGCCGACCTTGAGATTCCTGGCGAGCAGCCTGCCGATGACGATCTCCGGCGCATCCGGAGCGTCGAGGTAGCGGCCTTCCTTGACGAGCCCTGGCAGGCTCGATACCTCCGGCTCGTGATCGGGTTCCACGCCGGTGATCGCGACGCCGTAGGTCCGGTCCTCGCTCGACGCCAGCGCGAACGCCGACGCCCTTGCCGCCGCATCGAGCCCGTCGACGGCGCGGACGTCGGCCGCAATGCCGGCGACGTTCGGCACGGTCAGGCGCATCTTGGCATCGTCCTTGTAACCCGGTGCCTGCACCTGGAGATCGCCGGTGAACACCTTGAGGCCGTTTTCGATCATGAGGCCGTACATCCCGAACTGCAGGGAGATCATGAAGATCAGGAGCACGTTCGAGAACACCATCGCGCCGGTCGTCAGCAGCGTGCGCTTCGGCTGTCGCCAGAGGTTACGCCAGGCGAGCCGCAGCACGAGAAACATGGATCAGTTCCTGGGGTTGCGGAGATTCGACAGGGTGAACATGCTGTCCGGGATCTCGATGTCGTACTTCGCCGCCAGCACCTCGATCTCGGTCCACTCGTCCGGCGTTTCGACCTTCTGCATGCGCTGCCGCAGCGCGACCATGCGGCCACCCAGCTCGCCGATCTCGAGCGACACGAGTTTCTTGACCAGCTCGCCGTCCTGGTCGTAGAAACGATGCTCCGAGACAACGTTGTCATCGCGGATCAGCAGCACTTCACGGCCCCAGACGACGGCCGCGTCCTCGTGTGGCACCGACTGGATCTCGTAGACCGTAACGTCGTCCTCCTCGCGAGTATCCAGCAAGGTATGCGTGTACTGTTCGATGATGTCGTCCATCTTCGCCACGTCCTTGTTCGAGAAGTCCGAGCCCATCCAGCTCTGGGCCATCATCGAGGACGGGATCTTGATGACGCGATTGACCTTGGGCGAGAACGTCCACATGTTGTTGTTGTCGGTCAGGGTTCCGTTGCCCCGATCCTTGACCGGCTCGGTCACGCGCACGAGCGCCTTGTCATCGCCCTTGGTCCACGCATGCATCGTCATCGTCCGTTCCCAGTCCGGGCGATGGATGGTCATCGTCATTTCGCTCTCCGACGAAACGCCCCGCCACTGATCGACCGCGTCACGCACGATCTGACCCGCCGTGCGCTCGGGCGTCGGCGAGACCGCATGAACGAACACGGGTATTGCAAGCAACAAGAGGCCGGCACGGAAACGGGTCACGGCAAGCTCCGCGATGAATGTGCGGCTCAGTCTACGAGCCGGGGCCCCGTAATTCGATACGGGGTCCCCGCAAGCCTGCCGGCCCGCGGAGGCGCTCAGGCCTCGCCGTTCAGGGGATTGGCGTCGACGGCCTCGGCGGTGGTCCCACCGCCGCGCTGCGTCAGCATGCGCCGGTGGAGCATCTCGATATGGCGGCTGCCGGTTTTCTCGAACGCAAAGGGCAACACCGCGTGTACCGCGCAGGCGCCGGCGGCCTTCAGGAGCGCCAGGCTGAAGCCCATCGCCTGCACGAAATGCTCCGCATAGGTTTCGCCGACGCTCGCCGGATGTTCGCTGAATTTCGACCTGAGATTCATGGCCACCTCCTGTGTCTATTGTGCACGGACCGGCGCCGATAATTGTCCCTATTTGTCTGTATTTTTGGCTTTATTTAAGAACATTTGTTGCGTAATTACGATATTCTCAATACAAATGGATCGAATAGACCGCGAAATACTCACGCTTTTGCAGGCCGACGCCGGCCTCTCGATGGCGGAACTCGCCGAGCGGGTATCGCTGTCACGCTCGGCCGTCTGGCGGCGCGTACGGGAACTCGAGGAAGCCGGCGTGATTCGTCAGCGCGTCACGCTGCTCGACGCCGAGGCGCTCGGCTTCGGGCTTACTGTCTACGCGCTGGTTCGCACGAGCCAGCACAGCGACGCCTGGTTCGAGCGCTTCGAACAGGCGGTCGACTCTATCCCCGAAATCCTCGAGTTTCACCGCATGAGCGGCGACATCGACTACCTGCTCCGCGTCGTCGCGCGCGACATCAGCCACTACGACCAGATCTACAGGCAGCTGATCCGCAAGGTCGATTTCGCCGATATCAGCTCGACTTTCGTGATGGAAACTCTCAAGTCCGGCGTCGCGCTGCCTATCGATCACGGGCTCCCGGGTGTATAGGTGTTATTCGCAATGGCATGCGGGCCCCTCGTGCATAGACTGGAAGTCACGGTAATTCCGTAGCGGAGCTAAGCCATGTTCTCTATAGACGCCATCATGAGCACCGAGCTCATCACCATTGCGCCCGGGGCATCACTGGCGGATGCCCGCGAACTCATGCAGGAAAACCGGATACATCATCTGCCGGTCGTCGAGAACAAAGACGAACTCGTCGGACTGCTGTCGCTGACGGACGTTCTCCGGGCCTCCGACTCGAGCCTGCGCGCCGACGAAGAGCGGATTCGTGCCACCGAGATACCGGTCACGGACGTCATGGTGACCGATGTCGCCACTGTCTCGCACGCCGCGAGCCTGCGGCAGGCCGCGCTGTTCCTCGAGAAGTACAAGATCGGCTGCCTGCCGGTCATCAGCGGCGACAAGCTGGTCGGCATCATTACCGACTCCGACTTCGTCGCGGTCGCGATAAACCTGCTCGAGCAGCTCGAGGAATCCGAACCGGACGACGACGAACTCGACGACCTCGACGTCGCCTGAATCCTCAGCCGTCGTCGAGCGTGTGCTTGGCGTCGCGCTCGGAACCGAGGAGGATCGCTATCCAGCGGGTCTCCTCGTCCGTTTCCAGCATCAGCTTGACGACCATCGTCAGCGGCACCGACAAGAGCATCCCGACCGGGCCGAACACCCAGTACCAGAAGATCAGGCCGACAAAGACGACCAGTGGCGAGATACCGACGCCGTAACCCATCAGTCGCGGTTCGATCAGGTTGCCGAAGGTCAGGTTGATCGTCACGAAGCCCACCAAGACTCCGAGAGCCTCGCCCGGTCCGAGCTGGATCAGGGCCAGCAGGATCGCCGGTACCGCGGCGATGATCGAGCCGATCGTCGGCACGTAGTTCAACAGGAACGCGAGCATCCCCCAGAGCAGCGGGAAATCGACCCCGATCGACCAGGTCAGCAGCCACGCGAGAAAACCGGTCGCGATACTGACCAGCGTCTTGATACCGAGGTAGCGGCCGAGATTGATCAGGAAAGCACGCGGGCCATCGAGCATGCGCGAGCGGTTGCCGAACGCGGCCTCGATCTTGACCTTGAGCTGGGACGCCTCGAGCAGGATGAACACGACCGTGAAGAAGATCAGGAACACCGAGGTCAGCACGCCGCGTATCGCGTTCAGGAACACCGTGACGAAACCCATGACGCGACCGGGATTGATCAGGTCGCCGAGGTCCTGGATTGAGTCGTCGCCGTTGAGGTGCTCGGCCATGAACGCCAGGACCTCGGATACCAGCGTATCGAGCCTCGCCTGGTAGGACGGCAATGCGGCGGTGAATTCCGCGATCGAACGTCCGACCACGGTGCCGACGACGGCGAGAATCAACATCACCAGCACGACGATCAGGAGCGCGGCGAGCACGGCAGGTACGCCCTTCTTCTGCATCCACAGCATCGGCCGCACGGTGATCAGGGCGATGAAGGCCGCGAGCAGGAACGGGATCAACAGCGCCTTGCCGAACTGCATGCCGTAAATGATGACCACGACAGCAGCGGCAACGACGACCGCGTTGGTTTTGTGAACTGCGGGCTGAGTCAATCGAATATCCGCGGCGGACCTGACAGGGCCGTCATTATTGCGCGCCCGTCCGGGCGCAGGCAAACGCAAACTTTGTTAGCGTAGGTATTTTCGTAATGGAGTCCGAAAATGGCAGCCGTCGAATCACAAATGCTCGAAATAGGCACGGCCGCGCCGGCGTTCTCGCTCGAGGACCCGGACGGAAACGTGCATACGCTGCGGGATGGCGCCGCGGCCCACCTCGTCATGTTCATCTGCAATCACTGCCCTTTCGTCAAGCACGTCGCCGACGAACTGGCCGCAATCGGTCGTGATTACCTGCCGAGGGACGTCGACATCGTCGCGATCAACAGCAACGATATCGACGCCTACCCGGCCGATGCACCTGCCGCAATGCGCGAGGAAGCGAAGGCTCGCGGCTACGCGTTCCCCTACGTGCTCGATGCCGACCAGTCGGTCGCGAAAGCGTATCGGGCCGCCTGCACGCCGGACTTCTTCGTGTTCGACGGAGAACAGAATCTCGTGTACCGCGGCCAGCTGGACGGCAGCCGCCCCTCGAACGACATACCGGTGACGGGCGAGGACGTGCGCGGGGCGCTTGATGCCGTGCTCGCCGGGCGGCAGCCTTCGGACGCCCAGGTTCCCAGCATCGGCTGCAACATCAAGTGGAAGCCAGGCAACGAGCCGGACTACTTTTGAGTCGGGGCGCTGCCACGTGGAGTTTTCGCGGCTGACGATGGCGCAGCTGCATTACTCGGGCGATATGCGTCTCATAAGGGACGTGCGGGTACGTGAGGCCATGATCTCGTATGAGCAGGGTCTGGAGACGGCCCTGCAACAAGGCCGGGACGTCATGACTTACTTTCAC
>JAZBNZ010000171.1:0-8405 GCA_036350895.1 Woeseiaceae bacterium
ACGGCACGCACATCCGTTACGGTGTGCAGTTCGTCGAAGATCTCGCGATCGAGCACCTCGGGTATGAAATCGGGCGTCCAGCCCTGGATCTTGTGCGGATTCCAGTCCTCACCGGCCAGCAGAGCAGCCCCGGCCGGCTCGCTGGCCGCGATGCGGAGGTCAGGCCGGGCCGCCTTGAGGGTACGACCGGCGCCGGACATCGTGCCGCCCGTACCCCAGCCCGTCACCCAGTAGTCGAGGCGCTTGCCGGCAAAATCGGACAGGATCTCGGGGCCCGTCGTGCTGGCGTGATAAGCCGGGTTCGCGGGGTTCTGGAACTGCCGCGGGAGAAACCAGCCGTGCTTTTCGGCCAGCTCCTCCGCCTTCCGTACCATACCGCTGCCGCGCTCGGCCGCCGGCGTCAGGATGACCTTCGCGCCCAGCCCGCGCATGATCTTGCGCCGTTCGATCGAGAACGACTCGGCCATCGTCGCGACGAAAGGGTAGCCCTTCGCGGCGCAGACCATCGCCAGCGCGATGCCGGTGTTACCCGAGGTCGCCTCGATCACGGTCTGGCCGGGTGCGAGCGTGCCGCGCTGTTCCGCATCGCTGATGACCGCAAGCGCGAGCCGGTCCTTGACAGACGCCATCGGGTTGAAGGCCTCCACCTTGACGTAGATCGTGACGTGATCGGGGCCGAGGCGATTCAGCCTGACGACCGGCGTGCGGCCGATCGTCTCCAGAATGTTGTTGTAGATCATGACGAATCCTTGGGTTGCGATGGGTCTCTCGGGCGGTGCACCTGGAAAGGTATAGCAGAATCCTTCGTTCCGGCACGAACCGGCGGCGTGCTGGTCCGGAGAATGACTCCGAAGTATAGGGATACGTGCAACTGGCCGACCATTCGCTCTTCTCCTTCCCTTATAACCATCTGTTATATACTCACCGGTCACGACAGGCGGCTGCCGTCACCAGGACGCTGAACGGCGGCCGGCCTCCCGGCCGAGACGACTTTTGCGGAACCCATTCGACCCGGGCGGGGTCGTAACAGTATCCCGGCCGGCCGGGGTACGCGTGGGGGCGCGCAGGGGAGTCATGAAACTACAACAGCTGAAATACCTGTTGGCGATCGTCGACAACGGTCTCAACATCACGGCCGCGGCCGAACGGCTGTACACGTCACAGCCCGGCGTCAGCAAGCAGCTGAAACTGCTCGAGGAAGAGCTGGGGCTGCAGATATTCACGCGCAAGGGCAAGAGCCTCGGCGGCATCACGGCCGCCGGCCGGCAGGTGATAGAGCGCGCCCGGATCGTGATGCAGGAAGTCGAGAACATTCGTTCCGTGGCCTCGGACTACTACCACGAGGAAGAAGGCACGCTGTCGATCGCGACGACGCACACGCAGGCACGCTACGTGCTGCCGGAAGTCGTGCGCGAGTTTCGCAACCTGTATCCGCGCGTCAGCCTGGAACTGCACCAGGGAACCTCCGAGCAAATCGCCGACATGGTGGCCGCGAACGAGATCGATTTTGCGATCGCAACCGGTTCCCGCGAGCTGTTCAGCGATCTCCTCCTGGTACCGAGCTATCACTGGGACCGGAAAGTCCTCGTACCCAAAGACCACGAACTCGCCGCGCTCGAGCGCAAGATCACGCTCGAGGACCTGGCGCCGCACCCCCTCGTGACCTATGTCTTCAGTTTCGGTGGGCAGTCGTCCCTGAAGCGTGCCTTCGAGGAGCGCGGTCTCGATCCCGACGTCGTCTTTACAGCCCGGGACGCCGACGTCATCAAGACCTATGTGCGCATGGGGCTCGGCGTGGGCATCGTCGCAAGCATGGCGGCCGACGAGGCGGACAGCAAGGAACTGACGGCGATCAGCGCCGAGGGCCTGTTCCCGCGCAGCACCACGTGGATCGGCTTCCGGAAAGACGCCGTGATGCGGCGCTACATGCTGGACTTCATGCGGCTGTTCGCACCCCACATCACGGCCGAGCAGCTCGAGCACACGCGCCACGCGCGATCACAGAAAGACATCGACGACCTGTTCGATCCGGGGTCCCTGCCGGTGCGCGGCACCTCGGACACGAGCGTGATCGCCGCCGCATGACGGCGGCGCGTGGGGCGTCAGAGGACGCGAATGCCGCCGTGACGCTTGCGAATCCGGTGATCGACGTACTTGATGCCGCCGAGGAGCCCGGCAACCAGCGCCACGAGCAGCGCTCCCAGCGACCAGGTGAGCGGCACCGAGTTGGCGTAGCGCTCGGTCGCGCGGCGCAGTGAGGCCGCCTCCGATTCAAGCTCACTGACACGATCAGCACGGGCCTCGAGTTCGCCTTCGAGCGTCGTGATGCGCTGATTGAGGGCGCTGATTTCTGCAGCCGGGTCCTCGAAGGCCGCGCGCAGTTCGGCAAGCTCCGCCGCAAGGCGATCGGCCTCGGCCTGTGTCTCGGCAACGATCCGCCGGGCCGGCTTTTCATCGACGATGTACGCGGTGCGGACATAGCCACGCGTGCCGTCGGCCAGTTCCACCTGCGTCGCGAGACGGTCGCGGACGAGGACTTCGAAGGCATCGCCGGACAGCAGCGTCTGCAGCGGGCTGCCGCTGAAATCGGGCGTGGCGTAGACGTTGAGCCGCAGGACGTCGGTAACGTAGGCCGTCTCGGCCTGGACGACGGCGGGCAGCAGCAGGGCGACTAGCCAGAACTTTCGCATTGATTCGGTACTCCGGAAATCGGCCGCGAAGTGTACTACACCCGACCGGGCGGCCGGGACGTTCAGCCGCTGTCGTTGAGCCAGCGGATCAGCGCTTCCTGCACTTCCTCGCCGTAGCCGCGATGGATGTCCTCGTAGTTGTGGAGGATCGCCAGCGCGTAGCGTCGCCCGCTCTTTGCCTGCAGGAACCCAGCGATGGCCGCGACATCATCGAGCGAGCCGGTCTTGAGATGCGCCCTGCCCTCGAGGCTGCCGCCCAGCCGACGCCTGAGCGTGCCGTCGAGCCCGGACAGGGCCATCGAGGCCAGGTACTCCGGCATGAAGGGTTGCCGCCAGGCCCAGGCCAGCAGGGTCGTCATGTCGTGGGCACTGACGCGCGCTTCACGCGACAAGCCGGCGCCGTTGGCCATGGCCAGCGAATCGAGATCCAGGCCCTTGTCGAGAAGCCAGTTCTCGATCACCTGCCGGCCGCCCGCCTCCGTGCCCGGGGCGCCGAGCACTTCCGCGGACAGCGTGAACAGGAGCTGGCGCGCCATGACGTTGTTGCTGTACTTGTTGACGCGTGCGATCGCCTCGACGAGCGGCAGTGAAGGAAAACTCAGTATCGGCTCGACGTCGGCCGGGGCCGGCCGGCGCTCGAAATCGCCGCTCAGGTGGCCGCCGTTGGCGCGCCACATCGCCGAGAACAGGCCGTAGGCATAGGCATCGTGATCGAGCGCGGTGCGATCCATCGCGTAGCGGCGGCAGCCCCGCGGGAAGCGGCCGCTGAACGTCATCCGGTCCACGCTTTCGTTTGCGTGGATCGCGATGCCGCGCTGGTAGCCGCGACACGGGCCGTTGCCCAGGCGCAGACGGTTATCGATATCGACGTTGGCCAGCGGCGGATCGAGCTCGATACGCACCGATTCCGTCGCGCTTTCCGGCGTAAACCAGTACCTGACCACCTTGAAATTCATCAGCAGCGCATTGGGCGCCACGTTGTAGGCGCGCAGCGGCTGCTGGTCGAAGGCACCCGGGTCGTAGGGACCGACCTCGAAGTGGCTGTCGTCGACCAGGAGATTCCCGTCGATCGTCTCGAGCCCAGTTCGACGGAGCTCACGAGCCAGTTGCCACACCCGCTCGGTCACCAGGAACGGGTCACCGGTGCCCTGCAGCAGCAGGTCGCCGTCGAGGCGGCCGTCCACGATCGGCCCGAGTGCGTACACGTTGGTCTGCCAGCGAAAGGCCGGGCCGAGGATGTCGAGTGCCGCGAGCGTGGTCATCAGCTTCAGCGTCGAGGCGGGATTACGCGGCTCATCGGACAGCCAGTCGACGACGACCTCGCCTGTCTCCACGTCCGTTACGTGGATGGACACGCTTTCGGCAGGAACTTCGCGAAGATTCAGCGCGGCCCGCACCGGCGCAGGCAGCGTATCCGCTTCACCCGTCGCGCCTGCCACCAGCGGCATCAGTGCGGCCAGGAGCACCCAGCAGCTTCGCATCACGTTCCTCTCACTCCTCGCGGCCGTCCACCGCGTCGTCGTCCACCTGCTCGGCGAGCACCCGCATCGCGGTCCGCCGGATAACGAAGATCGCAACGCCGATCGCAACCAGCGCGCCGGCCGTCAGCCAACCGAAACCCGTGCGGGGAGAGCCGCCCTCCAGCAACTGACCGACGTCCCTTGCGAGGGTTCCAAGATACACATAAACCCCGACGATCGGCAGCATCCCGATGCCGGTCGCCGCGACGTAGGTACCGAGGCCGACGCGTGTCGCCCCGTAGGCGTAGTTCAGCAGGTTGTAGGGCAGCACGAATGCGAGCCGCGTCAGCAGAACGACGGTGAAGGCCTGCTGGTTCACGGCGCGGTCGATCGCGAGGAGCGACGCGTTGTCCGCGATCCGGCGTGCGACCCGATCGCGCATCAGGGTGCGGCCCGCGAGGAAGGCGACCGTAGCACCACAGAGTATCCCGACGGTCCCCAGAGCCATGCCCTTGACCAGCCCGAAGAGGAGACCGGCCAGCATCATCGGGATCCAGCCGGGCGTCATCAGGAGCCCCGCGAGCGTGGCAGCCAGCAGGTACAGGATCGCGCCGGCGACCGGCCGCTCGCCGGCCCAGGCAGCCGCGGCTTCGAGCCAGTGCTCGAGCGGCAGGGTGGACAGCACGGCCAGCGCCGCGACGAGGACGACGGCGGCAAGAATCCTCGTGGCAACCCGGGACGACACCCTAACGCCGCTCCGGCCGGGCGATCTGATAGGACTTGATACGATCCGCCAGCGTGGTCGGGCGCACGCCGAGCAGATCGGCGGCCCCGCCCTTGCCCGAGACCCGCCAGTTGCTGGCCTCGAGCGCCCGCACGATATTCGTTCTCGTGAACTCGCGCATCGCCTGCTCGTCGAGGATGTCGGCATCGTCAGGCAGAGCGGCCCGTGCGGCGGCGCCTGTAGCCGGGGGCGTGCCGAGCTCGAGGCGGAGCTGCGAGCCGGGCGACAGGATGACGGCACGTTCGATGACGTTCTTGAGTTCGCGGACGTTGCCGGGCCACGGATAGGCGCGCAGGGCTTTCGCATGGGTCTGGGTCAGCGCGAGCGGCTCGCGCCCGAAATCCTTCACGGTCTGGTCGAGGAAGTGGCGAGCCAGCTGCACCACGTCTTCGCCGCGCTCCCGCAGCGGGGGTACCTCGACCGGGAACACGCTCAGTCGGTAGAAGAGGTCCTCACGGAATCGGCCGGCGACGATTTCCGCCTCGAGATTACGATTCGTGGCGGCGACGATCCGGATGTCGACCGAGCGGGTAACGTCGTCCCCGACGCGCTCGAACTCGCCCTCCTGCAGGACGCGCAGGAGCTTGCCTTGCAGCTCCAGCGGGATTTCACCGACCTCGTCGAGGAATAGCGTGCCACCGTCCGCGAGCTGGAAACGACCGACCCGGTCGCGGTGCGCGCCCGTGAAGGCGCCCTTGACGTGGCCGAAGAACTCGCTCTCGAACAGTTCTTTCGGTATCGACGCGCAGTTGACCTTGACCAGCGGGCCGCTCGCCCGCGGGCTCTTCGAGTGGATCGCGTGGGCGACGAGTTCCTTGCCCGTACCCGACTCGCCGAGCACGAGCACACTGGCCGGTGTGTCGGCGACCGCCTCGACCCGCTTGAGCATCTTTCTCAGGGCCTCGCTCGTACCGATGATACGGCCGAAATTCATTGCGACGCCGACCTCTTCGCGCAGGTAGTCGCGCTCCAGCTCGAGCTCTTCCCGCAACCGCGCGTTCTCGGCAAGCGTGCGGCGCAGCTCGCGTTCCGCGCGGTTGCGCTCGGTCACGTCCTTCGACGCGATCAGCAAGCGGTCGACGTCACCGCGATGATCGCGATGGGAAATTGCCGACATCACGATGTCGAGGGTGTTGCCGCTCTTGGTGACCATCTGCCGTTCGACGTTGTTGAAGTCACCGCGACTGATGACCTCGCGGAGGGCCGCATCGCTCTCGAACCGGGCCCGATCGGCCTCGGAGTAAAAGTCGGTCACCGTGCGGCCGACCACCTCCTCCCGCTCGTAGCCGAGCTTGCGCAGCCAGTGGTCCGTGACGGTCAGGATGCGCCCCTCGGCATCGAGCGTATGCAGCATCGCGGGCATCGAGCGGTACAGCGTCCGATAGCGGAAGTCGGCGCGGGTCTCGTCGCCGGCTTCGACGTAAAGGGCGATCGTCGACAGGTACGCGCCCGAACGATCGTGCTCGACGATGGCATTCGTCGTGCAGTCGACCACCTCGCCACTCTTGCCGACGAAGCTGACCGGCTTGTTGTCCAGGCGACCGATCCTCCGGAGCGCGGGGCGGAATTCCTCGACGATGCGACGCGCCGAGGCCTCGGTCATGAAATCCGTCGGATGCCGGCCGAGCATCTCCTCACGCGTGTAGCCCAGCCGATCGAGGAACAGGTCGTTGACGTCGAGAAATCGGCCTTCCTCCGATATCGAGGTCGCCATGACCGGCGCCTTCCGGAACAGCCACTGGTAGTCGGTTTCTGCAGTCATGCGCGCGAGTTTACGGAAATTCGTAAATCCGTGTCACGATATTTCGTAAATAACGGAATTTCGTAACCTGCAAGAAATACTCAAGCATCTGATTTTAAAAGAAATTACAAGTTGGCACGGGTCCTGCAATAACGATGTCAATCGTGGCCACTGCGCGGCCACCCCCAATGACGTTATTGAAAGGTGAACATGATGAAGAAAGTAAACATTGAAGACGCGCTCGCCGTCATCGGCGCAGTCGTGGTTCTGATCGGTGTCTTTTTCGCCGCCGGAGATGCACTGGCCGGTGCCGATACGACGAAGCCCAGCCTGACACCCCGCTTGCCCGCACGGATCGTGAGCCAGGAAGCAGCGGCACGGCAGTCCGCGATGGCTGCCCTGGCAGCGGAATCGATCGAAAAGGCAATCCGCCTGGACCTTGATATCCAGCTGGGTAACCACATGTCTACGGTCCGCAACGCAGAGTAAGGGTTAAGAAACTACTCGCACGAAGCGCTGCAGAATGATCCGACCCCTCCGGTGCGGGTCGAGCCGGGTCTCTCCTCCCCCCCCTGAAGCCCGGCTCTGTTGCACCGGAATTCGCCGGCCCTCCCCCGGGCCGGCGAAGTACGGGCCGAAAGGCCCGGCGGCACCCCCCTGCCGCTTATGACTGGGCGCCGGAGCGTCATCCGTGTCGGATGTACTCGCTTGAGGCCAAGAGATTCTCAGCACTCCGGCGCCATTTTTTCACCCGTCCTTCCCGAAATCATCCGTCGCCCGATCGCGATGGGCGGCCGCGCGTCTTGCCTGCTGCTCGAGGCCCTGGCGGCTGATCGACTCTCGCACTTTGCGCAGCCACTGCCGGGCCCAGGCGAACTCCAGGGACAGGATGGCGAGGCCGACGGGGATGACGACCAGTCCAGGCCCCGGTGTCACCAGCATGATGGCACCAATGAGCACCACGGTGGCCCCGACAATGCCGATTGCGATGCGCCGCGCGGCCTTGTAGGTCAGCCGAATAGCTTTTCGAATCATGCGCGAGATTCCGTCGTGGACGAGTCGAGCTTAGCACGCGGGGTTGCAGCTTTTTGCACGACGAAGGTAGGCTCCGCTGCGTGAAGATACTGCCTGTTCTCTGCTTGCTGCTCGCGTCGACGGCCCTGGCCGACACTCTCGCGGTGCAGACCTCCGCGGCGCCGGTTCTGATCCGTCCCGGCGTCAACGGTTTCGTCGCACTGCCGGCGCTCGCCATCGATACCGCGATCAGCGCGACCTGCGCCGACGGCGCCGCTCCCGTCTCGCTGACGCTGTCGAGCGCCGATTCGGTCCTCAAGGTCGAGCCGGACGAACTCGCCGGTGACGAGATAACGCTCGTGTTCTCGCTGCCGGCCGCCCAGCTGCCGCCGCTCAACGCACGCGGCCTGTGCGCGTCGCCGGACGGCACCGATACATCATCGATGCGGCTGAGCAAGCCGGCATTCGTAAGTCTCTACGTGAGTTTGCGCTGCAGCGACGGCGCTGCCGAACGGCTGACGACGCGAACCGCGATGGTCGACCTGACGCTCGAGTGCGAGGCCGGCGGCAGCGATGTCGCAGTCGATCAGGGCGAGTCGGAGTAGAGCGTAGCTTCCAGGAAGACCAGTGTTTCCTGCCAGGATCGTTTCGCGAGGCCGGCGTCGTAATTCCGGCCTTCGGGGTTGGCGAAACCGTGTCCGGTACCCGGGAAGACC
>JAZBNZ010000172.1:0-2499 GCA_036350895.1 Woeseiaceae bacterium
CCAGTCGAGCGGCGTCGCAACCGGTGCGCCTTCGATGGCGCGCAGCGAGTAGGGAACGATAGCGGTTTGTCCGTAAGCGTTGCGCCCGGTATCGATGTAGAGGCGGTTCCCCCGCGCTTTCTTGCGATGCTCGGTCGTGAATTCGGACGGGTTCTTTGCGGCGGTTGCCGCGGCGACGGCTCTCGCAAACCGGCGCATCGCATCGAATCCCGGGTTGTCGGCCAGCGGCGCGACCACGTGCAGGCCGCGCGAACCGGTGGTCATGACGAATGGCACGAGGTTGACCGCTTCGAGCGTTCTCTTAAGCTGCCGCGCGCAGTCGATCACGGTATCGAAGTCGTCGTCCGACGGGTCCAGGTCGAACACCAGCCGGTCCGGGGAGCGCGGCGAGTTCGTCTTCGACTGCCAGCCGTGATACTCGATGGCTGCCTGGTCGACCAGCGCGATCAGCGCTGCGGTATTGTCGACGACGATATGCTCGATACGATCCTTGCCATCCGCGGTCGGCAGGGATTTCCTGCCAACGAAATCCGGTAGATGATCCGGCCGGTGCTGCTGGAAGAAACCCTCCTCGCCGATGCCATCCGGGAAGCGCCGCACCGTCAGGCAGCGCTCCTCGAGGTGCGGCAGCATGACCTCCGCGACCTTGCGGTAATAGTCGATCAGCCGTGCCTTGGTGATGCCGCTTTCGGGAAAAAGGCGCTTGTCGTCGTTCGATGTTTCGACCGTGTGCGGGCCGAGTTCGAGTTTCATGCCGATACCTCGCCCCCCGCGTTCTGTGCACGCAGTACTGCTGTTTGCCGGGCGCCACCTGCTTGCCGGGCTCTCGGGAATGCAACATCGGGATGCCGGTACTGCTGCATCACGGCCAGAAGAAGAGGATGGCCAGGCCGGTGAGCGTGGCGATTGCCGCCGTCGCGAGAATCGGCCGGCGCAATTCGGGAGCACCTATGATCGATGCCGCCCCGGCCTTGAAGACGAGATTCGCCAGGGTCGCGAGGAACACCGCCCGCCAGGCGGTGTCGGCACTCGTGTTGCCGTCGGCGTGCAGCTGCCCGACGGACAGTGTGAGCGCATCGACATCCGTCAGTCCCGATACGACGGCCACGGCGTAGACGGCTTCTTCGCCGAGCCGGTCGCGAACCGCCGCGAGGATGAACAGGATGACGACATAGATGGCCGCAAACGTCAGGGCTTCCCGAATTCGCGCCGGGTTCTCCCCGGTCGGGGCGTCGGTCAGCGCCGGTTGCCGGGAGCGCAGGAACACGAAGGCAGCGAGCGCAATGAGCACGATGCTGATCGCGGCGCTGGGGAACACGAGCTCCCGGACGAGGGTCGGCGACACGATAGCCAGTTCGACCAGCACGCGACCGTAAACGACGGTACTGGCGACGAGGATGACGACGACCGTGAGTGCGGAATAGTCCGGTTTGCGCCGGGTCAGCCCGGAATAGGCAAGCGTCGTTGCCGTGCTCGACACCAGGCCGCCCAGGGCGCCGGCGAGCCAGGCGCCGGCACCCCGGCCGAAGAAGCGGAAGGCCAGGTAGCCGGTAAGGTTGATAGCGACGATGAGTACGACCAGCAGCCAGGCCCGGAACGGGTTGAAGACCTGGTAGGGGCCGAAAGTCCGGTCCGGGAGGACCGGCAGGATGACGAGCGTAATCAGCGTGAACCGCACGATCGTCTCGAAGTCGCGGTCCCCTATCCTGTCGACCCACTGGTGCAGCGGTTTTTTCCAGTGTAGAAGCACCATGATCGCGCCACCGATGACGATCGAATGCAGCCAGAAACCTTGCACGGCCGCAAGCCCCAGCATGAAGACGACAATGGCGGCCACAATCGTGGTGATTCCGCCGCCTTCCGAACGATAGAAGTCGATCGCGAGTATGGCGCCGAGAATCAGTAGCCCGGCGGCGGCGACGGAACCGCCGACCGGGTCGACGAGCAGGCCGCAGAGGCCGCCGAGGATGCCGATCAGAGCGAACGAGCGGACGCCGACGGGCTTGTCTTCTGCCCATTCACGCTCGAGACCGATAATGAAGCCGATGCCCAGCGCGATGCCGAGGCCGATCAGGCGCTGGTCGAATCCGGGTGCGATGTCGGAAAGCATAGTTGGTGCAGGCTTCGGCGCCCGCTATTCATCGTATCGATCCGCTGCCACTCTATCACGCGCTCGCGGCGCCGGGGCGCGGCAAATTGGTTCCGGATGCCCGGTGACTCCTGAACGCATCGGGGTATTCGCCTGTGGTTCGCAAGCTCGCTCGACGAGCAAGGCTGGGCACTGCCCCGCGTCTCGGGGGTGGTGGGGCTGGCAGTGCAGCAAAAACCGTGCCGGTGCCGTCGGACGAGTCCCGGCTCCCTTAGCGCTGCAGTACGTAGCGCAGCAGTATCGGCGACATCAGTGTCGTCACGATGGCCATGATGACCACCGCCGAGAACATGTACTGGATCGCCGGAACCTCGGCGTCGAAGAGCCCCGCACGCAGCGCAATGTCGGCA
>JAZBNZ010000173.1:0-2386 GCA_036350895.1 Woeseiaceae bacterium
ATTGCCGCGGTCGACACGGACGTCGGTGACGATGCCGTCATCCGGCGCCAGCACGTCGGTACGCTCGAGATTGACGACGGCCTGGTCGAGAGCGGACCGCGCCTGGAGGATGCGCGAATTGTCGTCCCCGGTGGCGCCGAGGTTCTGCCGTGCTTGTTCGAGGGCAGCTTCGGCTGCGGCAACGTTTGCTATCGCGACGTCGAGGGAAGCTTCGGCCATGTCCAGGCGGCGCTGCGAGATAGCACCGGGGTCCTCGTCGCGAATTCGCTGCATTCGTTCGGCGTCTTTCCGGGCGCGAGTGAGGGAAGCATTGGCGGCACGGACCTGGGCCTCGGCGGCATCCACGGCGGCCGTCGAGGCGCCGGTTGCCTGGCGTGCCGCCTCGAGGTTGGCTTCGGCGGTTTCCACGCTCAGTTCATAGCGGGTCTTGTCGATCCGGAAGAGGATGTCGCCTTTCGAGACCGCACGGTTACTCGTGACGTCGACCGACGTAACGGTTCCCGAAACCTCGGCGGCAACCGGGACGACGACGGCGTGGACCCGAGCCTGGCTCGTGTACGGCGTAATACGGTCCGAGATCAGGTACCAGGCCATCAGGAATACGCCGAGGGCAAGCACGATCAGCGTCCACCTGCGGACGGGATCCGCCGGGCTTGCGGGCGTTTCGGCCGGTTCGGCCGGTTCGTTGTCAGTATGTTCTTCAGCCATGGGTTTCTCTGTTAACGTTCCGGCGTGATTTCGAACAGGTCGCCCCAGTTGGTACGTTCCTGCATTTGGTCGCGAGTCTCGGGATCGACGAATCGCCGCGTTGCCGGCACGCCGCCTCCGAGGCTGCGATAGATGTCTACGAGGCTAATCAGGATGTCGCCCTGTGCCGTGGCATAGCGCTGCTGCTGGGAGAACAATGACTGCTGGGCATTCAATACGCGCTGGTAATCGGCGAAGCCTTCCTGGTAGCGGAGCAGCGAGAGGTCGGCCGATCGCTGTGCAGCAACGACACCCTGGCGCAACGTTGCTGCCTGCCGCCGGGAGCCTGCGAACGCCGCCATCGCGTCCTCGACTTCTCTCGATGCCTCGAGGACCGTCTCGCGGTACGCGATCAGCGCCTGCTGCAGCCTGGCATCCTCCACGCGGATGTTGTTCCTGATCCTGCCGTAGTTGAAGAACGGCCACACGAAGGACGCACCGGCGACCCACGTCGTGCTGTCCCCGTTCAGGAAGTCGCCGAGCCTCGAGTCGTCGACATCCGTGCTGCCCAGGCCCAGCGAGCCGTTCAGACTGAAGCTCGGGTACAGGTTTGTCGTTGCGATGCCGACCACGGCATTCTGCGCAAACGCATTGAGTTCGGCGCGCCTGACGTCCGGGCGCTGCCTGAGCAGCTCCGCCGGAACGCTGCCGGCGGCAATCGTGTCCGGCACATCGGGCAGGCTGCTTCTGGTGCCGATAAGCGCATCCACTTCGCCGGGCGCCATGCCCAACAGAGTCGCGAGGGCATTCTTTGCCTGGCGGAGCCCGATTTCGAGCCCGGGAATGACGGCCTCGGTGCCGAGCAGGAGTGTTTCGGCCTGCAGGGCGTCGAGTTCGGAGTTTTCACCATTGCGGTAGAGCAGTTCGGCAATCTCATAACTTCGTTTCTGGGTGTCGTAACTGGTCCTCGCGAGCCGGACCTGCTCTTCGAGCGTGCGGATGATCACGTAGGTCTCTGCAACCCCGGCCGTCACGAGCACCATCGCATCGTCGTAGTCGGCGACGCTGGCCAGGAAGCTGGCGTCTGCTGCCTCCACGCCGCGGCGAAAGCGTCCCCAGAAATCGATTTCCCACGAAATGTTTGCAGCGAGGTTAGCCTGGCGGAACGAGCGCTCCGTCGACTCACCGTCAGCCCCGTTACTGCTCGTGCCGACGGACGTCACGTCGCCTGCCAGGACCTGGACCTGTGGATACTGGTTGCCGACAGCGACATTGAGCCGCGCCTGCGCCTCGAGGACACGCAGGCCAGCGATCCTGAGCGAGTTGTTCCGCGCGAATGCAAGACCGATGAGCTGGTCAAGCACCGGATCCTCGAACTGCCGCCACCAATCGACGAGCTCGGGCTCGCCGGTGTCGAACTCCTCGAGTTCGGCGGAAAGCCATTCCGGCTGCAATGGCACGTCAGGCCTGACAAAGTCGGGACCCACGGGCGCGCAGCCGCTCGCGACAAGCAGTCCGGCCACGAGTGTGGCGGCAGGCCTTGCCCGGCTAGCCGGTCTCTTCGACCGCTGGTTCATCCAGTTCATCCGCTGCCATCCAGGCCGTCAGGATTTCATAGCCGAGCGCGAGGACGACGGAACCGACGAAAAGCCCCACGATGCCCATCGCGATTGCACCGCCGATCGCGCCGAGCAGGATA
>JAZBNZ010000174.1:0-20725 GCA_036350895.1 Woeseiaceae bacterium
CGCGGATTCCGCCGTCGTACTCGAAGCGATCGCGGGACACGACCCGAACGACCCGACGTCGCTCGAGGATGCGGTGCCCGACATGCTCGCCGCGCTCGGCGGTGGCATCGAAGGCATTCGGATCGGCGTCGACTGGGCGTTCGTCACGGCCGGCACCGACCCCGGCCTCGTCACGGCGATCCGCCAGGCGGTCGACACGCTGGCCGGTCTTGGCGCGGAGATCGTCGAGATCCGGATTCCCGCCGAGACCGCAGCCGTCGGCGACATCTGGTTCCCGATCTGCTCCCGCGAGGCCTACCTCGCCCACGCGGATACCTTCCCCTCGCGGGCCGACGAGTACGGGCCGTACTTCCGGGAGTTCCTGGCCATCGGCCAGAGCGTCACGGAGGAACAGTACGCAACTGCGAGCCAGGCACGCGCCGCCTACGTTCGCGCACTCGACGCCGCGACGGCAGCGGTCGATGCCGTTGTCCTTCCCGCCGGCGGTTTCACGTTTCCCATGGAGCGACGCGAAGCGCTGTACGGTGACATGGCCGCGCTCCAGCCCTTCTTCGAAGCCGTGCAGATGCAGTTCACGATCCCGGCAGACTTCGCGGGCACACCGGCACTGACGCTGCCCTGCGGGTTTTCCGCCGACGGCATCCCCTATGCACTGCAGTTCATGGGGCCGCGACTGTCGGAGGCGATGCTCTGCCGCATCGGCCACGCGTACGAAGCAGCGACCGACTGGCACGAACGTCACCCGCCCGTCTGAGCGCCGACCCCGGGAGACGACGATGTGCCGCTGGCTCGCCTATTCCGGTTCACCGGTACTTCTCGAAGAGGTGCTGTTCCAGACGGACCATTCGCTGATCGACCAGAGCCTGCACGCGGCGTCGGCAACGACGCCGACCAACGGTGACGGCTTCGGTGTCGGCTGGTTCGACCGCCGCGAGATACCGGGCGTTTACAAGGACATCCGTCCTGCCTGGAACGACAGCAACCTGAAGGCGCTCGCCGCGCAAATCGAGTCACCGATGTTCCTGGCGCACATCCGCGCAACGTCGGGCTCGCCGGTGCAGCGGACCAACAGCCATCCGTTCAGCCACCGCAAGTGGCTGTTCGTGCACAACGGGGCCATCAACGAATTCGACAAGCTGCATCGTGATCTCGCCTTCGCCGTGGCGCCCGAACTGTTTCACGAGATCACCGGGTCGACCGACTCCGAGCTGATGTTCATGCTCGCCCTGACCTTCGGTATGGAAGGCGACGTGCGTACCGGCCTTGCCCGGATGGCCGGATTCGTCGAGCGAATGGCCGCGGAGCACGGCATCGAGAATGTGTTGCAAATGACCCTGGGCATTGCGGACGGCAAGTCGCTGTATGCGGTTCGCTATTCCACCGAGGGCAAATCGCGGTCGCTGTTCCACAGCGTCAGTCGTGACGCGACGATGGACATTGCCCCGAATGCCAGCCGGTTTTCCCGCGGGGCGCGCGCCATTGTCTCAGAGCCCCTGAACGATCTCGCGGAAGAATGGGTCGCCGTACCCGAAGCGAGCTTCGTCACGATCACCGGCGGCGAGATCACCTGCGAGCCGTTCGAGCCTATCGCTCCATCCGTGTAACGCGAAACGTCCCCCGGCGTCAGGGCAAGCTCCCCGTGAGGCCCGCGTTTCGTTAGACTCACGACTCTCGAAGTCCGCCGAGTGACCACGATGATCCGCACCTTCCTCGCGACGCTGTTCGCCGCAAGCCTTTGCTTTACGCCCGCCTTTGCCGATGACGACAACGATGCGGCCTGGGACGTCTCCGCCATCCCGGGCGAGTCGCGCGACATCCCGATCCGGGTATCGACCGGCACCTGGCTGAGCCTGGACGTGAGCCCCGACGGCAAGACCATCGCCTTCGACCTCCTGGGCGACATCTACACGATGCCGATAGCGGGCGGCAAAGCCACCCCGATCAATAGCGGCCTCGCCTGGTCGATGCAGCCGCGCTTCTCACCCGACGGCAGCGAGATCGCGTTCACGAGCGACGCCGGCGGCGGTGACAACATCTGGATCATGAATGCCGACGGCAGCGAGCCCCGGCAGCTGACGAACGAAGAGTTCCGGCTGCTCAACAATCCCTACTGGTCGCCGGACGGCCAGTACGTGGCCGCCCGCAAGCACTACACGACGACCCGCTCGCTCGGCACCGGCGAAGTCTGGCTCTACCATCGCGACGGTGGCAGCGGCATTCCGGTCGTCGAACGGCCGAGCGAGCAGCACCAGAAGGAACTCGGCGAACCGGCTTTCTCGGCCGACGGCCGCTATATCTATTTCAGTTTTGACAGCACGCCAGGCTCGACCTTCGTCTACGCCCAGGACTCGAACGGCCAGATCTTCGAGATCCGCCGGCACGACCTCGAGACCGGCAAGACGGTCAGTTTCGTGACCGGTGCCGGCGGCGCGGTGCGGCCGACACCGTCGCCCGACGGCCGCCATCTCGCCTTCGTGCGCCGTATCCGGGGCGTCAGCGCGCTGTTTTTGAAGGATCTCGACAGCGGCGCCGAGTACCCCGTGTACGAGGGACTGGAAGAGGACCTCCAGGAAGTCTGGGGAGTGCACGGCCTGTACCCGAACATGGGCTGGACGCCGGACTCGAAAAGCATCGTTTTCTGGGACGACGGCATCTTCAAACGCATCGACGTCGACTCACGCGAGGTGACGGACATCCGCTTCGAGATCGACGACACGCGGACAGTCTACGCGCCGCCCTTCCCGAAAGTGGAGGTTGCCCCGGACCGGTTCACGACGACGATGCCGCGGAACGCCGAGGTCTCGCCCGACGGCAGCCGTGTCGTCTTCGAGAGCGGCGGCCTGCTGTACGTGAAGTCGCTGCCCGACGGCGAGCCGCGCCGACTGACGCGGGACACGGCCGGTGACTTCGAGCTCGACCCGACGTGGTCCCGGGACGGGCAGACGATCGCGTTCGTCGGCTGGAGCGATGCCAGGCTCGGCACGATTCGCAGGGTGCGGGCCGGCGGCGGGCGGAGCGCGCCGGTCACGTCGAAACCCGGCCACTTCCTGGCACCACGGTTTTCGCCGGATGGCGACTCCATCGTCTTCGAGGTTCGGAGCGGTGGCTACCTGACCTCACCGGACTACGCGATCGATACCGGCGTGTTCGTCGTCGACGCGGACGGCGGCGAGGCTCGGAGGGTAACGGACTCCGGGAGCAATCCGCACTTCGGCGCCGACGGTAACCGGCTTTACGTCACGCGTATCGGCGAGGGCAACCAGCGCGAGCTCGTCAGCATCGATCGCAATGGTGAAGCGCCGCATATCCACGCGCGTGGCGAGTACCTGACCCGCTTCGAGGTCTCGCCCGACGATGCGTGGCTTGCCTGGCGGGAGAACTACCATATCTACGTCGTGCCGCTGCCGCCGGGCGGCAAGCCGCTCGCCCTCACCACGACCGTCGGCAGCCTGCCGATGGGCCGGGCGAGCGGGGACGGCGGCAACTTCCCGTCCTGGTCGGCGGACGGTCAGCTGCACTGGACGCTCGGCGCGACACTCTTCGGTACGAGCACCGGGACGCTGTTCGCACCGGCCGACGACGAGGGTGAAGGCGGATACGAGGCCCCGGCCACCGGCGCCTCGCTCGCGATGGAGCTCGAGGCCGACGTGCCGGAAACCGTCGTCGCGATCACAGGCGCACGCATCATAACGATGTCGGACGAGACCGGCGGGGTGCTCGAGGACGGCGTAATCGTCGTCGACGGCAACCGGATCGGCGCCGTCGGTCCGGCCGGCACGGTCGAGATTCCGGACGGTGCCAGGACGGTCGACGCGAGGGGCAAGACGATCATCCCGGGGCTGATCGACGCGCACGCGCACGGTTCGCAGGGCGTCGGCTTCATCCCGCAACAGAACTGGATGAATTACGCCACGCTCGCGCTCGGCGTGACCACCATCTTCGACCCGTCGAACGACGCCACCGAGATTTTCGCCGCCGCCGAGATGCAGCGCGCGGGCACGATCCTGGCGCCGCGGCTGTTCTCGACGGGCGACATCGTCTACGGTGCCCGCTCGACCTACTTCGCCGAGATCAATTCGCTGGAGGACGCCCGCGAGCACGTGCGGCGCCTGAAAGCGCAGGGCGCCGTCAGCATCAAGAACTACAACCAGCCGCGGCGCGAGCAGCGCCAGCAGGTGACGACGGCGGCGCGCGAAGAGAACATGCACGTCGTCTCGGAGGGCGGGTCGCTGTACCACATGGACCTTTCGATGGTGGCCGACGGTAACAGCGCGATCGAGCACAACATCCCGCAGTCGCACTTTTATGACGACGTCCTGCAGTTCTGGGGCCGCTCCGGCGTCGCCTATACGCCGACGCTCGTCGTGACCTACGGCGGCCTGACCGCGGAGCACTACTGGTACATGAAGACCAACGTCTGGGAGCACCCGATCCTGTCGCGCTTCGTGCCGCCGGACATCCTTCAGCCACGCTCGGTGCGCCGTACCAAGGCCCCGGACAGCGATTTCTATCACATCACAGCGGCACGGACGGCAAAGCAGCTGGCCGAGGAAGGCATTGCGGTCACGATCGGCGCCCACGGCCAGCGCGAGGGCCTCGCGAGCCACTGGGAGATGTGGGGCTTCGCCCAGGGTGGCATGTCCCCGTACGAGGTGCTCCGGACAGCAACGACGGATTCGGCACGCAAGCTCGGCATGAGCGATGACATCGGCTCGCTCGAGCCCGGCAAACTCGCCGACCTTGTGATCCTCGATGCCAACCCGCTCGAAGACATCTATCGCACCGACGAGATCCACCGGGTCATGCTGAACGGCCGCCTTTATGACGCCGCCACCCTGGACGAGGTGGTCACCGGCGACCGCGAAACGCGGCCGTTCTTCTGGGAATAAATCGAGGAGCTGAATATGTATCGCTACATCCACGCCATTGCGCTGCTGCTGGTCGCGGCGGCCGCGCTTGCCGAGACGCCCGAGGAACGGCTCGAGGCGGCCGGCTACACGCTGCCGGAGCCCACGAAACCGGTCGCCGTCTACGTGACGCGCGTTCGCACCGGCAACCTCCTGTTCCTGTCGGGCCACGGGGAGTGCGGTGCGCTCGAAGACATCACCAAGGGCAAGGTCGGCCGCGACCTGACGGTCGCCGAAGGCAAGGCGTCTGCGGAAAAGGTCGGGCTCTGCATGCTGGCGACGATCAAGGACGAGCTCGGCGAACTCTCCCGCGTCAAGCGCTTCGTGCGCATCCTCGGCATGGTCAACGCCACCGAGGACTTCACGGCGCAGCCGCAGGTCATCAACGGCTTCTCAGAGCTGATGGTCGTGGCCTTCGGCGAGGACGGCAAGGCGGCCCGTGCCGCGGTCGGCATGGCCTCGTTGCCGAGCAACATAGCCGTCGAGATAGAGGCCATCGTCGAGCTGCACGACGACTAGACTCGACGGGTTCCCCGCACTCGAACCCGCAGGATTAGTCGGCGTCCGGGCGCGCGCTGCGGCGTCGTTTCAGAACCGGTAGCGCAGGTCGAGCGTCGCGTAGTGCAGCCACGCGAAGCTGTAAACGTCGTCGGTATCGGCGCCGCCCTCGAGCATGCGATAGCCGCCGCCGATCTGCCAGTTCTCGTTGAGCTCGTAGTCGAGCAGCAGGCCGAGGTCGATCAGCCTGCCAGGCCCGCCCGCGAGGCCGTCGAAGTCGAGCCGGAACAGCCAGCGCTCACCGATGCGATAGTCACCCGACAGGTGCAGCGCGGGCACGAAACCGACGTTGTCGTCGTTGGCCTGCAGGTCGCCCTGGCGGAGCTCCACGTTGGCGTCTCGCACGACACCCGTGAAGCCGACCCGCCAGCGCCAGTCACCCTTGTCGGCAAACGTGTAACGATAGGTGAACTTGTAGGTGTTGAACTTGAAGGTGCCGTCGGTCGTTCCCCCGGGAAACGTCTCGCCCGCGAAGTCGGTGTCCCCTGCAAGCTCGCCGGTGCCCGAGACCTCGAGCGGCGCGAGCACTACCCGCAGGCCATGCTTGTCGTTGATGTCCCAGTGACCGTCCAGACGCGCGAAGAAATCGGGGCCCGAGCCGGTGAGTTCCGCCATATCGAACTCGGTGCCGGTATCTCCGGGAATGCGTACCTTGTTCCTCGAAAACCAGACGGCACCGGTTTCGATACCGATACCGAAACGCGGGTCGTCTGCGGCAGCCTGTCCCCAGGCCGTCATACCCGACAGGAGCAGGGCCGGGATTACAAGGACTCGAATTGCCATATGTGCCGGCCTCTTGTTGAACCGCTGCGAGAGTAGACGACGAGTATAGCGCCCTTAAGTAGCGAGCCCTGTTTTACCGGCAGCGCTGTCTGCATTTATTCTCGCCCGGCGTCCGTTCAGGCCAGCTCCGCGACTTCGTTGTGGCGGAAGCAGGCGGTGATGTGATCGTTGACCATGCCTGTTGCCTGCATGTGCGCGTAGATGATCGTACTGCCGACGAACTTGAAGCCGCGCTGCTTCAGGTCCCTGCTGATGGTGTCGGACAGGTTTGACGTTGCGGGGACGTCGCTGTCCCTGAGGAAGCGGTTCTGGATGGGTTTGCCATCGACGAAGCGCCAGAAATAGTCGCTGAAGCTCCCGAATTCGGCCTGCACCGCCAGGAAAGCCTGCGCGTTCGTCACCGCGGATTCGACCTTGAGGCGATTCCGAACCACACCCGGGTCGGTCAGGATCCTGTCGATACGCCGCTTCGTAAAACGCGCGACCTTCGCGGGGTCGAAGTCGGCGAAGTTCCTGCGGTAGCCCTCTCGCTTGTTGAGGATCGTCGACCAGGAGAGCCCGGCCTGGGCGCCTTCCAGCACCAGGAACTCGAACTGACCGCGATCGTCCCGGACCGGCACGCCCCATTCCGTATCGTGGTAGGCAAGGTAATTCTCGCTGCTGCCCTCGCACCAGGCACAGCGTGTGGGGGTCGTCTTCGCGGTGTTCATGAATCCACCTTAGCAACTGCTCCGGATGTTGAATACCGGTGAATCCGGGTCGAAGCCCCGGTTTCGTGCCGCGGGATCCACCCACCGTTTGCTAGACTGCCGGCGACGTCACGTATAGCGAGGTGAGCATGAGTCTTTATGTCGATCCCGAACGCGAGCAGTTCGATGCCTTCAAGGCGCTGCCCCGCGACGAACCTGTCGCCATGCTCAACCTGGTGCGCTTCCGGGAGAAGGCCGCCTACGCAGACGGCCGGGAGGCGACCGGGGCCGAGGCCTATGCGGCCTACGGCCGGGAGAGCGCCCCGGTATTCCGACGCGTGGGTGGCGAGATTCTCTGGCGCGGGCGGCCCGACGTGATGCTGATCGGTCCCGCCGACAAGCAGTGGGACCTGGTGTTCATTGCCCGCTACCCGACGGCCGCGGCCTTCCTCGAGATGGTTACCGACCCTGACTACCGCGAGGCCGTGAAACACCGGCAGGCCGCCGTCCTCGACAGTCGCCTGATCCGCACGACCGAGCTGCCGCTCGGCGGGGACTTCGCAACCTGACCGCGGACCGCGATCGCCCCGAACGCAGGCGACGTATTCAGTTGCGATAGGCGGCGTCGCCATAATCCGGGCACATCTCGACGGGCTCGGGTGCCTGGAGGTCCTTGCGACTGTCGGCCAGCCAGCAGTCGTCGAAGATCGAGCAGTAACAGAACACAATGTGGTTGCCCGGCTCACGAATGGCGGTTACGAGCCGGCGGGCCAGCGGCACGTCCATCGTTGCAATCAATTCGACGGTCTCGTCGGGGCGCAGGACGCGATCGCTGATCCAATTCCGGCTGACCATCGCATCTGCATCGCCGCCGACGAGCCCGATGAATGTCCGCCAATCCGGCGCTGGCTTGCCGTCGATGGAAACCAGCACGTCGCCGACTTTCGCGGGCCCTACGCCGGCGTTCGTAAAGCCGATCGAGAAGCCGGCCGCATCCCCGGTATCGAAATCATCGATCGTGAGCTGGACAAACGGCCACACCGCGGCCGCGGTCTGTTGCCGCACGGCGGCCGACTCGTTCAGGGCCGCGTAGAGTGCCAGCAGCGCAACCAGTATGCCGACGACCGACAGGATCGTCTGCCAGAAGGTCAGCCGAACGATGTGGTTTTCCGCACGGGACAACGCCAGTGCGCCCGGCACCTCGCCCGCGTCGTGTTCATCCGTTTCTCGAGGTTCGTCAGTCATTGCATCACTCTCAACTCAACTCGACGCGGAGCACGGCTCGCCGAGCACATCACGATGTCGAGGAGCCGCAATGATAGGTGTTTTGCAGGTCGATGTGTCAGCGCGCTGGCCAAACAGCAGCGCAGTCGCGGCTTGAAGAGCCGCTCCTACAGCGTGCGGATCAACCCGATCGTGTCGTCGGGCACGCGACTCGCATGCGTGAACACCACCGCAGCCCCGGGACGCCCGCGCAGCACCCGGGCATCGGCGCGGTCGGCACCTGAAGAACGCCTCCTGCGGGGCGCGAGGCGGCGCCCGCCGTCGCGATTGCTCATCGCAGAGGCGGCCAGGACGGTCGCAGTCGCGGCTTGAAGAGCCGCTCCTACAGCGTGCGGATCAACGCGATCGTGTCGTCGGGCACCCGACCGGCATGCGTGAACACCTAACCCGGGCCAATCCGGTCAACCTGCCATTCGCAACGATCCAAAAAAAAGCCCGCGCGTTGCCGCGCGGGCCTTTCGTCTCGATGAGACGGTGCTGCAGGCGAGAACCCTTACACGGAGCTCCCGCAGGAACCTTCGCCGCACTTGCCTTCTTCGCCCTTGTCGCCGCCGCAAGAGCCTTCTTCGCCCTTGTCACCACCGCAGGAACCTTCGCCACAAGAGCCTTCACCGCCCTTTTCCTTGTCGCCACCGCAGGAACCTTCACCGCAGGAGCCTTCCTTGCCCTTGCCTTCCTTGTCGCCGCCGCAGCCGCCTTCGCCGACGCCCAGCATGTAACCGGACTTCAGGCTCGACATTTCGAACGGGTTGTCGATCGAATCCGCCGTGGCGACACCGGTCAGTGCGAACGAGCCTGCGAGGGCGGCGCCAACCGCCAGGGCGACGGGCTTAACTACTTTCTTGTCTGACATCTTCTCTCTCCTCCTAGGGAATAAATCTGCCCTTATAACCGGGCGTTAACACCAGTTGCGGGAACGTCAGGCGCTCCACGTCACTGAATTCACTACACGTTGCTGTATGGGTTCCAGGTTTTCGTCCTTGTCGCCGATAATTGCGATGCTGCCATTGCCGACGGGGACAAGCACCCCGTTGATGCCCTCGCCTTCCAGCACTTCTGCCTGATCGATGCTTTCATCGGGCATAAGCAGAACCGTCACCGGCCCGTTGCTGCCCTGGATGACGAGATGCGGCACCAGCTTGCCGTTGATCTTGCAGGTCTGCGCGTACGTGACGAGGCTACCGGCCTGATCGAGGTTCGCAATATTGGCAGGCACGACCTCGTGGAGCCGGCGATCGCTGACGGCCTTGTCCGTCACGCGCAGCGCGGCGGGCTCGTGATCGAGATGTGCCACGATCTCCTCGGCCAGCGAGTCGTACTGCGGCGGGCTGCCGAGCATCCAGAACGAGACGAGCCCGACGAGCGCAACGCTCGCCGCCAGGGCAAACCAGCCCGGCAGGATGCCGCGGCGGCGCTTCTCGAGAGAAACCACGTTATCGCCGTCGACCGAGGGGAGTTCGGGCATCCTGAGCCCAGGTACCGGCAGCTCGAGCGCCTTCGCGAGCGTCGTTTCGAAGGCGAGCGCCGACTGCCGGTAAGCGCGGCACGCCGCACACTCGGCAATATGCCCGGCACCGCCGTCGAAGGCGGGATTCTCGTCGAGTGCTCGTCTGTATGCTTCGCAGTTCATCGTTCGTCCACGGCGCCGGCACCGCCGGCTTCAAAATCCACTGCTTCCCTGAGCTTGTGCCGGGCCCGGTGCAAGCGAGTCAGCACCGCGCCCTGCCCGAGCTCCATGAGCTCCGCGATCTCCTTCGTGCTGTAGCCCATCAGTACCTGCAGCACGAGCGGCTCGCGATAATCGTCTTCGAGGCTGAAGATCGCTGCGCGCACATCGGCGACGTCGTCGTTCGGCGACTCGGCGATAACCGCCTCCTGGGCCGGCGTCAGGTCGTCGACATCGACGGTTTCCAGGCGACGGCGCTCGAACCAGCGGGCATTCTCGCGCCGCACGATGGTCAGCAGCCATTGTTTCGCGGCCGCATCGTCCTTGAGCGAATCGAGCGCCTTCCAGGCCCGAAGCAGCGACTCCTGGACCACGTCGTCGGCGATCGCCGGATCCCGGCAAAGCCATACCGCGTAGCGGTACATGTCCGGGTAGTAGCCCGAGACAGTGTCGTCGAACCGGCCGCGCCGGTCCGGTCCAGCAGTGCTGTCATTCATGAGAAGATGACCTGCCCCCCGATCGATTTATTACGCCGTTCCGCCAATTTCTCTGTCCAGGCCATGGAAACGGCGGCGGAATACAGGGAAAATCGACGTTTCCCGCAATTGTTCTATTTGCTTATGAGTGCCCAGAGCCCCGGTCAGTTCCCCCGTGTTCGTCTCCGCCGCACCCGCCGCACGGCCGGGCTGCGTCGACTCGTCGCCGAAACCGGGTTGTCCGCCGACGACTTAATTTACCCCGTATTCGTGCTGGAGGGCGACCAGCGCCAGGAGGATGTGCCGTCGATGCCCGGCATCCGGCGCCGCTCGGTCGACCTGCTGCTCGAGCATCTCGAGACCGTCGTCGAGCTCGGGATTCCCGCCGTCGCGCTGTTCCCGGTCGTCGGCGAGGAGAAGAAAACGCTCGACGGCGCCGAGTGCGCGAACCCGGACGGCCTCGCGCAGACGGCAGTACGCGCGATCAAGGCGACCTTTCCGGAGCTTGCCGTCATTACCGACGTCGCGCTGGACCCCTACACGACCCACGGCCAGGACGGCATCATCGACGACGCCGGCTACGTGCTCAACGACGAGACCGTCGCCATGCTCGTCCGCCAGGCCGCCTCGCACGCGGACGCGGGTGCCGACATCGTCGCTCCGTCGGACATGATGGACGGTCGCATCGGTGCCATTCGCGACGCGCTCGAGACCGCCGGACACCGGAACACCGTGATCCTGAGCTACGCGGCGAAGTACGCTTCGAGTTTCTACGGCCCGTTTCGTGATGCGGTCGGATCGGCGGCGAACCTCGCCGGCGGTGACAAGTACACCTACCAGATGTACCCGGCCAACACGGACGAGTCGCTACGCGAAGTCGAGATCGACCTCGCGGAAGGGGCGGATATCGTCATGGTAAAGCCCGCCTTGCCCTACCTCGACATCGTGCAGCGGGTCCGCGAGACCTTCGGGGTGCCCACCTTCGCGTATCACGTGAGCGGCGAGTACGCGATGCTCAAGGCGGCCGCGCAGAACGGCTGGCTCGACGAACGCATGACCGTGCTCGAGGCCCTGCTGTCGATACGCCGTGCCGGCGCATCGGCCATCCTCACCTACTACGCGATCGATGCCGCGCGCTGGCTCGAGAGCGGCTAGCTGAGCGCCGTCGCGATGCAGGCACGGAACGATCGACCGCAGCGCAATCCGTCCGCCGGAGCCCCGTCCCGGGCCGAGGCTTGCCATGACTGCTGACACTGCCGTCATCGATCGCTACGGCGTCATGGGTTTCCCGGTCGCACACAGCCGCTCCCCGGTGATCCATCACCTGTTTGCGCGACAGACGGACCAGAACATGCGCTACGAACTCCTCAAGGTCTCGCCCGAGCACCTCGAGGAGGCCGTGCGCCAGTTCCGCCACGCGGGCGGCAAGGGACTCAACATCACCGTGCCGCACAAGGTCGAGGTCGCGAAACTCTGCGACCAGCTGAGCGAGCGCGCCCGGCAGGCCGGCGCCGTAAACACGCTCGTGTTCCAGGACGACGAGACCTTCGGCGACAACACCGACGGGATCGGCCTGCTGCGCGACCTTTGCGTCAACCACGGGCTCGAGATCTCGGGTGCCCGGATCCTTGTCCTCGGCGCCGGCGGCGCGACGCGGGGCATCGTAGGCCCGCTGCTCGAGCAGGAGCCCGGTCTAATGATGATCGCCAACCGCAGCGTCGAGAAGGCCGAGGCCATCGTCGAGCGCTTCGAACGGCTGGGGCCGGTGCAATGCACGGCCTTCGACGCGATCCCCGACGAAAGCTGGGACCTCGTGATCAATGCGACATCGGCGGGCTACAAGGGCGAGACGCCGCCGTTCCCGGCAAAGATGATCGGCCCGGATACCTTCTGCTACGACCTCTCCTACGCCGCGAAGCCGACGCCGTTCTGCGTCTGGGCGAAGGCGCACGGCGCGAAGCGGCTGGCCATGGGCTGGGGCATGCTCGTCGAGCAGGCCGCGGAATCCTTTCACCTGTGGCGGGGTGTGCGCCCCGACACCCGGCCCGTCCTGAAACAGCTCGCCGTCAGCGCATCGTAACGAGTTCTTCCGAGCTCGTCGGGTGGATCGCGACGGTGTCGTCGAAGTCCTGCTTCGTTGCGCCCATCTTGATGGCCACGGCGAAACCCTGCAGCATCTCGTCGGCGCCGTCGCCGATGATGTGACAGCCGACGACGCGTTCCTCCTTGCCCGTGACGACGAGCTTCATGTGCGTCCGGCTCTTCTTTTCGCCGAGAGCGTAGTACATCGCGACGAAGGACGAGGAATAGACCTTCACGTCGTTGCCGTACTTCTCGCGCGCCTCCGGCTCGCTGAGCCCGATCGTCCCCATCGGCGGATGGCTGAAGATCACGGTCGGGATGTTCGAGTAGTCGAGATGCCGGCCCTCCATGCCGCCGTAGAGCCGGTCGGCGAGGCGACGCCCGGCGGCGATCGCGACGGGCGTCAGCTGCACGGCGCCGGTGACGTCGCCGAGTGCGAAGATGTTCTCGATGTTCGTCGCCTGGTACTTGTCGACCTTGATGTAACCGAAGCCGTCCTGCTCGACACCGACATCGTCGAGGTTGAGCGTTTCGGTGTTGGGCGCACGCCCCACCGCCCACAGGAAGCAGTCGACCGGGCCGAACTCGTCGCCGCTGTCGCTGGTCATCACGATTCCGTCGGCCGTCTTGTCGAGGCGCGCCGGGTGGACCCCGGTCTCGACGTGGATGCCGTTCTCGCGCATCGCGTTGATCAGCTCCTTGCCGAGCATCGGCTCGAAGCTGCGGACGATACCGTCCCTGCGCACGACGACCTCGACCACGGAGCCGAGGGCGTTGAACACGCCGGCGAGCTCCACGGCGATGTAACCGCTGCCGGCAATCATGACGCGCTTCGGGCGCTCCTCGAGCTCGAAGAAATCGTCGGACGTGATGCCGTGCTCGTGGCCGGAGCATTTGGGCACGATCGGCCGGCCACCCGTGGCGATCACGATGTTCCTGGCCAAATACTGCGTATCACCGACGGCCACGGTATGCGCGTCGACGAGGCTCGCGTGCCCGCTGACGTGATCGACGCGTTTGCGTTCTAGATTGCCCTCGTAGATCCCGTTCAGGCGCTTGACATAAGCATCACGGGCCCGCTTCAGGGCAGCCCAGTCGTGGCCGTTGACCGTAACGTCGAAACCGTAGTCGGGGGCATGAGCGAAGTGATGAACGTGTTCGGCGGCATACCACATCACCTTCTTGGGGACGCAACCGACGTTGACGCAGGTCCCGCCCAGCCGGTCTGCCTCGATAACGAGCGCCTTCGCGCCGTACTCGGCCGCGCGCTGCGCGTGCGCGAGCCCGCCGCTGCCGCCACCGATGACTACCAGATCGTACTCTTTAGTCACTCCACGTTACTCCTTACTGCCTGTTCCCTGTGCCGAATTGCCGCGCTGTCGCTATGATAAGATGCTGCCGCGTTCGCGCAGACTTCCAGGAACCGTATGACGAATCCGTTACTCGAGACAAACGGGCTGCCCCGCTTTGAGGCCATTTCGCCGGACGATGTCATCCCGGCGCTGTCGGAGCTTATCGCAAGCAATCGCAAGAAGCTCGACGCCCTGCTCGACGATGGCGCCGGTGATTTCGACTCGGTCGTCGTTCCTCTCGAAACGATGGAGCAGGAACTTTCCCGGGTGTGGTCGCCGGTCAGCCACCTGCAGAGCGTGCTCGGCTCTGCCGACTGGCGCGAAGCCTATAACAAGGCGCTGCCGTTGTTGACCGAGTACGGCACGGAGCTCGCACAGGACATCCGTCTCCACGACGCGTATGCCCGGGTTGCCGAAACGCTCGAGTCCGACGGTCCCGAGCGCGCCATCGTCCAGCACGCGCTGCGCGATTTCAAGCTGGCAGGCGTCGACCTGCCCGACGAGCAGAAGGCCCGCTTCAAGGCGATCATGCAGGAGCTCGCCGGTGTCCAGGCACGCTTCGATCAGAATATCCAGGATGCCTCCGATGCCTGGAAACTCGAGATCGACGACGAGGCCGAGCTCGCGGGCATGCCGGCGCAGGCCATCGCCCGCGCGCGCGAGGAAGCGAAAGCCGAGGGCCGCGACGGCTGGCTCCTGACGCTCGACTACCCGACCTACGACGCCGTCATGCGTTTCGCCGACAACCGCGCCCTCCGGGAAAATTTCTACCACGGCTGGGTGACTCGTGCGTCCGACCAGGGCGCCGATCCCGACTGGGACAACAGCGCCAACATCGACCGGATTCTCGCGCTCAGGCACGAGGCCGCCGGCATCGTGGGCTACGCGAACTACGCCGAGTACTCTCTCGCCACCAAGATGGCCGACACGCCGGCTCACGTCATCGACTTCCTGGAATCGCTGGCGGCGCGTTCGCGGGAAGCGGCCGAGCGGGAGCTGGCCGAGCTCACCGAGCTCGCCGGCATGGCGATAGAGCCCTGGGACACGGCGTACTGGCTCGAGAAACTGAAACACCGGAAGTACGCCGTTTCCGACGACGAATTGCGCCAGTATTTTCTCACCGACCGCGTGGTCGCCGGCCTGTTCGGGCTAGCGATCCGCCTGTACGGCCTCAGCATCGAGGCCGTCGACGACGTGCCTGCCTGGAACGACGCGGTGCGCTATTACCGGGTCAGCCAGGCCGACGGCGCGGCCATCGGCGGTTTTTATGCCGACCTGTACGCTCGCAGCGGCAAGCGGACCGGCGCCTGGATATCGGACCTAACGAACCGGATGCGCGTCGCCGGTCAGGCCGAGGAGCCGGTCGGCTTCCTGGTCTGCAATTTTCCGCCGCCGGACGACGCCGGCGTCTCGCTGCTAGGTCACGACGACGTCGTCACGCTGTTCCACGAGTTCGGCCACATGCTGCATCACCTGCTGACGCGTATCGACTATCCGAGCATTGCCGGCATCAACGGCGTGCCCTGGGATGCCGTCGAACTGCCGAGCCAGTTCATGGAAAATTTCGCGTGGAGCTACGACGTCCTCGAGAAGTGTTCCGGTCACCGCGAGACCGGCGAGCCGCTGCCGAAGGCGCTGTTCGACAAGCTCGACGCGAGCCGGCACGCCGGCGCCGCGCTGGGCATGCTGCGCCAGATCGAGTTCGGCCTGTTCGACCTGCGCCTGCATGCGGAATACACGCCAGGGACCGAAACCGGACCGCTCGAGTTGTTGACAGAGGTGCGCGAGCAGGTCGGCCTCGTCCGGCACCCCGACTACAACCGCCTGCCGCACGCGTTCAGCCATATTTTCGCCGGCGGCTACGCGGCCGGTTACTACAGCTACAAGTGGGCCGAGGTCCTGGCGGCAGACGCTTTCGCCGCTTTCGAGGAGGCCGGCATTTTCGATACGGACACCGCCACCCGGTTCCGGCATGAAATTCTCGAGATCGGCGGCAGCCGTGATTTCATGGAGGCATACGTCGCCTTCCGCGGCCGCAGGCCCAGCCTCGAGCCGCTGCTCAAGAGCCACGGAATCTCATGAAGATCGCAAGCTGGAACGTCAACTCGCTGAAAGTACGCCTGCCGCAGGTACTCGACTGGATCGACACCCACCGCCCGGACACGCTCGCCCTGCAGGAGATCAAGCAGGTCACCGAGCATTTCCCGACGGCTGCGTTCGAGGAAGCAGGCTACCGGTCGCTCGCCAGCGGCCAGAAAACCTACAACGGCGTCGCCGTGATCGCGCGCGACACTATCAACGAGCCGGTAACCGATTTTCCCGGTTTCGACGATCCCCAGCGGCGCATTCTCGCCACGACGGTCGGCGGTGTCCGGGTCGTCAATCTCTACGTACCCAACGGCTCCGAAGTGGGCTCCGAGAAATACGCGTACAAGCTGGGTTGGCTGGATGCGCTTCGCGGCTTCCTCGCCGACGAACTCAAGGCGCACGAGAAGCTGGTCGTCCTCGGCGACTTCAATATCGCGCCAGCCGACGCGGACGTCTACGACCCGGAGAAGTGGGGCGATGCGATCCTTTGCAGCCCGAAGGAGCGTGCAGCGCTCGAAGGCGTCATGGAACTGGGCTTCACGGACGTGTTTCGCAGTTTCGACCAGCCGGAGGCGACGTTCAGCTGGTGGGACTATCGCGCCGCCGGGTTCCGGCGCAACGCGGGCTTGCGAATCGACCTGATACTCGCGAGCGACGCGATGAGCAAGGTCTGCACGGCCAGTTACGTCGACAAGGAACCGCGCGCGCTCGAACGTCCCTCGGACCACGCCCCTGTGGTTGCCGAGTTCAGTCTGTAATTACGCCGCCCCGGATTATCCGTGCCATGCGGATGACATAAGCGGGATTTTTCATCTGTTTCGCTGCGCACCGACAGGTATGATTGGGGCCCATGCAAATACAGGTGGGCGTCCGTTTTGACATATACCCCAGGGCTGACCGGGGGCGGTTCGCATGAGCCGGGCGACGTCCAGCGACATAACAAGAACAAGCAAGACGACTTCCACCGTGTCCCAGGATCGACGTAACGATTACGACGTGACGAATACCGTGCAGGTGAGCAGCCCTGCCGCGGTACGCAACGCCGTGCACGAGATCTTTGCCGAGACCTATCCGGGCACCGCCTTCGACAAACTCTGGCTCGCTTTCTACGACTTCGAGCGGCTGTTCACGGGACGCTACCCGGGTTACCTCGGTTGCGACACCACGTATCACGACATGCAGCATACGCTCGACATGACGCTCGCGCTGGCGCGGCTGGTGGCCGGTTACGAGCGCAGCGTCGAGCCACGGGAACGGCTCGGTGCCGATCGCGCACTCCTGGCCGTCTTCGTATCGCTGTTCCACGATGCGGGCTACATACGCCACGCGGAACGCGACGCAGAATACGAGAACGGCGCCGAGTTCACGATGTATCACGTGTCGCGCAGCGCTGACTTCCTGAGACGCTACCTGCCCGGGCTCGGTATGACCCGCGACGTCGGCGTCGCCAGCATGATCGTCCATTTCACGGGTTACGAACTCGACCTCGACCAGATCGAGCTCGACGATCCGCGGGACGTCATCGTCGGCCACCTCATCGGTACCGCCGACATGATCGCGCAGATGGCGGACCGCTGTTACCTCGAGAAATGCCGGGACCGGCTATACGGCGAATTCGTCCTGGGCGGCGTCGCTATCGAGAATGCGCGACCGGGCGAGTACATGGTTCGATACGAGTCCGGCGAGGACCTGCTCCGGAAGACGCCGATGTTCTACCAGCAGGTGATGCGCGAGCGCCTCAATAACAAGTTCAACCAGGCGTACCGATACATCGAAGTCCTGTACGACGGCCATAACCCGTACATCGAGGCGATCGCCAACAATATCCGCCACCTGGTGCGCATCCTCGACTCGGGGGACTGGAGCCTCCTGCGCCGCAAGCCGCCGTATTTCCTCGGCGCCGGCAAACAGGCCGGGGATATCGAGCAGATCGTCTCCCGGCAGCTCAAGACATTCACAGGCCTCCGGGTCGACGCCGACGACCCCCTCCTGATGCCGGTCTGAGATCTCACGCACAGGCGATACGCCGCCTGTGGGGACATGCAATGCGTGAAGCCGGGTGAGGAAGGAAACCGGGGCCCGACGGATTTCAGGCTGATGGCATCGCTGCTTTTTGGCATCTCCAGCTGATCCATACCGGCGGCGAGCTTTCGTCGGGGCGTTGCTCGTTGCCGTCTTCCTGGATATCCGGACAGGACTCGCGGATGGTGTGTTTACGAACCCGTCAAGTCGATCGCCCTGTTGCGGTGGACACAGGAAGGTTGCTCCGGCAACTCGCACACATTGCCGTCAACCGGCTGTTGATGTTGGGCCAGACTTTCTCGCGTTGCGCTCAGGAGGCGGTCGCAATTTCAGCCCTGGCTTCCTGTCGGACCGCCACATGATCGCTACTCGCCGGCATCTCCGCCAGCACCGTACCCGTAGGATGGATACTGAAAGCCCGGCCGCACGACGTCCTCGTAGTGCGTCTGCAGGTAAGCGACCACGTCCGTCAGCTGCGTGACGGTCAGCACATCGTTGTAGTTCACCATGAGCGACTCGCCGTCTTTCGTAATGTTCTCCGAGAAGTACTGGGGCGCCAGCCGATGGGATGGGTTCACGACCGAGGTCACCAGCTGGCCATAGGACATTCGCCGCCCGGTCTTGCTGCCAAGGCGAACGCGCACGGCGCCCGCTTCCGCGCCTCCTTCGAATTCGGCGTCACCCACCGCATGGCAGCTGACACAGCCGAGTGATGCGAAAAGCGCTTCCCCCCTGGCCGCGTCGCCGGCCGGCAGGTGAATTTCGTTCCGCCATTCGTCGCCGACATTGCAGGCTGACAACAGGCTGATGACAGACGCCAGAAGAACTAACCTGAAGGAGTTACGCATGGGAACCTCGGAAGGACGACACCAGGGCGTAGTTTCGCAGACGCAAGGAGAGATTTCTAATGAACCTGTTGGTCGATAAAGCCAGCGGCTTTCTTTGGGCATGCCGTATGCTCTTCGGCCACGATTCCGTTCTTTTTATTGCATTTTTCGGGTCGGCTGGCTCCCATTTCGATCTCCACTGGCATACGCATGATGAGTATGTCGTGGTGGTAGCCGGCTCGCTTGCGCTTCGTTTGGGGGCCAGGGATCATGATCTCAAAACGGGAAGCTACGTGGTGATTTCCGGCGAGCTGAAGCACTCCTGGACGGTGCCTGAGGGCGAAGAAGACGCCATAATCCTGGTGCGGCGAGGGGGCACTGCCGATTTTCACTTCGTGGAAGACCGATTCACCTCGAAAACGCTCGAGCCCGCATACAGGCTCGAAGCGTATGGCCGTTAGTGCGCTGCGTCGCCGCTGCCCGGGACGTTCACGCTATAATTTCCGTCAGTGAACCGAACTACGCATCAAGACTTCGGGTAACTGTGAGGAACTTGTGATGGAACATCGATTCCTGTTGCTTCTGATTGGCATTCTCGCATGTGCGCCGGGCTCGTCTGCCGAGATAACTTCCCGGATTGACTCGCTGCTTGCATCGAGCGTCGATACCGGGCGGATTCCCGGGGTTATCGCAATTGCAGCGACGTCCGATAGGATCATCTACGAAGGGGCGGCCGGCTTCAGAGACGTAGAGGACAACACGGTGATGACGGTTGACACCATCACTCGGATTGCCTCGATGACCAAGGCAATAACGTCAGTCGCCGTCATGCAACTCGTCGAGCAGGGCAAGATCGGGCTGGACAGCCCCGTAGGTGAATATCTTCCCCAGCTAAAGGAAGTCGACGTTCTCGAGGGCTTCGATGCGGACAACAACCCGATTCTCAGGCCGGCGAAGGCGGCAGTGACTGTGCGTCAGCTGCTTACCCATACGTCGGGTTACGTCTACGAAGTCTGGAACGAGAACGCGGCGCATTACGCAGCGTCGGGGCACGCCGCAGACGATGGCTTCCTGGCTGCACCGCTGGCATTCGATCCGGGAAGCAAGTGGGAGTACGGGATCAGCACGGATATCCTTGGTGTTCTGGTCGAGGTTATCAGCGGGCAATCACTCGACGACTACTTCCGGGAGCACATATTCATCCCGCTGGGAATGTCTGACACCCACTTCATCGTGCCGGAAGACGAGCTACCGCGCCTTGCCACGGCCTATGCGAAATCAGCACAAGGTGAGTTGACGCCAATCCCGTATTCTCGCCCGACCGGTGACTTCTTCAGCGGCGGTGGGGGCCTGAAGTCAACGGCACGCGATTACATTCTATTCCTGCAGGCAGTCCTGAAAGGGGGCGAGTTGAACGGGGTCCGGATTCTGTCTGCAGCTTCAGTGCAGCTAATGTCGCAGAATCAAATCGGTGACCTCGAGGCCGCCGCGACGATGACGACCTGGAACCCCAGGCTAAGCAACGATGTTGATTTCAGTCCCGGTTCGGTGGACAAGTTCGGACTCGGGTTTCTAATCAATGGCGACCCGGTCCCCGGAGGCCGGCCTGCCGGGAGCCTGGCGTGGGCGGGACTGTACAACTCTTACTATTGGATAGACACGGAGAACGATATCTGTGGCGTAGTAATCACGCAGATTCTGCCGTTCTACGACCCCGACGTGCTCGCGCTGCTGAGCGAGTTCGAGACAGCGGTATATGCCGGCGCGGGATCGAGTAACCAGCTCCGCCAAACCCGTTAGAGCGATTAACGGGAGGCCCGCTCCGGCCGCTCGAGCTGCACGAGATATGGTCCCTGCTGCTGACCCGCCCCTGTCGCGCAAAGTGACCGGGTCAGTCGCCCGGTTCACTGCCCGGCCTGCCCCGTCCGGCCCTCATCCCGCCACTGCCGCAGCGCGAAGTACTCGCTCCGACTGAGCCGCCGGTTCGCATA
>JAZBNZ010000175.1:0-19374 GCA_036350895.1 Woeseiaceae bacterium
ATCGATGATGATGATCCCGCCGAGATTCCTCAGCCTCAGCTGGCGAGCGATAGCCACGGCCGCCTCGAGGTTGGTCCGGTAGATCGTCTCCTCGAGATTCCGGTGACCGACGTAGGCACCCGTGTTGACGTCGATCGTCGTCATTGCCTCGGTCTGGTCGAAAATCAGGTAGCCGCCCGACTTCAGTGGAATGCTGCGATCCAGGGCTTTCTTGATCTCGTCCTCGATACCGTGGAGATCGAAGATAGGCCGCCGGCGCCGATACAGCTCGAGCATGCCCTCGACACCCGGCAAAAACGTGCGGGCGAACGCCTTCATCTCCTCGTAATCCTTCGCGGAGTCGACGAGTATGTGATCGACCTCGCTGGTTACCATGTCCCTCAGGACCCTGAGCGGCAGTGACAAATCCTCATGGATCAGGTTCTTTACGCCGGTCTCGCTGCACCGTTCCTGAATGACCTCCCACAGCTTGACGAGATACTTGAGATCGGCCTCGAGCGCCTCGCGCCCGGCGCCCTCGGCAACGGTGCGGACGATCGCGCCGCACTTCAGCCCGTGTTCGGCGAGCAGGGACTCGACCATGTTCCGCAGGCGCTCGCGTTCGGCCTCGTCTTCGATCCGCGCCGACACGCCCACCGCGTCACCCTTCGGCAGCAGCACGAGGTGCCGGGACGGCAAGGTAATGAACGTGGTCAGCCGGGCACCCTTGTTGCCCAGCGGATCCTTGACCACCTGCACGAGCAGTTCGTCGCCCTCCCTGACCAGGTCCCGGATACCGGGCACGTCTTCGGTGGAGAACTCGCTGCGGCCGTTGTTGCGCCGCATGATGTCGGATGCGTGCAGGAAGGCCGTCCGGTCGAGACCTATATCGATAAAAGCGGCCTGCATGCCCGGCAGCACCCGCGAGACCTTGCCTTTGTAGATGTTGCTTATCACGCCGCGGCGGCCGGCGCGCTCGACGTACACCTCCTGGAGCACGCCGTTCTCGAGCAGTGCCGCCCGGACTTCGCCGGACGTCACGTTGACGAGTATTTCTTCCTTCGCCTGTTCGTCAGTCATGATTCGCTGTCACTGGCGATGCCCGTTATGCGGACACCGGCCCTGGCCAATAGCGTCGCGGTCTCGAAGACCGGAAGGCCGACGACACCGGAGTAACTCCCTTCGATATTACTGACAAAGACACCGCCGAGCCCCTGAATTCCGTAGCCGCCGGCCTTGTCGCGCGGCTCTCCACTTTGCCAGTAATCGAGCGCCTCGTCCCGACGAATGTCGCGAAAACGGACGCGGGTCCGGGAGACGACCGAATCGACGCGGCCGCCGGCCGCGACTGCCACGCCCGTCAGGACCTCATGTTCGCGACCGGACAGCCGCTGCAGCATGCGCACGGCGTCGTCACGGTCGGCAGGCTTCGCAAACATCTCGCCGTCCAGGGCGACCGCGGTATCCGCACCGACGACCACGCAGCCGGGCGCCGCGGCGGCTTCTGCCTTGACCCGGGCGAGCCGGTCGACCATCTCTGCCGCCGTTTCGCCGGGCAGCGGCGTCTCGTCGGCGTCCACCGGACGAACGTCGAAATCGAGGCCCAGCGCGGCCAGGATTTCTCGGCGGCGCGGAGAACCCGACGCCAGTATCAGGCGAAGTCGGTGCATGGATAACTCTCGTTCAGGCCCGGTGATACGGGTGCCCGGCGTTCATCGACCAGGCGCGGTACAGCTGCTCGACGCAGAGGATCCTCGCGAGGCCGTGGGGTAGCGTTAGCGCGGACAGCGACCAGGTGTAGTCGGCACGCTGCCGGACCGCGTTGCTGACGCCATCCGGGCCACCGATCACCAGGGCGATGTCGCGGCCGTCCTGTTGCCAGTCGGTGAGTTTCGCGGCGAGGTCGGCGCTCGAGAGGCCCTGCCCGCGCTCGTCGAGCAGGACGAGGAATTCGTCGCGCGTCCTGTCGAGGATGGCCGCGCCTTCCTCCTCGCGCGGCCGCGCCGAACGGTCACCGCGCTTGCGCTTCGCCGTCGGCAGTACGTCGACTCGAAACCGCCATGCGGGCGGCAGGCGGGTCGCGTAGTTTTTCACAGCGTCGTCCACCCACGCCGGCTGGCGATCGCCGACGGCCAGAATACGGAAATGCACGGTCCCGCTAGTGTTCCGTGGCGGCGATTTCGCCTGCCCGGCCCATCGACCAGAGCTTCTCCAGGTTATAGAACTGGCGGACTTTCGGCAGCATCACGTGAACGAGCGCGTCCTGCAGGTCGAGCAGGACCCATTCGCCACCCTCCTCGCCTTCCACGCCGATCGGCTTGTGGCCGGCTTCCCTGGCCTTCTCCGCGACGTTGTCGACGAGCGCCTGCACATGTCGATTGGACGTGCCGCTGGCGACGATCATGTAGTCGGTCACGGTCGTCATATCGCGGACGTCGAGCTTGACGATGTCCTGGCCCTTGATGTCGTCGAGCGCTTCGACGACGAGTTCACTCAGTTCTTCACTGTTCATAGATTCACGGTTCATTGGCAGAGCGCCATCTCCTTCGGACGAGTCGTATCGATATCGGTCTCCTTTGCCGGCACCCCGGCGGTCAGTTTCCTGCGTCGTCTTCGTAACATCCCAAATCCTTAAGCACGCCGATCACGGCATCCGGCATCAGGAATCGCGGTTCCCGGCCGATCGCGATCAGCTCGCGTATGTGCGTGGACGCGATCTCGAGCTGCGTCACGGCATGAATGTGCACTCGTCCCGCCGGGGCATCGTGAAGCTTCTCGATCTTGTGCGTTCCGTGGTCGGTCAGCAGGTCACCCAGCGGACCGTAGTCCGGTGCCCGCCAGCCGGGCCGATGCGCAACGATAATATGGGCCAGATCGAGAATTTCATCCCATCGATGCCAGCCCGGCAGCGACAGGAACGCGTCCATACCGATAATCAGACCCAGCGAGCGCCCCGGAAATTCCGTCCGCAGTGACTCGAGCGTCTCGACCGTGTACGACGGCCCGTCACGGCGCACTTCGCGGTCGTCGACGACGAAACCGGCCTGGCCCCGGATGGCCGCCTCGACCATCTCCAGCCGCTGCCCCGCGGTGGCGAAGGTCGCGCCGCGGTGCGGCGGATCGCCGCAGGGAACGAACCGTACCTCACCGAAATCCAGTGCCTCCAGCATCTCGAAGGCCGTGCGCAGGTGCCCGTAGTGGACCGGGTCGAATGTCCCGCCGAAGACGCCCAGCGGCCTCAAACGAGTGTGCTCCGTGGCAGGATCATGCGGCGCGGCGCCTGACGCTGCCGGAGAGACAAATCACGACGTTCACCAGCTGTTCCCAGGGATCACCCGGGGCCTGGCCCTTCGCGCGCGCATCGGCCTCGCCGAGGAGCTTCAGCAGGCGATAGGCGCTGGCGTGGGAGTGCCGCGAGATCGCGCTGCGGAACAAGCCCTGCCGCGCCCGCCAGATGCCGGCCTTCTGCATTGCGGCGCCAGGGTCCTGCCGGTTCCGCACCGCTTCGCCGAGGCGTGCCAGCGAGCGCACGTCGCGAAGCAGCGACCAGACGACCAGTACCGGCGTCACACCCTCGGCGCGCAAACCGCCGAGGATCCTGAGTGCACGCGCCGTCTCGCCGGAGAGCGCCGCATCCGTCAGCTTGAAGACGTCGAAACGGCTGCTGTCCGCGACTCCCGCGAGGACGTCCGCGGCGGACACCGGGCCCTCGCCGAGCACGAGCCTCAGCTTCTCGATCTCCTGGCTGGCCGCGAGGAGGTTGCCTTCGACACGATCGGCGATCAGCGTGACGGCCTCCCGGTCGGGCACCAGGCCCGCTGCCTGCATGCGCTTCGCGATCCATCCCGGCAGCTCGCGCGCATCGACGGGCCATATCGGCAGAAACGCGCCGGCCTTCTCGAGTGCCTTGGCCCACTTGGCGTTCTGCCCGGACTTGTCGAGCCTGGGGCCGGTGACGATCAGGAGGATATCCTCGTGGAGATTCCCGACGAGGTCCGTGATCGCCGCACTGCCCTCGACGCCCGGCTTGCCGGTGGGCAGCGCGAGCTCGATGATGCGCTTCTCGGCGAACAGCGACAGGCTCGCCCCGGCCTCGCGCAGCCGTGACCAGTCGAAACCGCCCGCGGCGACGTGACGGTCACGAGAGGTGAAGCCGGCTTCACGCGCGGCTGAACGGATGTCGTCCAGTGCTTCGGCAACCAGCAGGGGCTCGTCGCCGGTCACCAGGTAGCAGGGCAGGAGGCCCTGCCGGAGGTAAGACGAAAGCTGATTCGCCTGGATTTTCACGCAGTCGGAATTGGCGTCATATGAGCCCGATAATACGCTACCGGCCGGCGATCACAAACCCGCCGCGCGCCGACTCAGTCGATCTGCGACAGCTGGATTGCCGCACCCTCGAGCAGCACCGGGATGCCGTCCGCAACCGGGTAGCCGAGCTTGCCGTCGTCGGTCACCAGTGCTTCGTCGAGCGGGTCGGTGACGGGCTGACCGTCACGATTGCGCACGTCGCCGCCGGCGATCGCACTATTCAGTTGCCGCAGCCGGTCCGCCCGCATGACGGCAAGGCCCTTGTGCGAGACCGGACAGCGCAGGATCGTAAGCAGATTCTTTTGCATCGGTGAAAAATACCACGGGAGCCGGCAACAATCACCGCCGCCTCAGCCAGCCGGCGAGCTCCTCGTTGTCGGCGGACTCCGCGGCTCTGAGCGCGGCCTCACGCGACGCGGCGTGAGGCCTGAAATTCTCGTCGGCGTATCGGCACCGCAGCATAAGCTTGACCGCGGCACCCGTTTCGCCCGCCTGCAGCAGCAGGTCGAGGTAGTCCTGGGCAAGCCTGAGTGCGGCATACGGGTCCTCCCATTTCAGCATCGCGGTAAAGAACCAGGGCCAGGCGTCGCCGGGGTACGGTTCCTCGTTCGCGATCCACTGCGAGATGTGTCGGAGCGCCCCGTCGACGTTGCCGCGGCTTGCAAAGCCATAGGCGTGATTCAGCGCCGTGTTGCGCGCTTTTTCGAGGCGCTCCCTGCTTGTCTCGGGGTTCGCCCCGACCGGGGTCTCGATATCGACCTCGGCGAAAAAATCGAAAGGCCGGATCATGCCGCCGATCACGGCAACGACGCCGAAGCCGATCCCGAGGTCGAGAACCAGGGCGACGGGCCGCGGCAGGTCCGGGATCAGCGCGGGCAGCAGCGCCGCCAGCAAGAGCGCAGCGGGTGCCGCCCAGTACCCGAGGCCGATCCGACCGATCAGCCGGAACGCGGTACCGAGGTTCAGGCTCTCCAGCGGTGAGCGCGTGATGGCCAGCGCCGCGAACAACGCCGGCAGGACCATTACGTATGCCGCGCCGAGAACAAATGCCCCGCCGCCGCCCAGCACGGCACCGCCGAGCAGAACGAGGCCGTAGCCTAGGGCAAGATGCACGACCGGGAACAGCGTCCAGCCGCTGCCGAGCAGCGAGAACATTTCTATACCCGGCGGCTCGGGATCGACAGCGCGTGCACGGGCCTCGAGCAGCACCGTGGCGTAACGAACGGAGCAGATCGCGACGATCACGTAGAGCCAGATGCCGAAAAGACCGGCAGCATTCGCGAGCAGCAACAGCAGCGCAAGCGCGGCAATCGTGACCAGGGTCGATGCGTTGCGCAGCGGGTAGGTGAATTCCCGAAAGAACTCGAGAGGGCTCACTCGCTGTCCTCTTCGTCGGGCCGCGGCACCGGGTCGTATCCCGACCCACCCCAGGGGTGACAGCGGGCAATGCGCCGAAGTGCGAGCCAGCCTCCCCTGACGACACCGTAGGTTTCCAGCGCCTCGATCGCGTAGGCCGAACAGGTGGGCTGGTACCGGCAGTTCATGCCGAACCAGGGCGAGAGCGTCAGCTGGTACAGCCGCACGAGCGCGACCAGCGGCATCGCCAGCCAGCGCCGGCGTGCCATCAGGCGGTCTCTAGCGCCGCCGTCGCAAACCCGCGGATCGCCTCCAGCATCGACGCCAGCCCGGTGCTGCGCGTCGGGCTCAGATGACTCTCGAGCCCGAGCGCCTGCACGAAGTCGGGCGGTGTCGCGAGGATGTCTCCGGGCTTCCGACCGCTGTAGATGCGCAGGAGCAGCGCGATCAGTCCGGAGACGATCGCCGCATCGCTGATGGCCCGGAAATACAGCCGGCCGTCGCGCTCCTCGACCGCGAACCAGACCTGCGACTGGCAACCGCGAATCCGGTTCTCCTCGGAGCGGTCGGATGCCGGCAGCTCGGGCAGCCGCCGGCCGAGGTCGATGAGATACTGGTAGCGATCCATCCAGTCCTCGAAGAACGCGAATTCCTCGATGACCTCCGCCTGTGCCTGTTCCACTTCGTTCATGATTCCACCCGTCGCCAGATCGTCCCGCCGGCTCCGTCCTCGATCTGCACACCCGACCCGGCGAGGCGATCGCGAATCTCGTCGGCCTTCGCGAAATCCTTGTCCGCACGTGCGCGGCGCCGCTCCTCGAGCAGGGACTCGATCTCCTCGGCCGGCATGTCACCGTCGCCGGTAAACCAGGCGTCGGCGTCCTCGGACAGGAAGCCCAGCAGCCGGCCCGTGGCATACATCTGTGCCGCCAGGCGCTGCCGCTCCGCGTCGTCCTCTGCCTTGTTGAGTTCGCGCGCCAGCTCGAAAAAGGCCGCCATGGCCCTGGGCGTGTTCAGGTCGTCCTCGAGCGCTTCGATGACCGCGTCCGGCGGCTCCGCGGCAGCGAGCGCCGCTTCGCTTAACTCGATGCCCCGGACGGCACCGTACAGGCGATCGAGCTTCTCGCGCGCCGAGCGCAGCGTTTCGTCGGACCAGTCGAGAGGCTGCCGGTAGTGCGCCGACAGCAGCGCGAGCCGGATCACCTCGCCCGGGAACAGCTTCACGAGGTCGTGGACGAGCAGCACGTTGCCGAGCGACTTCGACATCTTCTCCTGGTTAATGCTCAGGAAGCCGTTGTGAAGCCAGTAGTTCGCGAAAGGCGCGCCGTCGTGTGCGCAGGTGGACTGGGCCATCTCGTTCTCGTGGTGCGGGAACACGAGATCCTGGCCGCCGGCGTGGATGTCGATGGTCTCGCCGAGATGTTTCTCGGCCATCGCCGAACATTCGATGTGCCAGCCCGGGCGGCCCCGGCCCCACGGGGAGTCCCAGCCGGGCAGTTCCGGGCTCGACGGTTTCCAGAGCACGAAATCCTGCGGGGCACGTTTGTACGGCGCCACCTCGACACGCGATCCGGCAATCATCTCCCGGAGATTGCGGCGCGACAGGGAGCCGTATTCGGAGTCCTTCTCAACGTCGAACAGGACGTGGCCGTCGGCCTCGTAGGCGTACCCCTTGTCGATCAGCGTCTGGATCATCGCGATCATTTCGGGTATGTGCTCGGTCGCCCTGGGCTCTATCGTCGGCCGCTGGACGCCGAGCACGCCCATGTCGTCGTTGTAGGCCTTGATGTACTGCGCCGTGATCTCGTTGATCGGCTTGCCGGTGTCGATCGAGGCCTGGTTGATCTTGTCGTCGACGTCGGTGATGTTGCGCGCGAACCTGAGCTTGTAGCGGCGCTTCAGAACGCGGGCGAGCAGGTCGAAGACAACGGCCGGCCGGGCATTGCCGATGTGCGCATAGTTATAGACGGTCGGGCCACAGAGATACATCGTGACCTCGCCGTCGCGTTGCGGCCGGAACGGCACCTTCTTGCCCCGGCGGGTGTCGTGGAGACGGATTGTGGTAGCAGCGGACATGTATCCTGTCTGGCGGAATTCGCGCAAAGACGCGCATGATACCAATATTGCTGCCGCCGGCGATGCCCTGTATCCTCCCGGCCCCCTGCAATTACCGTGAAAAGCGCAATGTCGGAACACGCCGTCAACTTCAAGACCCGGGAATCCATCGAACAGGTCGAGGAAGGCCGCGATCTGGCCCCGAAATTCGATGATCGCGGGCTGATCACCGTCGTCACGACCGATGCGACGACGGGCGAACTCCTGATGCAGGGTTATATGAACGCCGAGGCGCTGGCGCTGACGATCGAGACCGGCGAGGCTCATTATTTCAGCCGCAGCCGGCAGGTTCTCTGGCACAAGGGCGCAACCAGCGGCTTCGTGCAGCGCGTGCGCGAACTTTTGGTCGACGACGATCAGGACTGTATCTGGCTGCGCGTGGACGTCGAAGGCGGCGCGAGCTGTCACGTGGGCTATCGCAGCTGCTTCTATCGCCGTGTCCCGACGGGCAGCGAGTTCCAGGCGGCGGCCCGGGCGGGTGACGTCGACCTGATCTTTACCGACACCGTGAAAGTCTTCGACCCCGAGGACGTCTACGGCGACGCGCCCAACCCGACGCAGCTCTGACCGGCACCGCCCGGATTACCCGGGTACTTGCCTATGCTTCGCCCCGCAGCCTGAAGATCGGGGTGCCGTCGGCGGACAGGAGCCCTTCCCGAACGAGCCAGTCCGCTGCATCGCTGGCATCGTCGACGAACCAGGCCCGCGTCGAACCGAGCCGGAAGCTGTAACCCCAGGCGTCCATGTCACGCATCAGGCGATCGCGGCCGACGCCCGGCAGCCGATCGGCCAGGACGACCTGCAGGTAACAGACCGCGGCTTCCTCGAGGTCGTCGCCGCCGGCGTCCCGCTCGAGCGACCGGCGTCGCTCCGCGTCCATGCAGATGACGTGGCAGGCCTCGTGCAGCAGTGAATGTACGGGCGTGTCCGGGCGGACGTGGACGTCAAACCCGATGACGCCGGCCTCGCGTTCGCCCCAGTAGCTACCGGGTATTGCCGCGCCCGGGGCGGACACGACGAGTTCCAGTCCGTAGCGATCGAGCAGGTCCCGAACCGCGTGCGCGCCGATGTCGCCTACGGTCAGAACCGGGACCTCCTTCACAGGCCGCCTACAGCGTCGAAATCTGCTTGAGGACGATCCTCACCATGTCCTCGACGATCGCGCGCCGCAGGAGGTCTTCCTCGCGGGCTTTGCCAAGGACCACCGTCTCGTCGTAGATGTAGTCCCGGGTGAGCGTCAGGGTTTGCTGCGGCAGCGAGGCCCCACCGTCGCTCACCAGCGCATACTCGATTGTGTAGAACACCTCGAACTCGGTCGGCGTGTTGCGCGCCGAGACCGACAGGACACGCTGGCCGGTTTCGTCGGACAGCAATGACAGGACGGCGGTTGCAGCATCCGGACTGTCGACGACGTCGATACCGGCCGCCGCGAGGCGCCGGCTCAACTCCGTGTAGAACAGGCTGTACGGATCGACCGTGTCGATGTACGTCCGCTCCATTGCCTCGGGCACCGTCACGGCACCCTGCAGCTGGAACCCGCAGCCGCCCAGGAGGGCGAGCGCGAGGAGCAGCGGGACGAGGCGTATCAGCATGCCCTCACACGACGATGTTGACGAGCCGGCCCGGCACAACGATCGTCTTCCGGACTTCCTTGCCGGCAACGAAACGCTGCACGTTGGGATCCTCGAGTGCCGCCGCACCGACCGCGTCGCGGTCCGCGTCGGCGGCGATACAGATGCGGCCGCGAAGCTTGCCGTTGACCTGGACGACGATCTCGATCGTGTCGATCTCGAGTGCCGTCTCATCGACCTCGGGCCAGGACTCGTCGACGAGCGCCGTCTGGTGGCCGATCGCCTCCCACAGGCCGTGGCAGATATGCGGCGCCATCGGTGACAGCATCAATATGGCCGCCTCGAGCGCTTCCCGCACGACCGCCCGTCCCCGGGGCGAAGCGTCCTCGAAACGGGTGATCGCGTTGAGCAGTTCCATGACCGCTGCAACCGCCGTGTTGAAGGACTGGCGCCGGCCGATATCGTCCGAGATCTTCGCGATCGTCTGGTGCGTCTTGCGCCGCAGCGCCTTCTGGCCCTCGTCGAGCGCCGCCGGGTCGAGCTCCGGCGTGTCGCCCGCAGCGATGTGATCCATCACGGCACCCCAGAATCGCTTCAGGAATCGGAACGAGCCCGCCACACCTTCGTCGGACCATTCCAGCGCCTGCTCGGGCGGCGCCGCGAACATCATGAAGAGACGCACGGTGTCGGCGCCGTAGGTATCGATCAGTTCCTGCGGATCGACCGTGTTGCCCTTGGCCTTGGACATCTTGGCGCCGTCCTTCAGCACCATGCCCTGCGTCAGCAGGTTCGTGAACGGCTCGTCCGCCGACGACAGCCCCTCATCGCGCATGAGCTTCTGGTAGAAGCGTGCGTACAGGAGGTGCAGGATCGCGTGCTCGACGCCGCCGGTTTACTGGTCGACGGGGAGCCAGTACTCGGCACGCTGGTCGAGCATGGCCTGGTCGTTGTCGGGGCATGCATAGCGCGCGAAATACCAGGACGACTCGACGAAGGTGTCGAACGTGTCGGTCTCGCGGCGCGCTGGCTTGCCGCAGCGAGGGCAGCTCGTTTCGACGAACTCGGGCATGTTCTTGAGCGGCGAGCCCACGCCGGTAAATTCGACGTCCTCGGGAAGCACGACCGGCAGCTGATCTTCGGGGACAGGCACCGCGTCGCAATCGTCACAGTAGATGATCGGGATCGGCGTGCCCCAGTAGCGCTGACGGGAAACACCCCAGTCGCGCAGCCGGTAGTTGATCGTCCGCCGGCCACGGCCGCTGGCTTCGAAGTGGTCCGCGATCGCGTTGAACGCGGCTTCCGAATCGAGGCCGTCGTATTCGCCCGAGTTCACGAGCACGCCCTTGTCGGTGTAGACCGCCTCGTCGATGTCAATCTCGCTACCGTCAGCCGGGGCTATCACCTGCCTGATCGGCAGGCCATGTTTTTTCGCGAACTCCCAGTCGCGGGCATCGTGACCCGGGACGGCCATCACGGCGCCGGTGCCGTAGCCCATGAGCACGAAATTCGCGACCCACAGCGGCACGTCCTCGCCGGTCAAGGGGTGTGTCGCGCTGATGCCGAGCGGCATGCCCTTCTTTTCCATCGTTTCGAGCGTCGCCTCGGCGGCGTCGGTCTTGCGGCATTCCTCGATAAACGCGGCCAGCTCGGCGTTGTCCCCGGCGGCGCGGGTCGCCAGCGGATGCTCGGCGGCGACGGCCATGTAGGTCACGCCGTACAGCGTGTCGGGCCGGGTCGTATACACGACGAGCGGCTCATCCTCACCCGCCACCTCGAACGACAGCTCGACGCCCTCGGAACGGCCGATCCAGTTACGCTGCATCGTCTTCACGGATTCCGGCCAGCCCGGCAGGTCGTCGAGATCCTCGAGCAACTCGTCGGCGTAGGCCGTGATCTTCATGAACCACTGCGGAATCTCACGGCGTTCGACCAGCGCGTCGGATCGCCAGCCGCGGCCGTCGATGACCTGCTCGTTCGCGAGCACCGTCTGGTCGACCGGGTCCCAGTTGACGATCGAGTTCTTGCGGTAGACGAGCCCCTTCTCGAACAGCTTCGTAAACAGCCACTGCTCCCAGCGGTAGTACTCGGGGCGGCAGGTCGTGACTTCCCGGGTCCAGTCGTACGCGTACCCGAGTCGCTTCAGCTGCCCGCGCATGTAATCGATGTTCTCGTAGGTCCAGGCTGCCGGCGGCACGCCCTGCTTGATGGCCGCGTTCTCGGCTGGCATGCCGAAGGCATCCCAGCCCATCGGCTGCAGGACATGCCTGCCCTGCATGCGCTGGTAGCGCGCGATGACGTCGCTGATCGTGAAGACGCGGACGTGTCCCATGTGCAGCTTCCCACTCGGGTACGGGAACATCGTCAGGCAGTAGAATTTTTCCTTGTCCTCGCGCTCCTGGACTTCGAAGCAGCGGGTCTCTGCCCAGTGTTCCTGGGCGGCACGCTCGACGTCAGCGGGTTTATAGGCTGTGCTCATTGCGTTCGGGCATCGGATGCTGGTGGTTTCGAAGGGCGGAAGCGTACCGCATGCCGGGAGTTTGCGCAGCCCGCAATCCGGCCGGGGCCCCGCTCAGAGCCCGGCGCGAATCCGGACCCAGGCGGCAGCGAGCAGCGCGGCGCAGAGGACGATGACCGGCGTATTGCCGAAGCGGACGTAAGGCGTTGCGCCGGTCCGGGGCTGTACCTCGCCGGTCATGATCACGGGCTCGAACTGCGACCCCTGCTCTACGACCTTGCCCTCGGCGTCGATGAATGCGCTGATGCCGGTGCTCGTCGCCCGGATCGTGGGGCGCTCCGCCTCGATCGAGCGCATGCGCGCGATCTGCAGATGCTGCATCGGCGCGATCGAGTCGCCGAACCAGGCATCGTTGCTGACGTTGATGAGCAGCTTCGCCTCGGGCAGCGCGTAGAGCTGCTCGGAGCCGTAGGCGTCCTCGTAGCAGATCGCGGCCGCCAGCGGCGTATCGGTGCCGTGAACCAGCAGCCGCTGTTCGCGCTCGCCGGGCGAGAGATCCGTCCGCGGGATGAACTTCATGTCGAAGCGTTCCCTCAAGAATCCGGGCACGGGGAAGTACTCGCCGTAGGGGACGAGGTGCTGCTTGCGATAGCGCTGTATCGGCCCCCCGTCGGCCAGGAACAGGGCGTTATAGGTACGCGTCTCGCCGCGGACTTCCTCGCGCTCGAGGATTCCGAAGATGATGGACTGTCCGGCCGAACGCGCATCCTGCCCGAGCCGGTCGATAAAGCTCTCCATGTAGTCATCGACCGACGGCACCGCGACTTCCGGCCACAGCACGATATCGCTGCCGGCGGCCTTCAGCGTCTCGCCTCGGTAGAAGCGGAGCGTCGGCTCGAGCATGTCGGGCTGCCATTTCTGGTCCTGTGGAATACCGGCCTGGATCACGGTGGCCGTCAGCGGCGGGCCGTGCGGCTCCGTCCAGTCCACGCGTTCCAGCAAGGCGCCCCCGAGGAACGGCAGGACCACGAGCGCGCCGGCGACGAGGCGCTGGCGGCCGGAGGCGAGGAGCGCGGCGACGACCGCCGCGGCCGACAGCAGCGCCGCGAACGACACGCCGTAGACGCCGGCAACCGGCGCCCAGCCGGCGAGCGCGGAATCGGATTGTGCGTAGCCGATCGCGAGCCACGGAAAGCCGGTGAACAGCCAGCCGCGGAGCCACTCGATCAGCACCCAGGCCGACGGCGCGACGATCAGCAACGAGAGCGGCTCACCGCGCGCCAGTCGCGCGATCAGCCAGGCCGTGATCGAGAGATAGGCCGCCATGATGCTGACGAGGAACAGAACGAGGAATACCGCGACGAACCAGGGCGCGCCGCCGAAGCCCGCGACCGAGATATAGATCCAGTAGGTCCCGGACAAAAACGCTCCCGCGCCGAACCAGAAGCCGTACCCGGCGGCATCGCGGGGCGACGTCGTATACATGGCATACAGCAGCGGGATGAGCACGACGATGACGAGGAGCGACAGGCCCAGCGGTGCGAACCCGGCGGTGAACGCGAGGCCGAGCGCGAATGCCAAACCGCGGCCGAGCAAGGGCCGGTCCACCGGCCATTGCACCAGGGACCCTTTGCTTGCCATCCGTCAGGCGCCCTGTCGTTGAACCTGCAGCGTATCGATGCGGCGGCGGTCGGCCTTGGTGACGGCGAACTCGAAGCCGTCGAAATCGATCTTCTCCCCGCGTCGCGGCAGGCGGCCGAGTTCGTGCATCACGAGACCGCCGATCGTGTCGTATTCCTCGTCGCTGAGCTCGCACTCGAAATAATCGTTGAAGTCGTCGATGCGGGTCAGCGCGCGCACGGCGTAGCAGGGTCGCCCGTTCTTCTCGCCGTCCGGCCTGATGAACTCGGCCTCCTCGGGGTCGTGCTCGTCGTCGATGTCCCCGACGATCTCTTCCAGCACGTCCTCGATCGTCAGCAACCCGGCGACCCCGCCATACTCATCGACGACGATCGCCATGTGGTTGTGGCTCGCACGAAACTCCTTCAGCAGTGCATTCAGGCGCTTCGACTCCGGGATCACGGACGCCGTCCTGAGCAGGCGGCGGATGGAAATGTCCTTTGCCGCCTCGCTGCCGAAATGCCGGAGCAGGTCCTTGGCGAGCAGAATACCGAGCACTTCGTCACGATCCTCGCCGATGACCGGGAAACGGGAGTGCCCGGACTCGACGATGGTCTTCAGGATGTCCTCGAAGGGCTGGTTGATGTCGATCACGACCATCTGCGAACGGGGGATCATCACGTCACGCACCTGGGTCTCGGACACCTCGAGTACACCGGCGAGCATGTTCTTCTCGTCGGCGTCGAGCTCGACCTGGGACTGCTGCAGAAATTCCTGGAATTCGTCGCGGCTCCAGGGCTCCCCGCTGAGCGCACGCTTGAGACGCGCGATCAGGCTGGTGCTCCCGGTGCCGCTGGTACTTGGCGGTTTGTCGTTCATCGAACCTTGGGTGGGCAAAGCGGGCCGGCATGGGCCGGTAAGGGTTTATTGTAGCTCAAGTAGGGCCGCGGGTACGTCACTGGCTCACCTGATAGGGATCCGGTATCCCGAGCGCCCCGAGAATACGCACCTCGAGGGACTCCATGACGGCGGCATCCGCGTCGTTGTCGTGATCGTAACCGGCGAGGTGCAGCGCGCCGTGGACGCACAGGTGCGCCCAGTGATCGTCGGATTTCTTGCCCTGCTCCCGGGCCTCCGCCGCGATCACCGACGGACAGAGGACGATGTCGCCGAGCTGCAGGGCCGTCTCCGGCGGCAGTCCGTCCATCGGCCCGCCGGGAAACGACAGCACGTTCGTCGGCCGGTCCTTGCCCCGGTAGTCGCGATTCATCGCCGCTACCGCGGCAGCGTCGGCGAGCAGCACGGCCACCTCGAGGTCCCGCCCCCGCTGTGCGTCGGCGGCCTCGAGTGCCGCGGCGACCCAGTCGCCGATCCGGTCGTCGCCGGGGCGAGGTACGTCGCCCGCGGCCGTTTCCGAAACCTCTACGGCAATTTGTCGGCTCACGGGTACGCAGGTCTCAGGATGGCTCGGCGTCTTCGTAGGCACGCACGATGCGCCGGACCAGCGGGTGCCGGACGACGTCGCGCCGCGTGAAATGCGTGAAGCCGATCCCGTCGACGCCGTCGAGTACGTCGATCGCGTTGCGAAGTCCGGAGACCTGGCCGGACGGCAGGTCGATCTGCGTGACGTCGCCGGTGACGACCGCCCGCGATCCGAAGCCGATCCGGGTCAGGAACATCTTCATCTGCTCGACACTCGTGTTCTGCGCTTCGTCCAGCAGCACGAACGATTCGTTCAGCGAGCGCCCGCGCATGAACGCGAGCGGCGCGATCTCGATCACGTTGCGTTCGATCAGGCGCGCAACCTGGTCGAGGCCCAGCATGTCGTACAGCGCGTCGTACATCGGCCGCAGGTAAGGGTCGACCTTTTGCGACATGTCGCCGGGCAGGAAGCCGAGCCGTTCGCCTGCTTCGACCGCCGGCCGGACGAGCACGATGCGCCGGACCTCTTCGTTGTCGAGCGCCTCCACCGCGGCGGCGACGGCGAGGTAGGTCTTGCCGGTGCCGGCCGGACCGATCCCGAACGCCAGGTCGTGCTCGTGAATATTCCGGATGTACGCCGCCTGGTTGCCGCCCCGTGGCCGGATCAGCTTGCGCCGGGTCTGGATCGTCAGTTCCTCGGGATCGAGGCCCGGGCGCCGGTCGGTGCCGCGATCCTCGTTCATCACCGTTTCGGCGAGCAGCATGTGCACGCGCTCCGGATCGAGCCGTTCCCGGCCCGTCATCTCGAACAGCGACTGGATGACATCGCTGCCGACCTCGGTCGCGCCCGGCTGGCCGGAGATACGGAAATGATTGCCGCGACTCGCGATCTCGACGCCGAGTCGCTCTTCGATCTGTCGCAGGTGTTCGTCGAACTGGCCGCAGAGATTGGCCAGGCGTTTGTTATCGGCGGGTTCCAGGACCACGTCCCGGAAAACGTGAACGGCGTTCAAGTGTCGGTTACCAAACCTTGTGAAACAACGGGCTGAATCAGGAGACTAGCAAAAAAATGCGTCAGAAAGGTGTCGTAGGCCAATTCCGGTCGGTCGGTTGCTGCGCGGTCACACCGCAGGCTCCGGCTTTTCAGGCAGCGCGGCTGTCGAGAAGCCGGCCGCGGAGCGAGTTCGGCAGCGCCTCGGTGATCACGACGTCGACGAACTGCCCGATCAGGGACGGGTCCCCGTCGAAATTCACCCAGCGCATGTTCTCGGTGCGGCCGGCCAGCTGGCGGGCATCCTTCTTCGAGGGTTTCTCGACGAGGATCCGCTGCGTCGTGCCGACCATGCCCCGGCTGATCGCCATCGCCTGCTGGTTGATCCGTGCCTGCAGGAGCTGGAGGCGCTCTTTCTTGACGTCGAGCGGCGTCTCGTCGGCGAGACTGGCCGCCGGCGTGCCCGGCCGGGCGCTGTAGATGAAACTGAACGACTGGTCGAAGCCGACCTCGGCGACCAGGTTCATCAGCGCTTCGAAATCGCGGTCTGTCTCGCCCGGAAAACCGACGATGAAATCGGACGACAGCGAGATGTCCGGACGAACGGCGCGCAGCTTGCGGATCTTGCTCCTGTACTCGAGAGCGGTGTGGCCCCGCTTCATCGCGGCGAGAATACGATCCGAGCCGTGCTGCACCGGCAGGTGCAGGTAATTGGCGAGCTTCGGCACCTCGGCGTAGGCCTCGATCAGGCTGTCCGTGAACTCGACCGGGTGGGACGTCGTGAAGCGAATCCGCTCGATCGACTCGATCGCCGCCACGTAGTAGATCAGCGTCGCGAGATCGGCGATCGAGCCGTCGTGCATCGGACCGCGATAGGCGTTGACGTTCTGGCCGAGCAGGTTGACCTCCCGGACGCCCTGCTCCGCCAGCGTGACGACCTCGGCAATGACGTCGTCGAAGGGCCGGCTGATCTCCTCGCCGCGCGTGTACGGAACGACGCAGAACGAGCAGTACTTGCTGCAGCCTTCCATGACCGAGACAAAGGCCGTCGGTCCGTCGGCGCGGGGCTCGGGAAGCCTGTCGAACTTCTCGATCTCGGGGAACGAGATATCGACCACCGAACGCCGCTCACGGCGGGCGTCCTCGAGCATCTCGGGCAGCCGGTGCAGCGTCTGCGGCCCGAACACGAGGTCGACGAAGGGCGCACGCCGGGCGATGCCCTCGCCTTCCTGGCTCGCGACGCAGCCGCCGACCCCGATCATCACGTCGGGATTCTCTTCCTTGAGGGCGCGCCAGCGACCGAGCTCGGAGAACACCTTTTCCTGGGCCTTCTCGCGAATGGAGCAGGTATTGACCAGCAGCAGGCTCGCGTCCTCGACGCGATCGGTCAGCTCGTAGCCGTGCGACTCGCGCAGGACGTCCGCCATCTTCTCCGAGTCGTACTCGTTCATCTGGCAGCCCATCGTCTTGATGAAAAGCTTCCTGTTCACGGCAGAAATCCCGGTCGAAAACCCGCTAGTTTACCCGATTCGGGCAGCGTCAGCGTATGAAGCCCAGCGCCTCGAGCTTGACGAGGACCCGGTGCGCCGACAGGTCCGGCGACACCTCGGTGGTGTCGAGCACCATCTCCGGGTTCTCGGGGGCTTCGTAAGGGTCGCTGATGCCAGTGAACTCCTTGATGATGCCGGCGCGTGCCTTCGCATAGAGCCCCTTGCGGTCCCGTTCCTCGCAGACCTCGAGCGGCGTCGCGACGTGGACTTCGACGAAACCGCCCACCGACGACACCATGTCGCGGACGATGCGGCGCGTCCCCGCGTAGGGCGCGATGGGCGCGCAGATCGCGATGCCGCCGTGCTTCGTGATCTCGCTGGCCACGTAGCCGATGCGCGTAATGTTGAGGTCGCGGTGTTCCTTGGAGAAGCCGAGCTCGCTCGACAGGTTCTTGCGGACATGGTCGCCGTCCAGCAGGCTGACGTTGCGGCCGCCGAGCTCCATCAGCTTTGCCATGAGCGCGTTCGCGACAGTGGACTTGCCCGAACCGGAAAGCCCGGTGAAGAACACGGTGAAGCCCTGCCTGTGACGCGGCGGATGCGTGCGCCGCAGCTCCTCGACCACCTCGGGAAACGAGAACCAGTCCGGGATCTCCAGGCCTTCAGCGAGGCGGCGGCGGAGTTCGGTGCCGCTGATGTTCAGCACGGTGTCGTCGTCGGTAGCCTCGTCGGCGAGGATGTACTGCGCCCGGTTCTCGGCGTAGACCATCATCCGGAACGGCACCATCGAGATGTCCAGCTCCTCCTCGTGCTCGCGGAGGAGATCCTGAGCGTCGTAGGGCCCGTAGAAGTCGTTGCCCTTGGAATCCTGGCCTGGCCCCGCGTGATCGCGGCCGACGATCAGGTGCGTGCAGCCGTAGTTCTTGCGGATGATCGCGTGCCACATCGCCTCGCGCGGTCCGCCCATGCGCATCGCGAGCGGCAAGAGGCTCAGCATCGTCGTCTGCTCGGGATAGCGCTTGAGAAGGTGCTCGTAGCAGCGCACGCGCGTGTAGTGATCCACGTCGCCGGGCTTGGTCATGCCGACGACCGGGTGGATGAGCAGGTTTGCCTCGACGTCGCGCGCCGCCCGGAAGCTCAGCTCCTGGTGGGCGCGGTGCATCGGGTTGCGCGTCTGGAACGCGACGACCTTGCGCCAGCCCAGCTTCTCGAAGCGGTCGCGCATCTCGGCCGGACCGTCGCGCAGGTGCTTGAAGTCGTAATGGATTGGCTTCTCGATGCCCTTCAGCCGACCGCCGAGGTATACCGGGTGGGCAATGTTGTTGAGGTAGTGTACGGCCGGGTGCGCCTCGTCGGTCGTCCCGAACACACCCAGGGCCTCGGCAGCCTTGTCCGGCCGGTAGACGTCGCCGACCTCGAGCGTGGCGATCACGACGCCCTCGAGGTCACGAAGCGCAACCATCCGGCCCGCTTCGAGCGTGTCGGCAAACGCCTCGGTGACGTCGAGCGTGATCGGGATCGGCCAGAGCACGCCGCTTTCGAGGCGCATCGTCTCCACGACCGAGCGATAATCTACCTCGCCGAGGAAGCCTTCGAGCGGCGAGAACGCGCCGTTCAGCAGCAGTTCGATGTCGCAGAGCTGGCGCCCGGTCAGGTCCCAGGACGGGTAATCGCGTGCCGCCCGCTTCTCCGCGGCGGCGGCCTCGGCGCCGAGATACAGATTCTTCAGCTCGCCGCCGTGTGGCGTCTTGAAAGCCCCCAATGTGTTGTTTCCTTATGGTCTGGCCGAAAAGTGATCGATCGGCAGCGCCTGCTCTAGCTCGGGGAAACAGGCTTGGAGAGCGCTTCAGAACTTTTTCTGTGCGCCGTGAATCGCAGCGGCGCGCAGGCTATGGAGATACCGGCGCGCCGCGGGAGGGATTGGACGTAAGCAGGCCGCCTCAGAACGGGATATCGTCGTCGAAGTCGTCCGGTGCGGGCGGACGGGACGAGCCGCCCGAATCCTGCTCGCCGCGGGACCCGCCGCCGCTCATGCCGCCGCCGGGACCGCCGCCCATGCCGCCACCA
>JAZBNZ010000176.1:0-23988 GCA_036350895.1 Woeseiaceae bacterium
CCGCGGAGACTGGATGCGCACGGTTTCGCCAAGCGCATTGGTCGTTTCCGAGCGGCGCGCGATCTCGTCGTCCACCATGTTGGCCGCTTCGACCAGCGCGGCGTACAGGCGCCGCAGTTGCACGTAAGACAGCGCCTCGGTGTCAACCATACGGAGAGCGTGGATCACGCCCAGCGACAGGTCGTGAACGTCGGTTTCATGTGTCGGGCTGTCCATTGGATTCATGCCGATCGTCAGTAATACGTAAAATCAGTGTAGCAGCCGGAAGGCGTCGCGAATGTGACCGGGATCACGCGGGCTGTGTTAGGATTCGCCCGCGTCCCGGCCTGTTAACCTCATGAAAACGCTGCTGCTTTCTTATCTTTTCGTGGCCCTCGGCGGCGCCCTGGGCGCCGTCGCTCGGTTCTCGCTCAACGTGTTCCTGCAGCGGGACGTCGAGTTTCCGTGGGGCACGCTCGCGGCGAACCTGGGCGGCTGCTTCCTGATGGGGATCATCGCTTATCTCGTCGCGCATTCGACGTGGTTCAACGCCTCAGGGATCGTCCCGGACCAGTATCGGCTGCTGTTCGCCGTGGGCTTCTGCGGCAGCTTTACGACGCTCTCCACGCTCGTACTCGAGCTGCATACGCTGGTGGACAAGAGCGAATACATCGCCGCGGCGAGTTACCTCGGAGCCTCCGTCGTCGGCGGCTACGTCCTGTTTTTCGGGGCGCTGGCCATGATGCGCGGCCTGGCGCCGCCGGTAGGCTGAACCGTGGTATCGCCTGGCGCGGCGCAGGTAGACTAGCGGCATGGACCTGATTGCGCTCGCCGTCCCGTTCTTCCTCCTGGCCCTCCTCGGCGAGCTCGCGGTCGATCGCTACCGGGGTACCGGTTACTACCGGCTGAACGACGCGATCAACAGCCTGAGCGCGGGGACGCTGAGTACGACGACGGGCTACTTCACGAAGCTCCTGCCGTTGCTCGCCTGGGGCTACGTGCTCGAGAATTTCGCGTTGCTCGACCTCCCGCTTGCCTGGTTCGACGCCTCGCCCAGAGGCATTGCGCTGTGGATCGCGGCGGCTGTCGGCTGGGACTTCTGCTACTACTGGTTCCACCGTCTCAGTCACGAGTACTCGATACTCTGGGCGGCGCACGTCGTGCACCATCAGAGCGAGGATTACAACCTCTCGACGGCACTTCGCCAGACAAGCACCGGCTTCCTGTTCGGCTGGATCTTCTACCTGCCGCTGTTCCTCGTCGGGTTTCCGCTCGAGGTCCTGATCACGGTCAATGCCATCAACCTGATCTACCAGTTCTGGGTACATACCCGGCACATCGACCGGCTCGGCGTTCTCGACTACATCCTGGTGACGCCGTCGAATCACCGGGTCCACCATGCCCGTAACGATCGCTACATCGATCGCAACTACGGCGGCATGTTCATCCTCTGGGACCGCCTGTTCGGGACCTTCGAGGACGAGTCGGACGAGGAGGACGTCGTCTTCGGGGTCCGCAAGCCGCTCGCCAGCTGGGACCCGGTCTGGGCGAACCTGCAGGTGTACGAGTCGCTCTGGTTCGATGCGCGACACGCCCGGCGCTGGCGGGACAAGCTCCGGGTCTGGGTGTCGCGGACCGGTTGGCGCCCGGAGGATGTCCGGAAAGCCCACCCGGAGCGGTCCGAGGCCAGCGGCCCGGCGGCGCGTTTCGATCCGGCGATTCCTCCAGGATTCCGGCGCTACCTGGTGGCGCAGTTCCTCGTTGCGGTGCTGCTGACCCTCTGGATCGCCCGGATCTTCTCTGTTTCCGGTCCGGCGGCGGTACTATTGCCGTCGATCCAGCTGTGGCTGCTGCTGTGGTCCCTGGGCCGCATCAACGAGGGCCGGGAGGATGCGCTCCGTGTTGAAATGCTGCGGTTACTGGTCGCCGTGCCAGGCATCGCCTGGCTGATGGTCCTTGGTGGGCTTCCGCGGTCCGCGCTGTTGGTCGCAATGGCGTATTCCCTGGTTTCCTTGCTTCCACTGCTTACATTGAGTAAGTCAGAAAAAGCATTAAAAACAATAAATAACAATGATTAACTCAAGTGAATTATCATGCCTCAGCGACAGGAAATCACGAGTGGCGCTCCCTGGGAGGAACGCGTCGGGTACACGCGGGCCGTGCGCGTCGGTGACCACATTGCCGTATCGGGCACGACCGCCGTCGACCGGGAGGGACGCATCGTCGGTCGCGACGACGCGTATGCCCAGGTCCTCTATTGCTTCGAGATCATCGCCGCGGCTCTCGAGGAGGCGAGCGCCTCGCTCGGCGACGGTATGCTCGTCGAAGTGGAGGCCGACGCCATCCTCGGCGGTCGTGGCGATCAATGAATTACCGGAGTAGCTATTTTGCGTAGACGACAGTTTCTGGGGCTGGTAGCCGGCAGCACGCTCGGCTCCGCTTTCGGTATCGGGCGGGCGGACGAAGCGCAGTCCGGCGGCGGGGCGTTCAGGCACGGCGTTGCGAGCGGCGACCCGCTCGCCGACTCGATCATCCTCTGGACGCGGGTCAGCGGTCAGGCGGCGCCGGTGCGCGTCGGCTGGCAGCTCGCGCGCGATCCTGCCCTGAGATCGATCGTGAAGGAAGGTGAGGTCGTCACCGGGCCCGAGCGCGACTACACGGTAAAGGTGGATGCGAATGGCCTGGAGCCCGACGCGGTCTATTACTACCGCTTCACCTCGGACGGTCAGTCCTCGCCGGTCGGGCGCACCCGGACCCTGCCGGCGGGCACCGTCGACAGCGTCCGCTTCGCCGTGGTGTCCTGCTCGAACTACCCGTACGGTTACTTCCACGTGTATCGCGACATTGCCGAGCAGGACGATATCGATGCCGTCCTGCATCTCGGCGATTACCTGTACGAATATCCGATGGGCGGCTATGCGACCGAGTTCGCGGCGGCCCTGGGACGCGAGCCGGAACCCCGCCACGAGACCGTCACGCTCGACGACTACCGGCGCCGGCATGCCCAGTACAAGTCCGACCCGGACTCGCAGGCAATGCATTCGCGACACCCGCTGATCGCGATCTGGGACGACCACGAGATTGCGAACGACGCGTATCGCAGCGGCGCCCAGAATCACCAGGCCGAGGAGGCTGACTACGCCGAGCGGGTAAGGGCCGCCGTCCAGGCCTATTTCGAGTGGATGCCGATCCGCGGCACAGCGGCGGGTATCGAAACGCGTATCTACCGCGGCTTCGACTATGGCGACCTCGTCTCGCTCGTGATGCTAGATACCCGCCTGGTCGGCCGCGACGCGCAGCCCGACGCGAACGGCGAGACCGACCCTCAGGTCATCGGCCGCCGCATGCAGGACCCCTCGCGACGGCTGTTGGGCCGGGAACAGGAGGCGTGGCTCATCGCCGAGCTCGACCGCTCGCTGGCGACGTGGCAGCTGATCGGCCAGCAGGTGATGGTGGCACCGACGCGATCCGCGAATCTCGAGCCGTTGCTCGACCTGGAGTCCAACGCGGGGCTGCCGCGCGAGATGCTGGAGCAATATATCGCGGTCAGCCGCAGCAACCCGCCGATGCTGCTCGACACCTGGAACGGTTACCCCGCGGCGCGGGAGGACTTCCTCAAGACATTGGCCGAACACGCCCGGAACCCGGTCGTCGTGACCGGGGATCTGCACACGGCTATGGCCGCCGACCTGGCTCGCGCCGGCAGCGACGTGCCCATCGCCGTCGAACTGATGACCACGTCTGTCACGTCGCCGGGTTTCGACGAGTATCTCCCGCAGGTCCGGCCCAACGCGGTCCGCGACGCGACGCTCGAGATCAACCCGATGCTGCGATACATGGAGACGTCGCGCCGGGGCTGGCTGGCGGTCAAGTTCGACCGGGCAGCGTGCACGGCCGAGTGGCGCCTCGTCGATACCGTGCACGCGCCGTCCTACACCGTCAGCGTCGACAAGCGTCTCGAGGTACTGGCCGGCCAGATCGGCAAGGGACTGATCGAAGCGTAGCCCGTCGAGGATACTAAGCGTATCGAGCCCCTTCGGCGACGAAGGACGGCTTCTGCCGCTGTATGAAGCGCGCGATCGACGCGTCGATTTCCTGATAGGCTTTTCCCATGAACTCACATCCTCGGCTGCTTCCCCGAGTGGACTGTCATCGAGCCCCTGCATGCGGCGTCGGGTAAGCCTGTCGCGCGCCGAGGCGCGGCGTATCGCCTGCGCGGCGCAGGGGCTGGATCGCCCACGGCCGTCCGCCGAACCCGATCGGCGGCATTTCCGGAGGCTGATGGCGACGCTGCGTATCCTGCAGCTCGATTTCGTCAACGTGCTCGCCCCGGCGCATTTCCTCGTCGTCTGGACGCGGCTGGGCGCCTACCGGGCCGACCGTTTCCACGACTTCATCTACGGCAACGGAACCTACACCGAGCACTGGGCACACGAGGCCTGCATCATTCCGGCGGACTACTGGTCGGTCCTCGCGTACCGCAGACACGCGTACAAACCGTGGCAGCAGAACCCGTTGAGCTGGCTGGAGGACGAGCCTGCGTATCTCGGCAGCATGCTCGAGCGCATTCGCGCCGAAGGCGCGCTGACTGCGAGCGACTTCGAGGACCCTCTTGAACTCGAGCGCAAGGCCGGGCAGTGGCATCGTTCCGTGCCCCGGCATGCGCTGGAGCTGCATTTCGGGCACGGGCGGCTCAGCGTCGATACGCGGATGGGGAACTTCCAGCGGCGCTACGACCTTCCGTCCCGGGTGCTGCCCGGCCATCACGATCTGCCGCCGGTGGAGACGGCAGAGGCGCAGCGACTATTGCTTGCCGATGCCGGGCGCGCGCTCGGTATAGGCACGGTTCACGATCTCGCCGACTACTTCCGGATGTCGCCAAGGGACGCGCGTCCGCGGATCGAGGAGCTCGTCGAGGCCGGTATCCTTCGCCGCGTGCGCGTCGAGAGCTGGAACGAAACAGCCTACCTTGCGGATACGGCTCGCTTGCCCAGGTCGATTCCGGGTGCCTCGGTCGTCTCGCCGTTCGATCCGCTGGTCTGGTATCGGCCGCGGACCGAGCGGCTGTTCGACTTTCGCTACCGTATCGAGATCTACGTGCCGGAAGCGAAGCGCGAGTGGGGCTACTACGTCCTGCCGTTCAGGCTCGGTGACCGGCTGGCAGGCCGCCTCGATCTCAAGGCGGATCGCAAGGCCGGCCGCCTGCTCGTTAAACGCAGTTACGTCGAGGAGAGCATGGCCAATCGTGCTGACGAGGTCGCGGCTGCCATGTCCGGGGAGCTTGGTGACCTCGCCGCCTGGCTCGGGCTCGAACGGATCGACGTTGCAAGGCACAATCCCTTCTCGCGTCGCCTTCGGGCCGCAACCTCGGCCGTTCCCCCGGAACGGTTGTCGAAGCCACCAGCATGGAGTCCGAAGTGAGTGCATTGATCGAGCTGACCATCCAGCCGAAGACCCGGGATCTCGGGGAATTCTCGGTCCGCAGGGCGCTGCCCGACCGGCGCCGCCAGCGGGTCGGGCCGTTCATTTTCTTCGATCACATGGGACCGGCAACATTCCCGCCGGGTACCGGGGTGAACGTGCGGTCTCACCCGCACATCGGGCTTGCGACGGTAACCTACCTCTTCGATGGCGAGATCCTGCACCGGGATAGCCTCGGTTACGTACAGCCGATCCGGCCGGGCGCGGTGAACTGGATGACGGCGGGCAGGGGCATCGTGCACTCGGAGAAGGTCACCGACGAGACTCTCGCCAGCGGCCAGTTTCTGCACGGCATCCAGACCTGGGTGGCACTGCCCGCGGAACGGGAGGGCATCGAACCCCGCTTCGAGCATTACCCGGCAGCGCGCATACCTCGCGTGACCCGGGACGGTGCAGAGATCACCGTGATCATCGGCGAGGCGTACGGCGAGTGCTCGCCGGTACAGACCGAGAGCGAGACGCTGTACCTGGAGTGCCGGCTCGCACCAGGGGCCGCACTGACGCTGCCCGAGACCGAGGAACTCGCCGTTTACGTCGTCGACGGTGAAGTCCGCATCGGGGACGATACGGTGACAGCCGGTTCGCTGGCAGTGACGGCGCCGGACGCCATCGTCGAACTGCGGGCGGACGTCGCTGCGCACGCCATGGTGTGCGGCGGGGCAAGCCTCGATGGCGAGCGCTTCATCGAGTGGAACTTCGTGTCGAGTTCACGGGAAAAGATCGAGCGCGCCAAAGAGGACTGGGCCGCCAGGCGTTTCGATGACGTCCCCGGCGAAGAGGACTTCATCCCGCTGCCGGGGACCCGAATCTAGTCCTGGTCCTCGCTGTCATTCCCCTGGCTGCCGTTGCCTTGCCCCATGCCCTTGCCTTTCTTGCCATGGCCCTTGCCGTGGCCTTCCGACATGCGTTTTTTGGCCTCCGCTCGTTCCTCCTCGGACATGGAGTCCCAGCGCTCCTGCATGCGCTCGCGCATGGCGTTGCGGTGTGCCTCGCGTTCCTCCGGGGACATCGTTTGCATGCGTTCCCGCATGGCGTTCCGGTGCGCCTCGCGCTCTTCCGGGGACATCGATTGCATGCGTTCGCGCATCGCCGCACGGTGCGCCTCGCGCTCTTCGGGGGACATCGCCTGCATGCGTTCCCGCATGGCCTCGCGATGCGCCTCCCTTTCTTCCGGGCTCATGCTCGCCGGCCCGGGGCGTGCTCCGTCCTGCTGAGTTGCGAGTTCGTCCGGCATTTCGCCGTCGGGATCGGGGGCAGTCTGGGCTACGGCGGCACCGCTGCCGAACAGGAGTGTGCAGAAGAGTAGTGCTATGAGCCTGGATTGCATGATGTGTTTTCTCCCAATTTACAATTCGCCGGACTGGCCGGGTTAAAAGACTACAACGAACGACGGCACGGCCGGTTGACAGGCTGGCCGATGGTCACGGGTTCGCCGATTGTGTATGTTGCCCGCTGGTTGAACAGGCAGATGTGGACAAGCTTATCCGATGTCTATCGCCAGGCAATTTCAGCTCATCATTTTCTCGGCAGTCCTGCTCCTCGCCTGTGCCGGCGCCCCGGAACTTCTGCTGACGCCCGGGAGCGCGCTGTCCCCCGGCGTCGATCTCTCCGGCTACTGGCAACTGCGCGACGATGCCGGCGACCCGCTGCGGCAGTATTCGCGACAGGGGTTCATCGGACCGCGCAGTACCGAACGTGTCGTCCGCCTGACCCAGGAGATGCGGCGTGCGGGTAGGACGGCGCGCTCGGCGAGCAGCAAGGACCGGGCCGCGCTCGCCCAGGTGTTTCTCGAAACCGGGGCGAACGTCAAGCTGACGCAGACGGACGACGGGCTGTTCGTAAGCTACGATCGGTCGGTGGTCGAGGAATATATTTTCGGCGAGCATCGCATTGCGACCGTCGGTCCGATCAGCGCCGAACGGGCGTCCGGCTGGCAGGGAAGCGCCTACGTCGTCGAAACCCTCGACGAGGACAAGGTGCTCCTGCGCGAGCGCTGGTACCTGGCCGACGGCGGCGCCGTCTTGCAGCGGGATATCGAGTTCATCGAAAAAGACGAGCTGGTCTTCTCTGCGAGTCAGACATTCGATCGTACCGACGGTCCCGGCTAGTCGCCGCATTCGCCCTGCTTACTCGGTCTCGGGCTGGTAGCGTACCAGCGTAGCGCGCATCTGCAGCTTGCCCTTGCGGTGCCGCTCGATCATGACCGGCAGCCAGTCCAGCTCTTCGGCAAACCAGAGCGTCGTCGACCGCGAGGAGCTTCCGGCCTGATGGCGTATGCCGACCGTCTCGAAGGTGCCGGCCTGGGTCTCGACCGTCTGCGTACCGATGCGGCTGACCGTGAGCGAGCGGATGCGATCATGCTCATACAGAACGTAGTGGGTGTCCGAGCCGCCATTGGCCAGGTCCACCATCAGTTCGTACTGGATCGACACCGGGTCGTGAATCGACGCATCGATCGCATCGTCCACAAGGACCGGTTCGGGATCGTCCCTGGTCTGGTACTGGCCGATGGCCCGCTGTGCATCCCAGTCGAACTCGATGTCGACCCGGAGCTTGTCGCTCGAGACCTCGTCGTCGCCGCGGTAGTGGAGCGGCAGGATTCCGTCACCGTCGGCGCGGAATTCCGACTCAGCCAGGATCTCACCGCCGGCAATCGCGCCGGCGAGTCCCGTGGGTTCGATCAGGTGGGTCGCAACGTAAACATCGTCGGTTCGGGCGAGCCGTGTAGTGAGGCGCCCACCGAGCAGGCTGATCTTGACCTTGTACTCGGCCGTATGCGGCGTGAGGACCGCGTCAGCGGCCGCGGGGTTCCCGGCCAGTCCGAGCAGCGGAATTGCGAGCAGGGCGGTCAACTTGCGCATTCAGTCATTCCTCCGGTCACGAGCGCTTCAGTGCGTTCTCGCACTCTTGCATAAGAGACATGACTGCAGCCTGAATGTTCTGCCGATGCGGCTCTATCGCGTCCAGGGGCACGTCCCGCCCCACCGAGTACGGCTCCCCGACCGCGAGCGCGACCCGCGCGAACGGCTTGGGCACCATGAATCGATCCCAGCGATCGAGGTACCAGGCCCGATCGGCCGCGCAGGCCATCGGGATGATCGGCACGCCGCCGATCCGTGCCATCAGCACGGCGCCGGCCTTGAATTCGTACTGCGGTCCCCGCGGGCCGTCTGCCGTGGTCACGATCGAGTAGCCGTCTTTCATCATTTGCTGCATGTCGCGCAGCGCCAGGGCACCGGACTGGTTGGCCGAGCCGCGGATCACCTCGGCGCCCCAGGATCGTGCGATGCGCTCCGGCACCTCGCCGTCGACCGACCCGGAGATCAGGAAACAGGGCCGGAAACCCCGCCTGAGCCAGTCGCGGACGAGATGCGAGCAGAGGATATGCGCCTGGTGCCAGTAGCAGGGCGCGCAGACCTTGCCGTCGCTGATGAAAGGCTCGATGTGCTCCTCACCGATGACGGGCTGGTAGCGGTACGTCGACCGAAGCAAGGCCATCAGTCCCCGCAACAGCGGAAGTCCGAGAAAATAGTAGAGCCGGCGGAGCGGCGTCATGCGGCGTTTCGAACCCGCGCTGCGTCGCGACTCCACCGAGCTGAAATCGACTCGTTTTGTCATCTGCCAAGTAAAATCAATGTCTTTGGCGAGTTTGCAGTATGCGTTCACGGCCGGTCAATGTAGAATCCGCGGCGCAGGACTTCCTGCCAGACACCCCATGACCAGCCCCAGCAACACATTCAGACGCCCACCGGGGCCGGAAAGCCCTGTCGAGCTCGGTATCGACCGGCCCACGCTGGAAGCGCTGGAGTCGCTCACCGCGACGCACGGCCCGATGGTAAGCGTCGAACGGCCCAACGGCCGGCTGGCCTATTTCGTCAACGATCCCGACGAAGTGCGCCGAATCCTCGTCCGCCGGCACCCGAAATACCGCAAGGGCCCCGGTTTCGAGCGGGTCAAAATGCTGCTCGGCAACGGCCTGATCGTTAGCGACGGCGACGTCTGGCGACGTTCCCGGACCATGATCCAGCCGGCCTTCAAGACACAGAATGTGCACCGCCTGATGAAGGTCATGGTGCTGTGTGCCGACGAGCGCGCGCGGCACTGGGCCGGCATTGCCCGCGCCGGGGGCACCGTCAACATTACCGAGGAGACCAACGAGTTCGCGCTCGCGCTGATCCTGAGAAGCATTTTCGGCCGCGATTACGAGCGGCGCGACATGCGCGACAATAACCCCTTCGGCTTCCTGAGCGAGGATTCGTCGCGGGATCTCGGCGTCGTGATGAAGGTGCGCGAACTGCGGGCCTTACTGCTGGAGATCATTGCGGACCGGCGTGCCGGCGGCGAGGAAGAGCAGTTCGACTTTCTGGACATGTACCTCGCCGCGACCGACCGGGACGGCAAGCCGTTCACCGAGCGGGAGCTGCTCGACGAATTGATGACCCTGATCGTCGCGGGATTCGAGACTTCGGCGAATACGCTCAACTGGGTGTGGTACCTCCTGGCGGGCCACCGCGACGTGGAGCAGAAGATCATCGACGAGGCGGCGAGATACATGCCCGACGTGGACGCGGTCACCGCCGACAACGCCCAGGCAATGGTCTACACTCAGCAGGTTCTCGAGGAAACCCTCAGGCTGTACCCGCCCGTCTGGCTGTTCACGCGCCGCGCGCACGAGTACGACGAACTCGACGACTACGATGTCCCGGCCGGCACCGATATCTACCTGTCGCCCTACCTGCTGCACCGGACCGAATCCCTGTGGCCCGACCCGGAGCGCTTCGACCCGGATCGCTTCGAGCAGGGCGACCAGAAGAAGAAGGACCGGCCGTATTTCCCGTTTTCCCTGGGCCCGAGGCGCTGCCTGGGCGAATACTTTTCCTTCCTCGAGATGAAAGTGCATCTCGCCCTGCTTCTGCCGAGATTCCGCATGGAGCGTACGCAAGCCGAGCACCCCGGCCTGGAGCTGGCCATCAACCTGCGCTCCGCCGAGGACATTCACCTGACCGTGACCGAACGCACGGGGTAGCATGAAACTCTACGACACGCTAACGGATCTTTTTGACGACGCGCGCCGCCGCGATCGCAGCATTCGCTTCATCGACGGCGAAACCGACGAAACCACGCTGAGCTTCGGCGAACTCTACGACCGTGCGGTAGCCCTCTTGGGTGCACTGCAGGCGAAGGGCATGCGGACCGGCGACGAACTCGTCATCTTCAGCAAATCCAACGAGGGTTTCGTGGTCGCGTTCTGGGCGGCCATCCTCGGCGGTATCGTGCCGGTGCCGGTCGCCGTGGGTATCAGCGACGAGCACCGATTCAAGCTGTTCCGCATCCTGTCGCAGCTCGAGCACGGCACCCTGTTTACCGAGCTGGGGCTCTTGGAGCGCCTGATCGAGTTCGCGGACGAACAGGGGCTTGAAGACATACGCCGCCTGCTCGACGAGAAAACCGTGCTGATGTCTGATGTCGAGCCCGGTGCCGCCGGCGAAATTCACCCGGTCACGGCGGACGATGTCGCCTTCATCCAGTATTCCTCGGGTTCCACCAGTGACCCCAAGGGCGTGTGTCTCACGCATCGCAACCTGTGCGCCAATATCCGCGCGATCGTCGAGGCGACGCGCTGGAACGAGGACGAGCGCTCGCTGTCCTGGATGCCGCTCACGCACGACATGGGCCTCATCGGCTTCCACCTGAGCGTCATGGCGGCCGGGATGGACCACGCCGTGATGGACACGAACCTGTTCGTCCGGCGGCCGCTCTTATGGATGCTCAAGGCGGCCGAGTTCCGGGCAACGCAGCTGTGCTCCCCCAATTTCGGCTACAAGCACTTCCTGAAGCTGTTCGAGCGCAAGGGCCTGCCCGAGGGCACGGACCTGTCCTGCGTGAAGGTCGTGATGAACGGTGCCGAGCCGATCTCGTGGGATCTCTGCGAGGACTTTCTAGACGCGCTCGAGCCTTTCGGCTTCCCGCGGAGTGCGATGTACCCCGTGTACGGCCTGGCCGAGGCGACGGTCGGCGTATCGCTGGGGGACCCGGGCGACGCGTATTCACGCATCGTCGTCGACCGGCACAGCCTCGCGATCGGCGACGCCTTCGAACCGGTGCCGCCGGAATCGCCGGACGCCGTGTCCTTCGTCAAGGTCGGCAACGCGATCCGTGACGTCGAGATTCGTATCGTCGATGACGGCGACCAGCGGCTGCCGGACCAGCATATCGGGCATATCCAGCTGAAGGGCGCCAGCGTTACCGAGCGTATCTACGGTGACCCGGAAGCGACCGCGGGCCTGTTCACGGCGGACGGCTGGCTGAGGACGGGGGACTGCGGACTCTTCGTCGATGAGCAGCTCGTCATCACCGGCCGGCAAAAAGACCTGATCATCATCAACGGCCAGAACTACTATCCCCACGATATCGAGGAAATCGCAGCCGGGCTGGACGAACTCGATCTCGGCAAGGTCGTCGTGGCGGGCGCGACGCCGAGCGGGGCGCAGACCGAGGAGCTGATCGTCTTCATCCTGTTCCGGCAGGACCTCGACGCGTTCAGAGAGCTGGCGGACAGGGTCCGCAGGACCATCGGTGAGCACGCGGGTCTCGAGGTGGACCACGTCATCCCGGTGCCGCGCATACCGAAGACCACCAGCGGCAAGGTTCAGCGCGCCCACCTCCTGCGCGATTACCTCGATGGCGAATACGACGGGGTCGTCGAAGAACTGGGGGGTGCGCGGGCCGAGGGGGGCGAGGAAGCAGCGGACGAGGACCCGCTCGTCGCGGAGCTGGTCGCGATCAGCCGCCAGTTTTCCAAGGAGCGGCAGGTCGGCCCGGACGAGAACCTGTTCGAGGTGGGCCTGAGCTCGCTGACGCTGACCGAGATCGTGCTGGCGATCGACGAGCGCTATCCCGGCAAGCTCGACATCAGCGATCTGTTCGACGTGCCCACCCTGCGTGAGGTTGCCGAATTCCTGCGCACGAAAGAATAAACCACATAAAGAACGCGGGATAATGCCTTGAAATATAATCTATTATTAATTTCTCTCCTGCTATTTTCGAATGCCGGCGCCATCGAGCCCGAGGCGATCAGGAAGGCCGTCGAGCAGCACCGGCAGCCGGCGCTCGCCTTCTACCGGGAGTTCCTCAGCCTGCCGAACGTGGCCGGCGAGCCGGCGGATATCGAGCGCCTGCTCGACTGGCTCGAACCCGCGTTCGAGACGCGGGGCTTCGCGGTGCGCCGACTCCCGACCGCCGGGAGCGATGTCCTGTACGCGGAGCGCATCGTGCCGGAATCCCCGACGACACTGCTCGTCTACCTGCAGGCGGATGGCCAGCCCGTCGACCCGTCGGCCTGGGACCAGGCGGACCCGTTCGTGCCGGTCCTGAAGGCCCCCGACGGGGAGGGCGGTTACCGTGAACTCCCCTGGAGCGCGGCAGAGACCGGCTATCAACCGGATTGGCGGGTATTCGCGCGTTCCGCGTCGGACTCGAAAGGACCGATGGCGCAGTTCCTGCTCGCGGTCGAGTTACTCGATGCCGCGGGCTTCAGGCCGGACTATTCGCTGAAGGTGATCGTCGATACCGAGGAAGAACTCGGATCACCGCATCTCGCAGCCGCCGTCGTCGAGCACCGGGACCTGCTGGCCGCCGACGGGCTCCTGATCTTCGACGGGCCGCCACACGCCTCGAACCGGCCGACGGTGAGCTTCGGTGCGCGCGGCCTGCTGGCACTCACCCTGACGACCTACGGCCCGCGCGTCGCGCAGCACAGCGGCCACTATGGCAACTTCATGCCCAACCCGGGCTTCGATCTCGCCCGGATTCTCGCATCGATGAAGGGGCCTGACGGCGTGGTGACGATCGACGGCTTCTACGACGGCGTCGAGATCGACGCCGCCACGGCAGCCGTCCTCGAGTCGGTGCCCGATGACGAGGCCGCCATCCTCGGGGACGCCTGGCTCGGACGATCGGAACAGGTCGCCGGGAGCCTGCAGGCCTCGCTGCAGTATCCCTCGCTCAACATCCGGGGCCTCGGCTCTGCGTGGATCGGGGGGCAGGTCAGGACGATCATTCCACCCGAGGCCACCGCCGAGATCGACATTCGGCTGGTAAAGGAATCGGACTGGCAGCGCCTGCTGGGGCTGGTCCGAAAGCATATCGAGAGCCTGGGCTACACGGTGCTGGATCATCGGCCCGGGCAGGAAGAGCGGCTCTCGCCTGATCGCGTCGTGACGCTCACGTGGGACTTCAGCTACAACGCATTCCGGTCGCCCTACGATTCCCGCGTCGGACGGATGGCGAGGTCCGGCCTGGAGCGGCTCTACGGCGAGCCACCCGTGCTGATCCGGACCATGGGCGGTTCGATCCCGATCGCGCCGATCGTGGAGGCGCTGGACATTCCCGCCGCCATCGTGCCCAGCGTCAATATCGACAACAACCAGCACAGCCCTAACGAGAACCTCGAACTGGGCAGCTTCTACGACGGCATTGCCCGGCTGATGGCGGTCCTCGCGGAGACACCGCCGGACTGAATGGCCGGCAGCTTCGCCAGGCCCGTGGCCTATGCCCGCGGCGCAGGCAGGTGGTCCGGCGAGGACGCTCTGGCAGGCTGCCCCAGGCTGCGGATGAGGAAAAGGCGCCACAGCCAGAGCGCGACGACGACGGCGGCGGCCGCAAGCAACGAGCCTCGGGGGGTGGACAGCGCGAAGAAATCATAGACGCCGTGCAGCAGGGCGCTGACGACGAGGCTCGCGAGCGTCGGCCAAAGGATCGACCGGCCGGCAAGCCGGGCCCGCCCGATGGCATAGCCCCACACGGACGCGAACGCGATGTGCACCACCGGTCCGGCGAAGCCGCGTGCGACGGCGGCCCCCGGCGTCAGGTACTGCAGGTAGTAGGCGTTTTCGATCGCCGCATAGCCTAGCGCGATGAAGGAGGCGTAGGTGATACCGTCGAGCACGTCATCGAAAGCGCGGAATCTCAGTGCGATGGCGAGGAACGGCAGGAGCTTCGAGACTTCCTCGATCGGCCCGATGGCAAGCACCGCGTAAAGAAACAGGCCCAGCGGGTTCTGATCGGCGAGCAACACGGCATCGTAGCGGAGCCCCAGCGGCTCCAGCCCTGCGTACATCAGCTTCGAAATCCATGCCGCGCTGGCCCCCAGTACGAAACAGGTCGCCAGGTTGAGGGGCGGCTCGGGCAGGTGCCGGTCCTTGTAGTAGTGGTAGGCAGCCCAGAACAGCGCCGGCACGAGCACCGGAAGTGCGAGTAGACCCTTGATCATGAAACCATTATCGCAGGGAGCCCCGGGCAGGGCGGCGGTGCCGGTCACACTATTGCGAAGGGCACGCCGGAATCCCGGGTGCTACACTCGGTGGCGCGAAGAATATTCAAACATTGCTAGGGGGACCTCATGGCAATAGAACTGACGATCAACGGCGAGCCCCACACGCTGGACGTAGACCCGGACATGCCGCTCTTGTGGGCGATCCGCGACATCGCGGGGCTCACGGGTACGAAATTCGGCTGTGGCAAGGCGCTCTGTGGCAGCTGCACCGTGCACATCGACGGCGAACCGGTGCGCTCCTGCGCTTACCCGGTGTCCGCGGCCGAGAGCAAGTCGATCACGACGATCGAAGGCCTGTCGCCGGACGGCCAGCACCCGGTACAGGTTGCCTGGCGCGAACTCAACGTCCCGCAATGTGGCTACTGCCAGTCCGGCCAGATCATGTCGGCCGTCGCGCTGCTGGAACGCAACCCGAAACCGACGCGCGAGGAAATCGACACCGCGATGAGCGGCAACATCTGCCGCTGCGGCACCTACAACCGCATCCGCGCGGCGATCGAACGGGCCGCGGAGGGCATGTCATGAACGATCTCCGACATCTTTCCCGTCGCGAATTCCTGAAGCGTACCGGGCAGACCACCGGCGGCCTGGTGCTTGCGCTGTCGTTCGGCGCGTGCTCCCGGACGCCCGAGCCCGCGGCCGACACCTCGAGTGCGGCCGAGAACTTCATGCCGAATGTCTACGTCAACATTCGCAACGACGGCACGGTCGAGATTCACTGCCATCGTTCCGAGATGGGGCAGGGCATCCGCACCGGCCTGCCACAGGTTATTGCCGACGAACTCGATGCCGACTGGGATCGCATCGAGGTGATCCAGGCGCCCGGCGGCGAGCAATACGGCGACCAGAACACGGATGGCTCGACCAGTATCCGCCAGCAGTTCGACCTCCTGCGTAACGCGGGCGCCTCGGCGCGCGACATGCTGCTGACGGCCGCCGCCGCTCGCTGGCAGGTCGACAAGGCCGAGCTGACGACGCACGACCACGCGGTACACCACGAGGCGAGCGGCCGCTCCGCCGGTTACGGGGAACTGGTAGCGGAAGCCGCCAGCCTCGAGCTGCCGGAAGCCGTCGCGTTCAAGTCGCCGTCTGAGTACCGCTACATCGGCGAACCGATGGACCTGCTCGACGCCTTCGACATGACGACCGGGCGCGCAATGTACGGTACGGACACGGTACTGCCGGGCATGCTGTACGCATCCATCGAGCGGCCGCCGGTCCTCGGCGGGACGATCGCCGCGCTCGACGACACGAAGGCCCGTGCGGTCAAGGGCGTCGTCGACGTCATTCGCATGCCGGAGGCCACCTCGCCGCCGGTGTTCAATCCGCTCGGCGGCGTCGCGGTACTGGCCACGAATACCTGGGCCGCGGAGCGAGGCCGCAAGGCGCTCGAGATCGAGTGGGATCCCGGCAGGAACGCCGAGTACGACTCGGCGACGTACAAGACGGAGCTCATCGATACGAGTCATCGCGACGGCACGCCGATCCTGAATCGCGGCGACGTCGCGAAGGCGTTCGACGAGGCGGCTACCGTGCACGAGGCCGACTACTACGCACCGCACCTGGTGCACGCGTCGATGGAACCGCCGGCCGCAACCGCGCGGATCAACGCGGACGGGACCTGCGACGTCTGGTCGTGCACGCAGAACCCACAGGCCGTGCAGCAGACCGTGGGCGGACTGCTGGGACTCGACACCAAGCAGGTGAATGCCTACGTCACGCTGCTGGGGGGTGCGTTCGGGCGCAAATCCAAGGCCGACTTCCCGGCGGAGGCCGCCTGGCTGGCCCGCGAGTCCGGCAAGCCCGTCAAGGTGACCTGGACGCGCGAAGACGATATCCGCCTGGGCTACCTGCACTCGGTGAGTGCACAGTACCTTCGCGCCGGTCTCGACGAGGACGGCAAGGTGACCGGCTGGCTGCACCGCACGGTGTTCCCGTCGATCAGTTCGACCTTCGATTCGGAGGCGACCGGGCCGAGCAGCGGCGAGACCGGGCTCGGGTTCGTCGACAATCCCTACCTGGTCCCCAACATGCGCCTCGAGACCGGTGAGGCCAAGGCGCACGTCCGGATCGGCTGGCTGCGCTCCGTCTGCAACATCTACCACGCATTCGCCGTCTGCGGTTTCGCCGACGAACTCGCGCACGTGGCGGGCGCCGACCCGAAAGCGTTCCTCCTCGACCTCCTCGGACCGGATCGGCGGGTGAACCCGGCCGATGACGGCGCGGAGTACGGGAATTACGGGCAGGACATCGAAAAGTGGCCGATCGACACGGCGCGGATCAAGGCCGTGATCGACAAGACCGCCGAGATGGCCGGCTGGGGACGCTCGCTGCCCGAGGGCCGGGGTCTCGGCATCGCGGCGCATCGCTCATTCCTGAGCAGCGTGGCGGCCGCGGCCGAAGTCAGCGTCGGCGACGACGGCAAGATCAAGGTCGAGGAACTCTGGATCACGATCGACGCCGGCCAGGTGGTCAACCCGGACCGTGTCCGGGCACAGATGGAAGGCGCGGGCATCTTCGGCATCAGCCTGGCGCTGCACGGCGAGATCACGGCCAAGGGCGGCCGCATCGAGCAGGGCAACTACGATACCTACCCGGTAGCCCGCTTCGAGGACGCGCCGACCGCGATCCACGTGCACATCATGGAGGTCGACGCACCGCCGGGCGGCGTCGGCGAACCCGGCGTGCCGCCGATCGCACCGGCGATCACCAACGCCTACTATGCGGCCACCGGCAAGCGCATCCGCGAACTGCCGCTCAGGAAGGCGGGCATCGTCTGACGCCTGCCGGCGCCATGCCGCGCGCATGAAAAAGCCGGGCCCGTTTTCCCGGGCCCGGCTGGTTGTGTTATCCCGGGTCGACCAATCAGGCGCTGCGCTGCAGCGCGGCGATGCGCTCGCTGATCGGCGGGTGCGACATGAAAAAGCGCTTGAAGCCCATGCCTTCGCGACCCGAAATCCCCATCGCCTCGATCTGCTCCGGCAGCTGATTCTTGCCCGTGTGCATGTTGTCGAGGCGCGCCAGTGCGTCGATCATCTTCTGACGGCCCGCGAGGCTCGCGGCGCCCGCGTCCGCGCGGAACTCACGCTGCCGGGAGAACCACATGACGATCGTGCTCGCCAGGATGCCGAAGACGATCTGCGCGGCGATCGTCGTCAGGAAGTAGCCGATGCCGTAGCCGTCGCCTTCGTTCTTGAGGAGTACCCGGTCGACGAAGTGCCCGACGATGCGCGACAGGAAGATCACGAAGGTGTTGACGACACCCTGGATCAGCGTGAGCGTCACCATGTCGCCGTTCGCGACGTGGGTGATTTCGTGCGCGAGCACGGCCTCGACCTCGTCCTGCTTCATGCCGCGCAGGAGGCCGGTGCTGACCGCGACCAGCGCGTTATTCCGGTTCCATCCCGTCGCGAACGCATTTGGTTCCGGCGAGTCGTAGATCGCGACTTCCGGCATGCCGATGCCGGCCTGCTGGGCCTGGCGCTGGACGGTATTGACGAGCCACGATTCGGCGGCGTTCGAGGGGCTCTCGATGACTTTCGCGCGGGTCGTCATCTTGGCCGCGAACTTCGAGATAAACAGCGAGATGAACGAACCCGCGAAACCGATCACGGCCGACAGGATAAGGAGACCCTGCACGTTGAGACCCGATCCGGTGCCTCGCAGTACGTCCTCGAGCCCGAGCAGCTGTACCGCGACACTCAGGACGACGAGGACGGCAATGTTGGTGCCGAGAAACAACGCAATGCGCTTGAACATCGATTAACTCCGTTAAAACAGATGCTGATGTCGAGAAGTAGGCGCAGTCTAGCCGTTTTCAAGGACCCGACCAATCGAAACAAGCGACTGAATCTGCGCCGGTTTCGCGTGTTCGACCTGGCCCGGAGCGGTTTGATCCGCCGGATGCGCCGGGCGATACATCCTGATACCGTCAGCCTTCGCTTTGCCACCTCGAGAACGGGCAGGCCACGTCCCTCTGAACCGCGATGATATTTCGACCAATTCTGACTGGCTTCGTGCTCCTTTCGCTGCCTTTGCTCGCCGCGGCACAGACACCGGTGGCCGTCGAGGCCGCAACCGAACGTCCTGTCGTCGACGTCGTCACCGTCACCGGCACGGTCACCTCGCCGAGGAGCGCCGTGCTTTCGACAGCCGTCGGCGGACTCGTCGACGACATTCGCGTGGACCAGGGCGCCCGGGTCGAGCGGGGAGAGCCGCTGCTCCGGCTCGATGCCGAACTGGCCGGTATCGCCGTCGATCGGGCGAACGCCGATCTGCGCCGGGCAGAGGCGACGCTCGCCGATGCGCGTCGGCGGCTGGAAGAAGGGGAGCGGGTCGGGCCGGAACGGGGTATCCCCCGCACCGAGATCGAATCGCGTCGGGCCGAAGTTCGCATCGGCGAAGCCGCGGTCGCGGTCGCCCGCGCTGATGCCCGGGAGCAGGAGGCCCTCCTGGCAAGGCACACGCTCACCGCACCGTTCGACGGTGTCATCAGCGAACGCTCCGCCGAACTCGGGGAATGGGTCAACCCGGGAGACAGCCTGTTCGAGCTCGTCGCAACAGACAAGCTGCGGTTCGACTTCCGGGTATCGCAGCAGTATTTCGGTGCCCTGACCACGGCGACACCGATCGAAATCTACCCGGATGCAACGCCGGGCGAGGGAATTCCCGGACATATCGCCGCGATCGTCCCGGTCAAGAGTCCCGGCGCCCGGACCTTCCTCGTACGGGCGATCGCGAACCCTGACGCTGTCAGCGCCGGCGTGACGCCGGGCATGTCCGTGCGCGGTCAACTGAGGCTCGAGACGGGCCGCGACGGGGTGGTCGTGTCCCGCGATGCGATTCTGCGCTACCCCGACGGCCGCATCATGGTGTGGGTCGTGGATCAGACGGCCGAGGCGCCGACGGTACACGAGCAACGGGTGCGAATCGGACTCGAGTTCGACAGCTACGTGGAGATCCGCGACGGCGTCAGTGCCGGCGACATCGTCGTGACCCGCGGCAACGAAACCCTGCAGCAGGGGCAGAGCGTCCGGATCGTCGAGGAGGCGCGCTAGCATGTTCGAAGCCATCATCAGGAACGGCATCCTGATGACCGTGATCGCGCTGATCGTCTCGGTGCTCGGCGTCATGGCCGCCTTCCGTGTCCCGGTGCAGATGATCCCGGATCTCGAGGTGCGCACGGTCTCGGTGCAGACCAGCTGGCCGGGGGCAACGCCGCAGGACGTCGAGAAGGAAATCCTGATCGAGCAGGAAGAGTTCCTGCGCAACGTACCCAATCTGCAGCGGCTGGAGTCGACGGCCTCGAGCGGCAGCGCCGTGATCGAGCTCGATTTCCCGTTCGGGGTCGACATGACCGAGACCCTGATCCGCGTCAACAACGCGCTCAACCAGGTGCCGGCCTATCCCGAGAACGTCGATGAGCCGCGGGTCTACGCCAGCTCCTTCTCGGCGAATTCGTTCATGTATTTCGCGGTGTCGCCACTCGAGGGCAACCCGCGCGGCCTCGACATGGACATGCTCCGGGATTTCCTCGAGGACAACGTCCGGACTCGTCTGTCCGGCGTGCCGGGGGTCTCGCAGGTCGATATCCGCGGCGGCGCCGAGCGCCAGGTGCGGATCTTGCTCGACCCGGCACGGCTCGCCGATCGGCAGTTGACGATACTGGACGTGCGCAACGCGATACGGGCGCGCAATCGCGACGTCTCGGGCGGCGAACTCGAGAGCGGCAAGCGCCGCTACCTGCTCCGCACGGTCGGACGCTTCGACTCGATCGAGTCGCTGGAGGACCTGATCGTCGACCGCCGCGGCGACGCCGTGATCCGGCTCAGCGACGTGGCGACGGTGGAGCTCAGCCACTTCGACGTGCAGGAGCTGTCCTACTTCAACGGCAAACCGACGCTGTCGCTGTCGGTCAGCCGTGAGCCCGGATCGAACGTCATCGACATCAAGTACGCGATGCTGGACGCGGTCGAGCGGGTCAGGAAGGACGTCCTCGAGCCCGCCGGCATGACGATCCGGCTGACCGCCGAGGATGCCGGCTACGTCGAGGCTTCGATACGCAACGTCTGGTTCAATCTCGCGCTCGGCGCGCTGTTCGCGACGGCGGTCATGTACGGATTCCTTCGCTCCGGGCGCGCGACGGCCGTCGGCATCATCGGCGTACCGATCTGCACGATTGCGGCGTTCATCGGCCTGCTGGCCGCCGGCAGGACGATCAACGTCATTTCGCTTGCGGGGGTGGCGTTCGCGATCGGCATGACGCTCGACAACAGCATCGTCGTCATCGAGAGCATCGAGCTGAAACGACGCCAGGGACTCGATCGCTTCCGGGCCGCCGTCGAGGGCGTCCAGAGCGTCTGGCCCGCCGTCCTCGCGTCAACCGCGACGACGATCCTCGTGTTTCTGCCGGTGCTGTTCATCCGGGAGGAGGCCGGTCAGCTGTATTCGGACGTTGCCATCGCCATCTCGGCATCGATCCTGGTGTCGATGCTGGTGGCGATTACCCTGATCCCGACCGCGAGCGCGCGGCTCGCCTTCGGCAGCGAGTCCCGGTCGCACGCCGACTCGCCGCTGCGGCGTCGGGTAATCGGCATCGTCGACCGCCTGATCGCGACCCCGAAGAGCCGTCTCGCGACCGTCGGCGTTACGGTACTTGCGAGCGGCGCAGTCATACTGGTGCTGACACCACCGGCCGAATACCTCCCGGAAGGCGAGGAGCCCAAGACCTTCGCGTCGATGAATGCTCCGCCCGGCTACAACCTGGAGACCATGGCCGCGATCGGCCACGAGATCCAGGACTACTTCCTCGATTTCGTCGGCGAAGACCCGGAACGCTACGATCGCGGCGAGATCGCGGTACCCTCCATCGACTACATGAACGTCGGTATTTCGCCGGGGAACATGCGCATCATCTCCCAGCCGACGCGGAGTCGTGACATCGATGCGTTGATGACGGCATTCACGGACCGCTACAGGACCTATCCGGGGATGCGTGCCTTTGCCGCCCGCGGCTCGATTATCTCGAGTAACGACGGCGGCACGCGCAGCATCAACCTGGACCTCTCGGGCCCCGATCTGGCGCAGATCTACGCCGCGGCCCTGAGCACCTATCGACGCGCGGAAACGGTGCTCGGCAATCCGCGTATCCAGTCGAACCCGTCATCGCTGGCACTCGCGCAGCCGCTCATCGAGGTGCGCCCGAACTGGGAGCGTGCCGCCGAACTGGGGATGAGCGCGGAGGACGTCGGCTACACGGTGGCTGCGCTCACGGACGGGGCCTTCGTCGACGAATATTTCCAGGGTGACGACAAGATCGACATGTACCTCTTCGGTACGTCCGGGGGCGCCACCGACCTCGATGCGCTGGGCGGACTCCCGCTCTACACGCCGCAGGGCAGTATCCTGCCGCTCGACGCGCTGGCCCGTATCGAGGAGACGGTCGACACGAACCAGATTCGCCGAATCAACGGGCAGCGCACAGTCACGCTGAACGTGATTCCGCCGCCGGAGATTGCGCTGGAGACCGGCGTCGAGATCGTTCGCCGCGACGTGATCGGGGAACTGCGCCGGACCGGCGAGTTGCCATCGAGCATCAACGTCGACATTTCCGGTGCGAGCGACCAGCTGGACGCGACACAGGCCGCGCTCGCGGCAAACTACCCGGTCGCGCTGGTCATCGTCTTCCTGCTGCTGGTCGCTATTTTCCGGCACTGGGGCTATCCGCTCCTGATCATGACGACGATCCCGCTGGGGATTGCCGGCGGCATCGTCGGGCTGGTTCTGTTCAATGCCGTCGGGGGGCTGCTCGCATGGCTCGGCCTCGGCGGCCTCCATCAGCCCTTCGACATGATCACGATGCTCGGCTTCCTGATCCTCATGGGAACGGTGGTCAATAACCCGATCCTGATCGTCGATCGGGCGATACGTTTTTCCGAGGAGCAGGATGTCTCGCCGCTGGAGGCCGTCCGCGAGGCGGTCGGGTCGCGACTCAGGCCCATCGCGATGTCGACCCTGACGACGGTGTGTGGATTGTCCCCGCTGGTATTCGTGCCCGGCGCCGGGACCGAGCTGTATCGCGGCGTCGGCGCCATCGTCCTGTTCGGCATTCTCGGTGCGGCGCTCGTGTCACTGACGATGCTGCCGGCGCTGACGGTGAGCGTTATGGGAATGAAGATTAATAAAAAACAAATAGTTACGGATACTATTTAATCCTTGATCGGACGTAGCATCCGGGGCCGCCAGATCGCCAGGACGACATTGACCACCGACAGCGCGAGCAACATCCAGAGGGCGCCCCAGTGATCCCGGACGGCCGCTTCCAGGCCCTCGACCGTCATCTCCCCCTCGAGCGCGTCGCGGGCGGCGGCGGCCGCACGCCGGGCCGGGCCGTCGACGGACGCCAGCACGGCTTCGAAAATCAGGAGCCCCATCAGCGCCTTTGACCATACCCACAGCGCGTTTTGAAAAGGGTGGTGCACGGCCATGGCCAGCAGGCCACTGACCATGACGAACATCATGGACGGCGTGATGACCCAGCGGGAGGCAAGGTGGATGGCCTCCCGAAGATTCACGTAGTCGGCCGACACGGCCAGTTCCGGCCCGTACTGCACCAGGAACATGTAGGCAATGATACCGCCGGCCATGCCGAAGGAGCCGGTCGTGTGCAGGATTTTCAGGAATTTTCTGGCGTTCATGGGTCCTGTTTGCGCTTCGGGTGCTATGGGTCCGGTTGCCTCGCCGGCCGGTCCGGCGATGCCGATAGTTGCCTCGACGCCCGGGCATGTCAACCGCACGTCGTGCCCGCACAATTCGTCATTTTTGTGCCCGCCCGGTGCCAGAGCCAGGGCGTACAAGGAAACTCCGCAATGGCACAAGACGGAGTCAACAATGAACGCAGCAAGCGGTTTCGGGCACTGGCACGACTTCTTTCGGGCGCGGGCCGGGCGTCAACTGCCCGCGCTGGATCGAGCGACCGACTATTCGCAGCTGCCGCCCTCGCTCGCGGCGTCCCTCGCGATCTTCCAGCTCGGCGAATCCGGCGGCGGCACGGTGGTCGAGCAGGCGAGGGCATCGCAACTGCCCGGCGTCGACGACGACTATGCGAACGCCATGGCGTACTTCGTGGCCGAGGAACACCGCCACGCAAACATCCTCGCAATGTGTGTGCGGATGCTCGGCGGCGAGCTCAGGCG
>JAZBNZ010000177.1:0-8416 GCA_036350895.1 Woeseiaceae bacterium
AATAATGCACGTACTATCAGAATAGATCGAAAATTGACCAAAATCTCCGCCACACTCCGGCGCCGGCGTAGTTACGCAAGCAGCTTCCTGCCGCAGACGGCACTGCGTCCGACGAAGGGCAGCAAACCGAATTCCCGCGGGAGCCAAGCTGTCGCAGAGCAGCACTCGGTAAACCAGGGCGAGCACAGCATTTGCGGCATACCGGCCGTGTTCGATGCGAGAAGCATGCTGTTCGCCCGGCCCGCAGCAAAAAGCGTGACCCATCTAAGTAGCGTTTCGTCCCGACTGCCCCCAGGTCGCGCGGCTGCGAGTCACCAAGACGACGCTCAACCCGGTTTCAGGTGACGTGTACCCCCGAACGCAGCTACGCCTTACCTGCGGCCAGCGTCGACGCGATGTAGTCGTCGACGATGCGCTCGAGGATATCAAGCGGCACGGCGCCGTTCTTCAACACGACGTCGTGGAAGTCGCGCAGGTCAAACTTTGCGCCGAGCTCGGTCATAGCCTTCTCGCGCAGCTCCAGGATCTTCATCATGCCGACCTTGTAAGCCGTCGCCTGGCCCGGCATGACGATGTAGCGCTCTACCTCGGACACTACGTCGCTCTCAGCCATGCCGGTATTCGCGAGCATGTACTCGATCGCCTCCTCACGGGTCCAGCGCCTGTGGTGGATGCCGGTGTCGACGACCAGGCGCACGGCGCGGAACAGCTCGGCCGTCAGGCGGCCGACGTTGTCGGCGTGCGTCGGCATCAGCCCGAGCTCGTACGCGACGCGCTCGGCATAAAGTGCCCAGCCCTCGACGTAGGCCGTGAAGAACCCGAAGCGGCGAATCAGCGGCACGCCTTCGAGCTCCATCGCGATGGCGATCTGGAAATGATGCCCCGGGATGCCCTCGTGGACGGCGAGTGTTCGCATGCCGTACCTGGGCGTGGCCTTGATGTCGTAGAGATTGGCATAGAACCGGCCCGGTCGGCTGCCGTCGAGCGCGGGCTGCTCGTAGTAGGCGCCGGGCGCCGTCTTCTCGCGGAACTCGGGGACCCGCACGACATCGACACCCGCTTTCGGGCGAATATTGAACGCGTCATCGAGGCCGGCGTCGAGTTCGTCGAGCATCGCCTGGTAGTCGTCGAGAATCTGTTGCCGGCCCGCATCGCTGTCTTCGTAGTAGAACTCAGGTCGCGATGAGTATTCGTCCATCGCCGCCGTGAAACCGGCCGAGACGTCGACGCCCTCGAGCTTCAGGATCTCGAGCATCTCGGCCTGGATGCGATCGACTTCGGCCAGGCCGATCTCGTGTATCTCGTCGGCCGTGTAGCTTGTCGTCGTGAAAAACCGCAGCGCCAGCCGGTAGGCCGCGTCGCCGTCGGGGAGGCGCCAGAAGCCATCGTCGTCGCCGGCCGCGGCCTCGAGTTCGCCGAAGTAGTTGATGAAGGTCTCGTAGGCCGGGTACACGTCGTCGTTGATCAAGGCCTCGGCGCGTTGCAGCACGTCGGCCGCCTCCGCGTCGTCGATCTCCGGCGCCGCCTCGAGTTTCCCGGCCAGCGACGTATACAGGATGTTCTCCTCGGCCGGCGTCGCGACGAAGTTGCGCATCTCCTCGAGAATCCGCTCGATCACGAATCGCGGCGGGATGATGTCGCGACTCTCGCGAATCTTGAGGCCGAGCAAATACTGCTCGTGCTTGCGTGGCAGCTCGCCCATGCGCGACAGGTAGTTTTCGGCGTCCTCCAGCGTGTTGACCTGGTGCTGGGCGTCCATGAAGCTCGGAAACGCGCTCTGGATGCCGGACATCTGGTTCGCGGGATAGTTGTGGTAACGGTAGTCCTCGAAGTCGTCGATCATGCCCGTCAGGTAAAGGGCAATGTCCCTGGTCAGACGCTGGCTCTCATCGAGGGACTCGTCGTCATACTGATGCAGCCCTTCGCGGAAGGCCTTGAGCTCGGCGAGCAGCTCATCCGTCCGGTCCGGGTGAACATCGTCGAGGTGCGCGTTGTGACCTTTGAAACCCATCGACTCGAGGAATCCCAGCGACGTCAGCGTCTCCGGGCTCCTGAAGGCGATCTTCACCAGGGCACGATCCATGTAGGCGCGGAACAGGAACGGCTTTTCCGCATACCACTCATGGGCGGCGAACGAGCCGACGCCGATGATGAGTACGAGCACCGTCAGCCCGAACCACTTGACGACTTTCTTGATCATGAGATGTCCTTGTCAGTCTCCCGGCACTACGCTGTCGCTCCCCGGCTATTCCTTCGCCGCGCCGATCTGCAGCACGACTTCCCACAGGAAACGGGTCATTTCCTTCAGGGACTCCTCCGCTACCCGTTCGTCGTCGCTGTGCGCGCCGAAGCGACTGTTCATCTCCTCGCGGGTACGTGCCGGCCCGATGCCATAAGCCTCGACGCCCTTTGCCCGGAGCTGCGCCATGTCGGTTGCCCCCGTGGACATGAACGGGACCGTGGTGGCCTTGGGGTATAAACGGGAGGCCACGTCCTCGATCACCTGGAACATCTCGTTGTCGATACCGGACGGGGCGGCGACGGGGCGATAAACCGACTCCGGCACGATCTCGATGGCCGGGTTGTCGATGATCGCTGCCATCTCTGCGTAGAAAGCGTCCACGTCTTCGTCCGGCAACATCCGGATATCGAGCATGGCCTTGGCTTTGGACGGAATCACGTTGCGCCGGAAACCGGCCTCGAGAATCGTCGGCACGACCGAGGTTCGGAGGTTCGAGTACAGCAACGGATCATTGACGCGGAACCAGTCCGAGATCTCCTGCTGGTACTCGGGATTCTCGACGTTGGCGTACCGGAATGCCGCCTCGCCCTCGCTGATCTCCGCCATGCGCTGGAAATAGGCGCGCGTCGTTTCGTTCAGGCGGACGGGAGTGTCCCAGCGACCGAGCTTGGCGACGGCCTCGGCCAGCATGGTCACGGCGTTATCGATCCGCGGCACCGAGCCGTGGCCCGCCGTGCCGGTCGCGACGAGTTCGGCGCGGCGAGGCACTTTCTCCGTCGTCTCGATCCCCAGCGAGTGCACGTGGCCGTCACGGATCTCGGTGTTACCACCTTCGGCAATGGCGTACTCCGCGGCAATCTTGTCCCAGTGGTTTTCCACCATGAAGGTGATGCCCACTTCCGGCGTGCCTTCCTCGCCGGATTCGGCAAGGAAAATCACATCGCGATCCATCTCGACGCCAAGCCGGTTCAACAGCAGCATGACGATGAGTCCGGCGGTGACATTGTCCTTGTCGTCCAGGGTCCCGCGCCCCCAGACATAGCCGTCCTTGCGCGCGCCGCCGAACGGGTCCTCGCTCCAGTTCTCGGCCTGCACGCCCACGACATCCGTATGCCCCATGATCAGGATCGGGCGCTTCGAGCCGTTGCCGCGGTAACGAACGACCAGGTTGGCCCTGTCCGGGTCCAGCGCGAACATTTCCGACTCGATGCCTTCACCGGCGAGCACCTCCTTGAGGTACTCGGCTACCCGGGTTTCGTTGCCCGGCGGATTCGAGGAGTCGATTTTCACGAGGTCGACGAGGTAGCCGGTGGCTTCCTCACCGACGTCCTCCCAGTCGACGAGGTAATCGACCTGGGCGTGAACAGAGGCGCCAAGGGCAAGCAACAGGAATACGGCCAGGCTGCGCATCTAAAGCTCCGAAGTACGGGAAAGACCGGAAGAATAGCACCCCAAGGCTCGACAGGACGGCAACTCGACACTCGCCTCCTCCCTGGCCCGGATCGCAACGACACGGGGAGCCGAAGCTCCCCGGACAGGGGGGCGCGACGTTCAGACCCTCACAGGCCCGATTCGAGCACCGTCGCCAGCGATCCCGCGGCAATCGCGGGCAGCACCAGGCAATGCACGTCGGCGGCACCGAGCTCGGCGTGTGCATCGCTCACGAAGCCGTGGACGGCGTCCCGGGCCATGTGAATCTCGAACTGCATCCGCCGGCGGCGGCCGCGGACCTGTTCGGCGGCGCTCAGGCCCTCGTGCCGCGAGCTGTGGCCATAGACGACCGTGCTCGTGAAGCCCTTCTGGCCTGCGCGGCCCAGCAGCCAGTCAACGACGGCGTCCTCGATGCCCGGCGCAACGTTGAGGATGACGAGGACGAGCCCGGATGCGGTGTCGTTCATGCGGCGAACTCCTCGGCGCCGAAGCGCCGGTACAGGATCGGCAGGATGAAGAGCGTCAGGACCGTTGCCGTGATCAGCCCGCCGATCATCACGATGGCCAGCGGCCGCTGAATCTCGGAACCGGGGCCGGTCGCGAACAACAGCGGGACGAGCCCGAAGGCCGCAATGGTCGCGGTCATCATGACGGGCCGCAGACGCCGGGCCGAACCCTCTACGACCACCTGCTCCAGCGGCAGGCCGCGCTCGCGCAGCTGGTTGAAGTAGGAGACCAGGACGACGCCGTTCAGAACGGCGATGCCGAGCAGTGCGATGAAGCCGACCGACGCCGGCACCGACAGGAACTCGCCGGTGACCCAGAGACCGACGACCCCGCCGATGAGTGCGAACGGCACATTGGTGAGGACGAGCAGGGCCTGGCGCACCGAGCCGAAAGTCGAAAACAGCAGCAGGAAGATCAGGCCGATCGAGACCGGCACGACGATCGCGAGGCGGGCCGCCGCGCGCTGCTGGTTCTCGAACTGGCCGCCCCACTCGACGTAGTAGCCCGGCGGCAGGTCGATCGATGCGGCGACGCGGTCGCGGGCGTCCTCGACGAAACCGACGAGGTCGCGGCCGCTTACGTTGCTGCGCACGACCGTGAAGCGCTGGCCCCGCTCCCGGCCGACCGCGACGACGCCCTCGACCCGGCGTATCCGGGCGAGGCTGCCGAGCGAGACGCTCTGGCCGTCGCCGAGGACGACCGGTAGTGCCGCGAGCCGGTCGGGGGAGTCGGCGGCGTCGCCGGAACGGATCAACAGCGGCGTGCGCCGGATGCCTTCGCGGACGATGCCCACGGGCACACCCTCCAGCTGCACACGCAGGAGCCGCTGCAACTCGTCGCCGCTCAGGCCGAGGCGACCGACCGCCTGCCGGTCGATATCCAGTTCGAGATACTGCACGCCCTCGTTCTGGCTGGCGAAGACGTCCTCGGCGCCTTCGACCTGGCGAAGGACCTCGGCAATCTCCGTCGCCTTCTCGTTCAGCACCGCGAGTTCGGGACCGAACAGCTTCACCGCCACGTCGCCGCGAACCCCGGTCAGCATCTCGGACACGCGCATCTCGATCGGCTGCGTGAAACCGTAAGCGATGCCGGGGAAGCGTTCGAGAACCTGGCGGATCTCGGCGATCAGCTCGTCCTTGGTATCCATGCGCCACTCGGAACGCGGCCTTAGCACCATGAACACGTCCGTCTCGTTGAGCCCCATCGGGTCCATGCCGATCTCGTCGGAACCAACGCGCGCGACGATGCGGGTCACCTCGGGAACGGCGTCGAGGATCGCTTTCTCGACTCGCAGGTCGAAATTGACTGACTGCTCGAGCGTGATCGACGGCAGCTTCTCGAGCTGCACGATGATGTCGCCCTCGTCCATCGTCGGCATGAAGGTCTTGCCGATGAAGAGATAGATGACGCCGGTGGCAACGAGCGCCGCGAGCGCACCGGTAATCATCACTCGCGTGTGTGCAAGCGCCCAGCGTAGCGCCGGTTCATAGATCGCGTGCAGCTTGCGCGGTAGCCAGGGTTCCTCGTGGGTAACGCGGCCGAGCAGGAACGACGCCAGCACCGGGATGACCGTCAGCGACAGGAGCAGCGAACCGGACAGCGCGAAGACGATGGTCAGCGCGACCGGCGTGAACAGCTTGCCCTCCAGCCCCTGCAGGGTCATCAGCGGCAGGAAGACGATGATGATGATGCCGATGCCGGAGGTCACCGGCACGGAGACCTCCCGCACCGCGCGGTAGATGATATGCAGTCTCGGCAGCCGCTCGGCTTTCTGCCGGTCGGCCAGCAGGGTCGCGATGTTCTCGACGACGACGACCGCCGCGTCCACCAGCATGCCGATCGCGATCGCCAGCCCGCCGAGACTCATCAGGTTCGCGGACATGCCGAACTGCCCCATCAGGAAGAAGGTCACGAGCGCGGCCAGCGGCAGGACGAGCGCGACCGTCAGGGCCGCGCGCAGGTCGCCGAGAAACAGGACGAGCAGGATGAGCACGAGCACGATCGCCTCGGCCAGTGCCCTGGAGACCGTGCCGACCGCCTTCGCGACCAGGTCGCCGCGGTCGTAGAACACCCGGACCGAGACGCCGTCCGGCAGGGCCGTCGCGATCTCGTCGAGTTTCGTTTTGACGCCCTCGACCACTTCGCGCGCATTGGCGCCGCGCAGACCCAGCACCAGGCCCTGTACCATTTCCTCGGTGCCGTTCTGGGTGACGGCGCCATAGCGGGTCAGCGCCCCGATGCGGACCGTCGCGACATCGCCGACGGTGATCGACATGTCATCGCGCTCGGCGACGACGATCGCCCGGACGTCGTCGAGATTCCGGATGCGGCCCTGCGACCGGACGAGGAGCGTCTCCTCGCCCTCGCCCATGCGCCCGGCGCCGTCGTTGCGATTATTCTCGGCAAGCACCTGTTCGAGGGTATCGATGCTGATGCCGCGGGCCGCCATGCGGACCTCGTCCGGGACGATCTCGAAGCTGCGGACCTGCCCGCCGAGCGCATTGACGTCCGCGACGCCCGGCACGGTTCGAAGCGCCGGCCGGATGACCCAGTCGAGCAGCGTGCGACGCTCCATGATGTCGAGGTCGCCCTCGACCGTAAACATGAACATTTCCCCGAGCGGCGTCGTCATCGGGGCGATCCCGCCCTCGATGTCGGCAGGCAGCGACCCCCAGGCGCCGGCCAGCCGCTCCGCGACCTGTTGCCGTGCCCAGTAGATGTCCGTGCCTTCCCGAAAGTCGACCGTAATATCGCTCAGCGCATACTTGGCGATCGAGCGCAGCATGACCTGGTCGGGAATCCCGAGGAGCTCTACCTCGATCGGTGCGGTGATCCGGCTCTCTACCTCCTCTGGCGTCATGCCCGGCGCCTTGACGATGACCTTCACCTGCGTCGGGGAGACGTCGGGGAAGGCGTCGATCGGGAGCTGCCGGAACGCGTTGTAGCCGATGCCGACCAGCAGCACGGCGAACAGCACGATCAGCACGCGCTGCGACAGGGCAAACTGGATCAGCCGTGCCATCAACCGTCAGCCTCGCCGGCGGCGAGCCAGAGCGCCTTCAGCGCCGAGACGCCCGTGACGGCAATGCTTGCCCCGGCGTCGACCCCCCGCAGGATGACCTGCCGGCCGGCCGACGCGACGACCGTGACCGGCGTCGCGGTGACGCCGTTGGCAGAGCGGACGAACACGTAGGCCGCATCGCCGCTGCGCATCAACGCCGCCGTCGGGATCGAGACCGCCGGCGCGCCGGCCGCATCCGCTTCCACGGCGAGAATATTGACCGTCACGAGTTGCCCCGGGCGAAGACCATGGCCGGCACGGATCACTTCCCCGCGCACCGGCACCGTCTGCATTTCAGGGTCGACCGACTGGCCGATCGCGAGCACGCGGGCCGGCCGCTCCACGCGGCTCTCGCGCACGGCAACCTCGGCGCCGGGCAGCACGGCGTCGATCAGTTCCTGCGGCACGCGGATGTCGAGCCAGAGCACCGAGAGGTCGGCTACGCGACAAAGCATGTCGGTCGACGCGACGCTCTGGCCGGCACGCGTTTCGAATTCCAGCACGGCACCGTCGACCGGGGCACGCACGACGAGCGACTCGAGCAGTTCACCGCCCTCGCCGAGCCGGCGGATGTCCTCGCGCCGCAGTCCCGCAACGTCGAGCAGCCGCGCATGTTCCGCCAGCCGGCTCCCGGCCGACGCTGCCCGCGCGCTGGCTTCCTCGAACCGGCGCTCGGCAATGATTCCTTCATCGAACAGCTCACGGTCGCGGTTCAGCTGCGCCGTGGCCACGGCGGCATCCGCCCGCGCTTCCAGGTACTGCTGCTGCAGCGACAGGAACTCCGGACTTCGGATGGCCAGCAACGGCTGTCCGGCCGCCACGCTGTCACCGACGCCGACGAAGACGCGTTCGACGAGTCCCGGTACTGCCGCACTGACGGCATAGTCGGCGTCCGGCGGCACGATCACCCGCGCCCGTGCCGGCACTGTCGTGGCGGCGTCCACCGGCTCCGGCGCCCGGAACTCGATGCCGAGGTTATCGATCTCTACCGGCTGCAGCGGGAGTTCCGCGGCGGTGGCGCAGGTTCCGAGCAGCAGGGCGGCAAGGGCACCGGTCAGGGCGTAACGGTTCATGGCATGACTCCGACGGCCTGGTTGTAGAGAGCCGTTTGACGATTGACCTCGATCTCGAAACGCGCCGCCTGCCGGCTCGCGTCGAGGTAGACCTCCTTGAGG
>JAZBNZ010000178.1:0-44479 GCA_036350895.1 Woeseiaceae bacterium
GAGTGATAGATGCTGATCTCGCCCGCGGCATTGAGGAGATCCTCGAGCAGGTCCGCGTCGATGCGCGCGTACTCCGGCCGGGCATCCCCTCGCTTGATGCCGCGCAGCTCCGCGGCGCGACGCTCCTCGCCCCGCTCGAGATCGGGACCCACGGCAATCGTGCGGCGCTCCGGCCGCGCGATGACCTGCGGCGTCGGCGGCGGCTCGGGCACCCGCGGCGGTTCCGGCGGAGGTGCGGGCGGCTCGGTGACGTCCTCCACGGGGGCGGGTGTCCCGACGACCTCCGGCACGGCCTCGACCGGCGGTTCATCGCCCAGCGGTTTCTCGCCCGGCGGTTCTTGGGGCGGCACCTTCGGGATCTCGCCCAGTTCGTCCGCGAGCGGCGAATCGACGATCACCATGCTTACGGTATCCTCGGGTTCGATGCTGAACTCCGTCGGCGCGGTCTCCTCGGCAAGCCCGGTCTCGGCCGGAGCAGAAGGCGGCGCCGGCGCTTCGACATCGGCGTCCGATGCGAATTCGAAACCGCTGGTGACGCTCTGCAGGCGCTTCTCGAGCGCCGTGTCCGCCGGTACGGCCTTGCCGGCGATGACCCGGTCGCGCATGCGATGCAGTTCGTCGATCGACCGCTGCAGTACCTCGTCCACGCTCGCCGAAGCCACCACGCGGCCGTCCTCGACCGCGCCCAGCAGCGTTTCGACCTCGTGACTCAGGTTGCCCATCGAGGCAATGCCGGCCATGCGGGCACCGCCCTTCAGCGTATGCAGGTGCCGCTTCAGCTCCTCGAGCGCCGCGCGCTGCGACCGATCCTCGGACCACTGTCCGAAGGCCTTGTCGACGGACTCCAGGAGCTCCGCCGATTCCTCTGTGAAGATCGCCGCAATCTCCGCATCGTATTCCGGCTCGGCCGGCGGGGCCGGTTCCGGCGCCGGTGCGGTTTCCGGCGCTGCCTCGGCTTCCGCCGGGGCCTCGTCCGCGGTCTCCTCGGCCACCGTGCCGCGCGGCACGACGCGTTCGGCAAGCCGGTTGATGTGCTCGGTCAGCTTGCTGAAATCCGCGCGATCGGCATCCTGGCGGTTGATATCGGATACGATCCGGGCGATCGCCTTGGCACTCGCCTCGAGCGCCTGGATCCCGCCGTTGTCGAATCCCGGTCCGTTCTCGTGGACGCGGCGGACGAAGCGGTTCAGCGCACCGGCAACCTGTACGCCACGATCGACGTTTGCCATGTTGGCGCTGCCGTGCAGCGTGTGGCAGGCACGGTAGAGCTGGTCGGTCACCGCGTAAGGCGGCCGCTGCTCGGCACAGGCCGCGATGTAGTCGGTAATGACCTTGAGATGGCCGGCCGTTTCCTTGCGGAAGATGTCGAGCAGGACCGGGTCCATCTCGAGGACCGGCTCGCTGCCGGCCTCCTCGTCGCGTTCGATCGTCAGCACTTCCGCGTTCGGGTCACCCTCGGCGAACGCATGGGCGCGGGCGATGAAAAGCGCGATATCCGCCTCGGGTTTCGACCCGACTTCGAGTTCCTCGATCAGCTCCGGGACGGCGGCGGCGGCCGCCGCGATGAACTCGACCATCGGCGGCGTTCGTTTCAGCGTTCGGTTGATCAGCCGGTTGAGCAGGTTCTCGACGCTCCAGCAGTACTCGCCGATGCGCTCGGCGCCCACCATGCGGCCGCTGCCCTTCAGCGTGTGGAACGACCGGCGGACCGTGATCAGCGTTTCCATATCGTCCGGCGAACCGATCCACTGGGGCAGGTTGCGCCGTATGGACGCGACTTCCTCCCGCGCCTCCTCGATGAAGAGCTCGAGCAGTTCCGGGTCCAGGTGCTCGGCATCGGTCGCGACGACCGGCATCGGCATGACCGCGGTGGCCTTGTGCCCGGCTGACGCGGCGGCAGCCTCCTGTGCAGCCCGGGCCATGTCTGCCGTTGCGATCTTCGCGGTCTGATCGATCGAGGCTGGCGCCGACTGCTCCTCGCGGAGCCGCTCCTCGACGCCGCGCAGGACGCCGAGGCAGGTATCCGCGTTGTCGAGCATGTACTCGGGTTCCCTGCGGCCCGCCTTCACGGTCTCCATGTAGTACTCGATGCTGACGATCGCATCGGCCAGCCGGTCGGTTTCCTTCTGTGTCAGCTGCGACGTCCCGCCCGACTGCAGCATCAGCGTGATGAAGTTGCCAATGCGCTCGACGATTTCCATCGCGCGCGTCTTGTTGAGCATCAGCAGTCCGGCCTTGATGCCGCGGATCAGCGACGGGATCGCGTCGAGCCCCTGCGACGGCGCCGAGGACGTCATGCTCTGGCTGACGGTCTCCTTGATCCTTGCCAGGTTGATGATGCATTCGCGCATGACCGACTCGGCCACCTGGCGAAAATCCGCGGCTTCGGCCTCGGGCATCGAATCGTCGGCGGCCTCTGCCGCTTCCCGCGGCACCGTGAGGCGGACGAGTTCGCGGTCGAGGCGATCCTCCACGCGCAGCAGGGTCGAGGCGATATCCAGGATGACCTGCTCGTCGCGGGTCCCGCCCCGCTCCACGACGCCTTTCATCCGCTCGATCTCGCTGTCGACGTCGTTACGCAGCTCACCCAGTCCGAGGACGCCGAGCGTGTCGCTGATCTTCTTCAGCAGTTCGAACTGCGGTACCAGTTCGGTCGGGTTGTTCATCCCGGTCCGCACGAAGATATCGAGCACGTCCTTGACCGCGCCGAGATCTTCCTTGATGGCGGACGCGACCGTCTTCATCAGCGCGACGCTCGGCGCGGCGAGTTCCTCGCGAGCATGCTCGACCTGGTCGTCGCCCGGCAGCAGCTCGGACAGGTTGAATGCCTTCCGGATGTCGCTGATGCGTTCCCCGGCCGTGCCGGACCGCGCCACGTAGTAGAGAAGGTTGTTCATCAGGTCGTCGACCGGATGCTTGTCGAAAGCCCCGACGCCCTCGTCGATCGTGTGCTTGATCTGACGATCCGCCTGGCCGAGGAGCCGCTTCAGCGCCACCGATGTCTCGAGTCCGCCCTCGCGCAGCGCCTCGAGGACCGCGCCGACGACCCGCCACAGCTGGAACATGTCGTCACGGACGGATGCATGCTCGAGCGACGCCGCAACCCGTGACAGCGTCTCGAGGTGTCGACCCGATTCGGCACCGCCGTTAATCCAGCCCAGGAGGGCCAGCTGGAACTTCGGTCGCAAGCGGCGCGCCACGAGCACGGGATCCTCGCCGCTGCCCTCGTGGAACTGGCGCTTGTCCTCCGAGCGGCTGGGCGACAGGTTGAGCAGGAGCAGCGTGCCTTCTGACAACAGCGGCTCGCCGCGGGCGGCGCGCAGGTCGTTGAGCAGCGGCAGGAGTACGAGTGCAATGTCGCGGCCACCGCCCAGCAGACGCTCGATGTACAGCGGCAGCTGGACCATCGAGCGCGTCAGCGCGTCGAGGCCGTCTTCCCTGCCTTTGCCTTCACGCAGCGTCGACAGGTACTCGCACGCGTTCTCCATCTCCTCGACCAGGAGTGCCGCGCCGTAGGTCTCGGTCAACAGCAGTGCGCCGCGCGCCTGGTGCAGGAGAGTCCCGGTCCGGACCAGCGCGGTCGTACCGCCGCGCCCGTCGACACAATCCTCCAGCGCCCGATGCGCGCTCTGGATCGTATCCATGAGCTCGGTCGCGACGATCGACAGGGCCCGTATCGGGTTGTCGACCTCCGTCGCCAGCGGCTGCTCTTCGATGCCGGTATCGCCAGTCATTCGTCAGCCTGTTTTTACCTGCTTCGGTTGCGGCGCCGTGCCGCCCGGCGCCGGTGTGGCAGGCGGCCTGGCCGGCTGGGGCGCGTTGGTCACAAGAGTCCCGCCCTGCATCGCGTCCTCGGGCAGCGTGAAGCCCGCGACGCTCTTGCGGAGCTGCGATGCAAACTCCGAGAGCTTGGCAATAGCGGCTGCCGTCGCCGTCGTGGCCTTGCCGGTCTGCTCGCTGATCTCACGGAGCCGGGTCGTGCGGCGCGTCACGTCGGCCGCCGCGCTCGCCTGCTGGCGCGCAGACCCGGAGATGTTCTGGACGAGACTCGCAATCTGGTTGGATACCTGCTCGATTTCATCGAGCGCCGCGCCGGCGTTTTCGGCAAGCAGCGCCCCGCCGACCACGTCGGTCGTGCTCCGCTCCATCGAGACCACGGCTTCTTTCGTGTCGGCCTGGATCGTGCTGACGAGCACCTCGATCTGCTTCGTCGCGTTCGTCGAGCGCTCAGCAAGCCGCTGAACCTCGTCGGCAACGACGGCGAAACCGCGCCCGGCCTCGCCGGCCATCGACGCCTGGATCGAGGCGTTGAGCGCCAGGATATTCGTCTGCTCCGCGATGTCGTTGATCAACTCGACGATGTTGCCGATCTCCTGCGAGCTCTCGCCGAGTCGCTTGATGCGCTTCGAGGTATCCTGGATGGTTTCGCGAATCGTGTTCATGCCGTCGATCGTCCGGCGCACCGCCTCGCCGCCCTTGTGGGCGACCTCGACCGAGTGCCGGGCGACGTCGGACGAGCGCTCGGCGTTGCCGGAGACTTCCTCGATCGATGCGGCCATCGACACGATGGACTCCGTCGCCGCGCTGATCTCACGGGACTGGTTTTCCGCCGCCCGTGCCATGTGCGCCGCCGTGTTCTCGGTCTGCTTCGATGCCGTGTCCACCATGATGGCGGTTTCGTTGACCGTCGCGACCAGCTTGCGCAATTCCTCGATCGCGAAATTGAAGGAGTCCGCGATCGTCCCGGTGATGTCCTCGGTGACGGTCGCCTCGACCGTCAGGTCGCCGTCGGCAAGGCTGCCCATTTCGTCGAGCAGGCGGAGAATGGCCTGCTGGTTGCGTTCGTTCTGCTCGGCCTGCTCCTGGGCAACCGACTCGAAGGATGCGAGCTTGTTGCTGAGGAACACCATCGCAAAGATCAACAGGACCGCCGCCGCGATGAGCGCGAGTGGAATCCACCGACTCGAAAGCGCTGCGGGCAGCATGCCGCTGCTCGCGGACCGGCCGACGCCCGCGTCGAGCAGGCGGCCCGCCGCGCCAGTCACCTGGGCCTGCGTCGCGGCGAGACCGGCGATCTCGCCGGGGTTGCCGGCCAGGGTAGCGAACGCCGACTCCATCGTCGTGACGAGTTCGGCCAGCGGCTCGACGACCTGCTGGCGGCCCGCCGGGGCGAGCGGCCGGATATCGAGCGAGCTGCGCTCGCCGGAGAGTCCGTTCACCATGTCGCGTACGTAGGCGACATGCTCGCCGATCAGGGCGATTTCGCCGGCTGCGTCGGGCTTCAACAGTAGCCGGTAGGCGGCGCGATTGATGCTGTCGAGACGCCGCGCGGATTCCTGGATGATCGTCGTCGCACCCGAGCGGTCGAGCAGCTGGTCCGCCAGCACACGGGCCTCGGCGGAAGCACTGCGCAGATCGGCGCTGGCGAGCGCGGCGGCCTCGACGAGCTGCCGGTTGGCGGTCACCGCCTGCACACCGGACTCGAGGGCCTGCCAGTCGCCGGCGCGACCGCCCGCAGACGAGCCCAGCGTGCGCTGCAGCTCCGCGAGCCGCTGCCGGCTCCGGGCCAGGCGGTCGAAAGCGCCCTCCTCGCCGCTCAACGCCGCCTGTGTCTGGCTGGGCAGTGCCTGCGACAGCGCCGCGAGCTCGGAGGTGTCTGGACTCGCGCCACCGTTGAGGTAGACGAGCGCCGCGGCGCCGATCAGGACGGCGGCGCCGAAGATCGCCACCGTGCGCAGGGTTGATGATGTCTGGGTCGATTTAGCCATAGCTTGATTCTTCCGGGGCGCGCAGCGCGGACAGCCGGGCGACTCGATGCCGTCTGGCTGTATCCGCTACGCGCCTACTCATTAGCCGCCTGCAAGAACAGGTTGCTCTCGACGAGGTCGAAAAGACTGATGACGGGCCAGCGCTCTTCCCCGCGCTCGTAGCAACCCGCCAGGAAACGCTCACAGCGCACGGCCGTGTCGGGCACCTGGTCGATAAACTCGCGATCGCTGAAGCGGCGAAAACCGAGTACCTCGTCGACGACGAGTCCCGCCGGCACCTCGCGATGATTGACCGAAATGACCCGCGTCGTGCGGCGCAGCGTCGTGCGGCCGCTGCCGAGCATCAGCTTGACGTCGACCAGCGGCAGCAGGTGTCCGCGCAGGTTCGCAATGCCGAGCAACCAGCGCCTGGCCCCGGGCACGCGGGTCATCGAATCCGGCAGCATGAGGACCTCGCGGACCTCCTCGCGGGACGCGACGAACTTTTCCTCTCCGATGCGGAAAGCGATGCCCGTCCATTCATGTGCCTCGCTGTCGACGATCCCGCTCTGCGCGCTGCGCGAGCGGCGCTCGATCTCCTTCAGGAGCTCGAACGGCTGTTCGACGAGTTCTGCGAGGTCGACCGTCATCGTTAGTCGGCCATCACCGAATTGATCTTGGCGACGAGATCCTTTTCGGCGACCGGCTTGACGATGTACTCGACGGCGCCCTGGCGCATGCCCCAGATCTTGTCGGTTTCCTGGTCCTTCGTGGTGATCATGATGACCGGGATGCTCGAGGTGCGCGGATCGCGGGTCAGTTTCCGCGTCGCCTGGAAACCGTTCATCCCCGGCATCACGACATCCATCAGGATGCAGTCCGGCCGCTCGGTCTGCGCCATCCGGATGCCCTCCTCACCACTGTCGGCAACGAGCGTGTCGTAGCCACCCCGTTCCAGCATGCCCTGGAACAAATGCAACTCGGTCGGCGAATCATCGATGATCAGGACAACGGCCATTCTTGTATCCCTCGTAGGACGTTACTGCTCATAATCCCTGGCGTGTGCTGTTCAGTTGATCTGGTTCGAGATCGCGCCCAACAGCTCATCCTTGGTGAACGGTTTGGTCAGGTACTGCTCGGACCCCACGATGCGGCCGCGCGCGCGGTCGAAAAGACCGTCCTTCGACGACAGCATGATCACGGGCGTCTGCCTGAACATCTTGTTGTGCTTGATCAGCGAGCACGTCTCGTAGCCGTCGAGGCGCGGCATCATGATGTCGACGAAAATCAGGTCGGGCTGGTGGTCGGCGATTTTCGACAGGGCATCGAAGCCGTCGATGGCCGTGAATACCTGGCAGCCTTCCTTCGTCAGCAACGTTTCCGCCGTGCGGCGTATGGTCTTGCTGTCGTCCACCACGAGAATCTTGAGTCCGCTCAGACTGCGAGACGAGCTATTCGACACGGATATTCCTCACGCTTTCGAAAGCACGCGCACGGCGCGTGCCCTTTCCCCCTGCGGGCAGTGCATTGCCCCAATTGCTGCCGAAAATCCGGGACTTGCCGGCAGCTAAGGGGCTAATAGAGACTTGTACCATATTGACATAAGTCCCGCTACGACGCCGCCTCCGGCGACGAAAATCGCCCCGTAAAACCGGGACTTCGATGCCGGCGGATGCTATCGGCCCTCTCCTGCCTGGCAGTTCTTATCTGCCAGCGCCCACTGTATAGTGACGTCCGTTTCCGAACCTTGTATCAGTCCACAAAAATGGCCCAACAGACACTGAAAGTCGGCGTGATCATGGATCCCGTCGGTGCGATCACACCGAAAAAAGACAGCACACTCGCAATGCTGCTGGAGGCCACCCGTCGCGATCACGAAATCTTCTATTTCGAGCAGCGCGACCTCTCGGTCGCAGACGGCGAACCGCTCGGCAACGCCCACAGGCTCTCGGTCCGTGACGACGACCACGACTGGTTCGAGTTCGGCGACAGCGGTCGCGTCAACCTGGGCGAACTCGACGTCATCCTCATGCGCAAGGACCCGCCGTTCGACATGGAGTACATCTACACGACGTACATCCTCGACCGCGCCGCACTGAAGGGGGCTCTCGTCGTCAACGACCCCGAGGCGCTGCGCAACATCAACGAGAAGGCCTACACCGCCTGGTTCCCCGAGCTGACGCCGCGGACGCTGGTGACCCGGTCGATGGACGCGATGCGAGCCTTTCTTGCCGAACACGGTCACGTGGTCGTGAAACCGCTGCACGGGATGGGCGGCGCGTCCATATTCGTGATCCGGAAAGGCGACAACAATGCCAACGTCGTCTTCGAAACGCTGACCGAGTACGGCAAGCGCTTCGCGATGGCGCAGACCTACATCCCTGAGATCAGCCTCGGCGACAAGCGTATCCTCCTGATCGAGGGCGAGCCCGTCCCGTATTCGCTCGCCCGCATTCCGCCGGCCGACGACAACCGCGGCAACCTTGTCATGGGCGCCAAGGGCAAGGGTCAGCCGCTATCCGACCGGGATCGCGAAATCTGCGCCACCGTCGGCCCCGTCCTTCGCGACAACGGCGTGATCTTCGCCGGCATCGACGTGATCGGCGACTACCTGACCGAGGTCAACGTAACCAGCCCCACCGGCATCCGGGAACTCGACCGCCAGTTCGATCTCAACATCGCGGGCCTGATGTTCGACGCGATCGAGGCACGCCTCGACGCGGCGAAGTGACGCAGGTCGCATCCCCGGGGCCGGACCAGCGTTAGACTAAGTGCCTGTAAAGTCCGGATAAGCGCTTGTTTCGTTGAAGGAATTGGCGGATTATTCGACATAATTCGCGCACGACCCCGCGATACGACCTTATGGCCAGCTCCGTTCTCACAGCGAATCCCTTCGACGAGTACCGTCTCGTCGCGCCGCCGGCGACCGACCGTCTGCCGGCGATGCTGTTCCTGGCTGCCCTGTTGCACGGCGTCCTGATTCTCGGCATCACCTTCAATTCCGCGCTGACCGAGCAATTCACCGAAGCGATCTCGCTCGAGGTCACGATCGTTGCCGATCCCGACCAGAGCATCGACCGGCCGGACCGAGCCGAGTACCTCGCACAGACGAGCCAGCTCGGCGGCGGCAACACGACCGAGGAAGTGCGCCCGTCGGCACCCATGGAAAGCGTCTCGCCGATCGACAATCTCGGGGCCGAGGACGGTGACGACCTGCTCGACTCCACCCGGCACGACCAGGTTGCCGACGAGGTTCTGGCGACGACCAACGACAGCGAGAAGCTCCCGGATGCCCCGCGCGACGACCCCCAGCCGGACGCGAGTACCGCACTGGCCCTCGAACGCGGCACCGACACGACGCTGCCACTGCCCCGGGAAGACCGGGCCACGCTGATGATCCACGATGACGAGCCCCGGCAGCTCGTCGTCAGCGCCGACACGCGGGAAGCATCGATCGCCGGCTATCTCGACAACTGGAAGCGGCGTATCGAGACCGTCGGCGCAGAGTATTTCCCGGAGCTCGGCGAGCTCGAGGGGCTGACCGGCAGCCCGACGCTCGAAGTCAGTATCGACGCATCTGGCCAGCTCGCGGACGTGGTCATCCGCAAGTCGAGCGGCTCCACGGTTCTCGACAGGGCCGCGCTCGACATCCTGCGCCGCGCCTCACCCTTCGACCCGTTCCCTGCCGAGGTCCGGGCCGACTACGACAGCGTCCGGTTTGCGTACAAGTGGCTGTTTGTAGAAGAGAATGTGGCGCAGACCGCCAGCGCCGGCCTGCCCGCGACCCGCAAACAGTAATTTCCCCGATTGTGCCGCCGTCCCGGGACGCGGATACTGGGTGCATGGAGACCACGCGCTCACTGACCAGTCAGCTCCTGATCGCCATGCCGGGGATGCAGGACCCGAACTTCGCAACCACCGTCACCCTGATCTGCGAGCACAACGAGGAAGGTGCCCTCGGCATCATCATCAACCGGCCGCTCGACATCAGGCTGGGCGGGCTGTTCGAGCAGCTCGAGCTGGGCTCGACCGACGAGTCGCTCATCAACGCGCCGGTGCTGGCCGGCGGCCCCGTCGGCGTCGAACGGGGCTTCGTGCTGCACAACTCCGCCGTCGACTACGAGAATTCGCTGACGATCTCGGACGAGATCCAGCTGACCGTATCGCGCGACATCATCGACGACATGGCCGCGGGCAGGGGACCGTCGAAATCGCTGGTCGCGCTCGGCTATGCGGGCTGGGAAGCCGGTCAACTCGAAGACGAAATCCTCGCGAATTCATGGATCAACGTGCCCTCCAGCGCCGCGCTGGTGTTCGACACGCCCTTTGAAGCGCGCTGGGCCGAGGCGGCGGACAGCCTGGGGATCGACCTCTCGCTGATGGGCCCGGGGGCAGGCCACGCCTGATTGCCTGGTGCCGGCTACCGTTCTCGCCTTCGACTACGGCCAGAGACGCATCGGCGTCGCGGTCGGCCAGGACATCACCGGCAGCGCCAGCCCGGTTGGCGTCGTCGCGAACGATCATGGCAACGTCGATTTCGCCGAGATCGACCGGCATGTGCGTGAGTGGCAGCCCGACCGGCTGGTCGTCGGGCTGCCGCTGATGCCGGACGGGACGGACAGCGAAATGCTGAAGCCCGTCCAGGCCTTCGTCGAGGCGCTGGGCCGCTACGGCCTCCCGGTCGTGACGACCGACGAGCGCTACACGTCGACGGAAGCCCAGCGCCTGCTCAAACAGGCGCGCTCCGAAGGGCGTCGCGGCCGGATCGACAAGGCCTCGGTCGATGCCGCCGCGGCGGTCCTGATCGCCGAACGTCACCTCGCCGGCGGTTCGTGATTTATGCAGGACTTGGTCGTAGAATCCCCGGCCATGCCGATACCCGAAACCGTCACCGCCGCTGACCTGCCGGATCTGCCCGACCTGCAATTCGCTGCCAACGGCGGCCTGCGTCATCTCCTGACGCTGTCCGGGCTGTCGGCGGAACTGATCACGGCCATCCTCGACGACGCCGAGCGCTATCTCGCGGGGCCCGGCGACCTGCCGGTGCGCAGCAGAGCGCTGGCGGGACGCACGGTAGGCAACCTGTTCTTCGAGCCGAGCACGCGCACGCGAGCGTCCTTCGACCTCGCCGGCCGGCGGCTGGGCGCGGATGTGCTCAACCTCGACGTCAATACGTCGTCCCGCAAGAAGGGCGAGTCGATCCTCGACACGATCTACACGCTGCAGGCCATGGCGGTCGACATCATGGTGGTGAGGGATGCCAGCGCGGGCGTGCCGGCCTACATCGCACGGCACGTCGATGACCACGTCAGCATCATGAACGCCGGCGAGTCCGACGTCTCGCATCCCACGCAAGGGCTGCTCGACCTGCTGACGATTCGGCAACTGAAGCCTGATTTCCCGGAACTCGCGGTCGCGATCGTCGGCGACATTCGCCACTCGCGCGTGGCGCGCTCGGCCGTCGAGGGCCTGGCCGCCCTCGGCGTGGGTGAACTGCGCCTCGTATCCCCCGGAGCGCTGGCGCCGGATCCGGAGACGATGCCCGGCGCCGTGATCACCGACGACCTGGACCGCGGGCTCGCGGATGCCGACGTCGTGATGGCGCTGCGCATCCAGCGCGAGCGGATCGGCAACCTGGACGGCATTCCCGGCACCGACGAATATTTCGCCCGCTACGGGGTCAGCCGCGAGCGCATGAAACTCGCGAAACCCGACGCCATCGTCATGCACCCCGGCCCGATGAATCGCGGCATCGAGATCGAATCCGCGCTGGCGGACAGCACGCAGTCGGTTATCACCCGGCAGGTGACCAATGGCGTCGCCGTCCGGATGGCCGTGCTCGAGCGCGTGCACAGGACCCTGCACCCGGCATGATCACGGCCGCCCAGGAACGCGCACAGCGGAACCGCGACACGATCTTCGTCGAGGACGGTGAGATCCTCGCGCGCGAAGAATGGCCGGGCCAGCAATTCGTTATGCGCATCCGGGCGCCGCGCTGCGCAGCCGCGGCGGCGGCCGGCAGCTTCGTTCACCTCACCTGCGACGATGCCCTGCCCATGCGCCGGCCGATGTCGATCATGCGGGTCGGCGAGGACTGGATCGAGATCCTGTTCAAGATCGTCGGCCGGGGCCTCGGGCTGCTGGCCCGGAAGCAGCCGGGAGACGTCATCAGCGTGCTAGGCCCGATCGGCAAACCGTTCACGCTCGATGCCGGGCGGCCGCATGCGCTGCTCATCGGCGGAGGCGTCGGCATCCCGCCCATGGTGTTCGTCGCCGACGCGATGCGCGCGGACCCGCGCTTCGAACCGGTCGCCATCCTGGGCTCCGAGATTCCTTTCCCGTTCGAGCGCCGCGCCTCGGCGCTGCCTTTTCCCGGTGCCGACGACGGGGTGAACAGCACGATGCCGCTCCTCGACGACTGGGGCGTGCCGACCCGCCTGACGTCGCTGCAGGGTTTCGACGGCTGCTTCGAGGGCTACGTCACCGATCTTGCACGCCGCTGGCTCGAGACCGCCGACGCAGGCACGCGCAGCAAGACCATGGTCTACACCTGCGGCCCGACGCCGATGCTGAAGGCCGTGGCCTCGCTCGCGGCCGAGTACGACGTTGCCTGCCAGGTGTCCCTCGAAGAGTACATGGCCTGTGCCGTCGGCGGCTGCGCCGGCTGTGCCGTCCGCGTCAACCTGCCGGACGGTCCGGCCATGCAACGGGTCTGCGTCGACGGTCCCGTCTTCGACGCGACGATCGTGGACTGGGAAGCTCACCCTTGACTCATCGAGATTCCCGTAACCATTTAATCGCCGGCAAAATCTTCAGACTTCATCCGCCTTGCATCAGGCGCTACGCGGTGTGCCTGTGTGCCGAATCCTGCACCGGGCAACCGATCACCGACACTGATTCCCGGATCCGGTTACATCGTGATACGCCCCCGGCAGGCAACAGGTTCGAAGCAGTGCTAGCATCCGGCCACGTTTGATCAATGTCCTGGAGGAATCACCCGTGAGAATCCTGATTACGCTGCTCTCAATGTGCCTGGCCCTGCCCGCTTTGGCAGGCGATATCGAAGCCAAGGTCAATGCCGCGCTCGACGCCGACTCCCGTCCCGCCGCGGACGGCGAGCGCGACCGCAACCGCCGGCCGCTGCAGACCCTCGAGTTCTTCGGCCTCGAAGACGACATGCGCGTCCTCGAACTGCTGCCCGGCGGCGGCTGGTACACCCGCGTCCTCGGGCCCGTGCTCGCCGAGAACGGCAAGCTCTACGTCGCGATCGGCACCGGCCGGGTCGCCGACACCGTGCTGAAGGAGCCCGGCTTCGAGAACGTCGAAGTCATCGAGACGACGGCCAACGTCCGTCGCGAGCCCGGCGACAATTTCTACTCGATTGACGAGTTCGGCTTCGGCATCGACGACCTCGACATGGTGCTCACCTTCCGTAACGTCCACAACTTCGGCGCCGAGGGCCGGGCCCGCACGCACGCCGCGGCATTCGACGCGCTCAAGCCGGGTGGCATCTACGGCATCGTCGACCACACGCGCCGCCACATGGAGCCCGACAATCCTGAAAACGGGCGTCGCATCGACCCGGTCCTGGTCATCAAGGAAGCCGAGGCTGCCGGCTTCGTGTTCGAGGACTACAGCGACCTCCACTACCGCGCGGACGACGAACTCGAGTACGAAGTGGGCCGGCGCTCGGTCTCCGGGAACACCGACCGCTTCACGCTGCGTTTCAGGAAGCCGTAAGCGTTCAGATCCAGCGGCGCACCGCGCGACGGTAGTCGTCGTACGGTGCGCCGAACCGGGCGCTGAGCGCGCGCTCCTCCGGCCGGATCTGGAACACCGTCAGGTAGGCCATGAACACCGGCACGCCGAGCGGCGCAACGAGGTTTTCGAGCACGACGGCCCAGGCACAGAGGACGAGCGCGAGGCCCAAGTACATCGGGTTGCGCGTATACCGGTAAACGTCCGACGTGACGACCGCCGACGCCGTCTCGGGCCGGGAAGGGTGCACGGTCGTCCGGTGGCGGCGGAACGCCAGTACGCCGCGCAGGCCGAGCCCGATACCGACCGCAAACGGCACTGCCGCCACCATCCATCGGGCCGGTATCGTGACGCCGGCGGCCGGTGCCGCCCTGGCGACCAGCCACATCCCGGCGCCGCACGCGAGAAGCACGACGGCAGGCGGGACCTTGAGCTCCAGTGATTTCATCGTGATTGTCCCGGGCGCCCGTGTAGCCCAGTAGTCTGTCTCACTCGATCAAGACGATGATCTTGCCGCGTGCGCGGCCGGTTTCCGAATAGCGGATCGCCTCCGGCGCGTCCGCCAGCGAGTACCGCCGGTCGATCGCCGGCACGATGCGCTGGTCGGCAAGCATCCCGGCGAGAGTCTCCATGTCGTCCCTGCTAAGGATCGCGAGCATCGGGGTCAGCGTCTCGTCGACGAACAGCGACGTCCAGGCCGCCTGCAGCGGCCGCTTGAGCGGCGCGAACCAGTCGCCCTTCGGGCCGCCGACGAGGACATAGCGGCCGCCCTCCTCGAGCACTTCGTGGTTCGTCGCCGGCGAATGATTGCCGACCATGTCGACAATGACGTCGTAGCGGGCGGGCAACGCGCTGTAATCCTCCCGCCGGTAATCGATGACGGCGTCGGCGCCGAGGGCGCTGACCAGGGGCACGTTCGGCGTGCTACACACGCCGGTGACGGTCGCGCCCATCGATTTGGCGATCTGGACGGCGAAGGAACCCACGCCGCCCGAGGCGCCGTTGACCAGCACGCTATCGCCGGACTCAAGCTCGCCGTCATCCCGCAACGCCTGCAGCGCCGTGGTCGCCGCGACCCCGATGGACGCAGCTTCCTCGAAGCTGACCGTCTCGGGTTTGTGCGCGACGGCCGCATCAGCGCCGGCGACGAGATACTCGGCGAAGGCGCCGTTCGCGCTACCGAAAACGGCATCGCCGACCGCGAAGCGCGTAACGTCCTCGCCGACGGCTTCGACCACGCCGGAGAAGTCGACGCCGACGCGCACGTCGGCGGGCCGGCCGATACCCGCCATCAGGCGCATCAGGTACGGAGAGCCGCGCATGAAGTGGTAGTCGAGCGGATTCACCCCGGCGGCGCGGACGCGGACGAGAATCTGGTCGGGGCCGGGCACGGGCCGGGGCACGGCTTCGATCGTCAGGACCTCCGGCGGGCCGTAACAACGCGCGCGAACGGCCTGCATGGTCTCGGTACCGGGCTCAACGGCCGGGGCCGGCGGGCAGTCGGCCGTGTAGCTGATCGCGATGGCCAGCGCGAGGACCCCGGCCGCGACGACCCCGAAGAGGCCGAGCAGGATCTTGTAGCGCAGCTTCACCGGGCGTCTCCCGCCGGCATGACCGGCAGCTCGATGCGCGAGGGATACTCCGCGGAGTGATGCACGGTGTTGATGGCGATCACGCCCTCGGTCTCGTCGTAGTTGTTGCCGCCTGTGTTCAGGTTGCGCATGTACTGCGGGAACTTGCTCGACGAGACCTCGACGCGAACGCGGTGCCCTTTCCTGAACGTGTAGCTCGTGGACATCGGCGTCGGCCGCAATTCGTAGACCTCGCCTTCCTCCATGAAGACCTGCCGGTCGTAGCCTTCGCGGTAGCGGGCCCGGAGAATCGTGTCGTCGACGTTCCACGCGGCCCCGTCCGGGTGCACGTCGACGAGCTTGACCGTGAAATCGGTGTCTTTCGCATCCGACGAGACGTACAGGACCGGATAGACGCTGCCCGTGACCTCGAGATCGTCCTCGAGCATGTCCGTCGTGTACACGAGGACGTCGGCACGCGCCTCGATCCCCCGCTGATCGAAGCTGCCGCCGGCAGCCGCGTCCCGGTTACAGCAGACGCCCCCGCCCAGCGCGGGCACGGGGTTCATCGGGTCGTAGGTAAACGTGTCCGCCGCCGCCCCATTGCCGGGTTGCGTCCCGAGCCGACCGTCGCCGAAGACGCTGTTCGCCTCGCCGCCGCTGTCGAGATACAGCGTCAGCGTCTCGCCGCCCGCTGGCGGCCAGGTGTCGGCCGCGGCCCAGTCGTTGCTGCCCATCGTGTAGTACTGCACCCGCGGCAGCTCGTCGAACGCCTGGGTCTGCTCGTCCTTCAGGTAGAAATCGAAGAACGCGAACAGCTGCTCGTACAGTGGAAACCATGCATTGCCGACGTTCATTTCGCCGGCGATGTAATCGTCGTGCTCCGGGATGCGATAGAAACCGCAGTGCAGCGTGGGCGCGACAACCATGTACTGCCCGTCCCGGTCACGACGCGTCTTGCCGTTGTCCCGGGCATGCCGGTACAGCGCGAGATTGGGGCCCTGGCTGACGTCGAACCAGCTGTGGAACCAGAACGCCGGCACGGCGATATCCTCGTCGTCGTGGAACAGTCCGCCCTCGTCCCAGGCAGAATCCCCGGGCGTCCGCCGCATCAGGTCCTGCATCGGGCCGTAGTTGCCGCCGGCGTCTTCCAGCCAGTCGATCGCCGGCAGCTTTGCGAGCTGTTTCTTCCAATCGACCTCGGGCATCTCCGGCGCAAGGTCGTAGAGTTTGCGGAAACGCCTGAGGTCCGCCTCGCTGGTGCCGGGCGCGAAGCGCGGGTAGACCTGTTGCTGCACGCTGTACAGCCAGACGCTGAACAGGGTCTGGTGGACGCCGCCCTTGTACCAGTTGCCCTGCTCGTGAAACTCCCCGACGCGGCCGATGCCGGCGCCGGCGGCCATCGGCACCATCGCCTTGTGCGCAGGGTGATCCTTCGCGGCGAGCGCGAGCTGCCATTCGGCGGACGACGAACAGCCGAGCGTACCGATCGCGCCGTTCGACCAGGGCTGATCCGCGAACCAGGTCAGGGCATCGTAGCCGTCCGTGCGCGGATTGCCGAGGATCTCCCATTCACCCTCCGAGTAGTAGCGGCCCCGCTCGTTCTGGATCGCAACGGCGTAGCCGCGCGAGACGGCCTCGAACGTCCACTGGAGGGTGGGGCCCTCGACCTCGTTGAAGTCGTAGGGAGTCTTGATGAAGATCAGCGGCAGCTTGCCCGTCGCCCCCTTGGGCCTGAAGATATCCGTAGCCAGCCGGGCACCGTCGCGCATCGGCACCATGACCATCGTTTCCGAGTCGGCGATGCGCTCGAGATCCTCGGGGCGGACGACGGTCTCCTGCGCCGCGAGCGGCACGGCCAGCGTTACGGTCGACGCGAGGACTGAGAGTAATCGTAAGAGCATCGCTTCCTCCGGGCGGCGCGTGGGATTCCGGGGCATGGTACCGCGAAAGCGCCGCAGCGGATCGATCCGCGCGCCGGCAGCCGCGGACGACGGCCCGGAGCACGCTCTCGGCGCGGCAGCCGCGGCCGGGAATGCGTGACGTCAGTCGGGCTGTCCGGCGGCAGCGGCACGGCCCGCAGCGGCTTCCCGGTCTATCAGGACGATCTCGCAGCTCAGGCTGCGCGCCTGCTCGCAGATCGGCAGCGATTCGAACTCGGACGAGGCGACGAGGATGCCGCGCCGGCCCGTCACGAGACGCTCCAGTTGCGGGAGCATTGCACCGGTGACGGCGTAGTAGCGGCAGTACGCCCGGGTCTCTGCCGCGAGCGCCTGGGTGACGCGGCGAACCCGGCTGACAGCCTCCCCGACGAGGGCATCCGCCCGTTCCCGCGTGAAGTTCCTGCGCGGGCCGCCCAGGCGCGGTATCTCGCTGGTGAACGGCAGGCTCGCGGCGCGGTACCAGCGTTCGTCATGGACGATGAGCACGTTGACCTCGGAGCCCGTCTCCCGGGCATGGTCGAGCGCGGTTTGCCAGAGCTGCTCGACCGGGCCGGACTCGGTCATCAGCACGAGCACTCTCGCCGATGGTTCAGTCACCGGAATCCTCCCTGTCGCCGGCCGAGATTTTCTTGCGCTGCTCGGCGTAGTCGAGGAGCCTGGCCTCGACGCGTCCGTTGACCGAATCCGCGGGGAACCGCCCTTCGGCATCCCGCTCGCCGGCAGGCTCGCCGGTCAGGAGCGCCAGCGCCTCGTCGATCGTCGTGACGGCGTAGACGTGAAACTCGCCCTGCTCCACGGCCCGCACGACGTCCGGCCGCAGCATCAGGTGCCGCAGGTTATCCCTCGGAATGACGACGCCGTGCGTCCCGTCGAGGCCCCGGTTCCGGCAGATATCGAAGAAGCCCTCGATCTTCTCGTTCACGCCGCCGATCACCTGCACGCGGCCGAGCTGGTTGACCGACCCGGTGACCGCAAGGTTCTGGCGTATCGCCACCCCCGAGAGCGAGGAGAGCAATGCGCAGTATTCCGCGACCGACGCGCTGTCGCCTTCGACCATGCCGTAGCTCTGCTCGAACACGAGATGGGCCTGCAGCGAAAACGGCTCGTCCGGCGCGTAGCGCGCGGCAAGGGCCGCCGACAGGATCATGACGCCTTTCGAGTGGATCGCGCCACCGAGCTCGGACTCGCGCTCGATATCGACGACGTCGCCGCTGCCGAGGCGTGTCGTGGCCGTGATGCGGACCGGATGACCGAAGCTCGCCTCGCCGAGCTGCAGAACGGACAGCCCGTTGACCTGGCCGACCCGGCTGCCGCTCGTGTCGATCAGCCGAACGTCGTGCTCGATCGATTCCGCGATCCGGCTCTGCACCCGGCCCAGTCGCCGGCGCTGCTCGTCGACGGCGCGGGCGATATCCTCGCGCTGCACGGATGCGGTATCCCGCTGCCGGGCCCAGTAGTCGGCCTCGGTCAGGAGGTCGTCCAGCGAGCGCATGTGCATCGACAGGCGCTCGCTGTCGCCGGCATCGCGCGCCCGCTCCTCGACGATGCGCGCGACCGCCTCACCGCCGAACGGCAACAGGTCGAGGGCCTCTGCGCGGGTTGCGATGAGCGTCGCGCAGGCCTCTGTACTCCGCTCCGTCCGCTCGACGTCGTCGTCCAGGTCCGCCGCCACCTTGAAAAGGTTCAGGAACTCGGAGTCGTATTCGGCCAGCAGGTAATAGAGGGAACGCTCGCCGATCAACACGATCTTCACGTCGAGGGGTATCGGTTCGGGCTGCAGCGTGGACGTACTGAACAGGCCCCAGGTCTCGCCTGGCGACTCGATGCGGACCTGGCGCGCCGTCAGGGCCTGCTTCAGCGCCTCCCAGACGAACGGGCGGGTCAGCACGCGATGTGCATCCAGGATCAGGAAGCCACCGTTCGCGCGATGCAGGGCGCCGGCCCGGATCATCCGGAAATCCGTCAGCAGCGCGCCCATTTCGGCGCGATGCTCAACCTTGCCGATGACGTTCTGGTAACTCGGGTTGGGCTCGTAGATCACGGGCGCCTGCGACGCCGCCTCGTTGCTGACGAGGAGATTCACTTCGAACTCGCTGAACAGCGATCGCGAGTCACTCGCCATGAACGGCAGCTGCGGAGCTTCCTGTTCCCGGAAATCGCTGGCGTTCGCAACGATCGCCTCCTCCACCGCGCCCAGGTAGTCGACGACGGCGGCCTGGTCCCGGTAGCTCGCCTTCAGGTCCTCGAGCAATATGCCCACGGCGTGCTCGATGACGCTCCGGTTCAATGCCTTGATGCGCTCCCGGAAATGCTTCTGCATTCGCGGCACACCCTCGATGTGTTCTTCGAGGCTTTCGCTGAGGCGCCGGATCGCCGCCTGTGCCGCTTCGCGCTCATCGTCGGGCAGCTTGTTGAATTCCTCCTCCGAGAGCACCTGGCCTTTGCGGATCGGCGCGAGCACGAAACCCGATGGCGTTTGCAGCACGCCGATGTCGTCTTCGGCAGCGCGTTCTTCGAGATCCTGCCAGTATTTTCGAAGCTCCGCCTGGGCCTCGTTCTCGAGCGCCTTCGCCTGGTTGCGATAGTCCTCGCTCTCGAATGCCGCGGGTATGGCGACGCGCAGTTCTTCGATGAGCCCCTGCATGTCGCTGCGAAATTTCCGGCCTTCGCCCGCCGGGAAATGGAGTGTCTGCGGCGTCTCGGGCCTGGCGAAGTTGTGGACGTAACACCAGTCGCCCGGCACCGGGCGCTTCGAGGCCTCGGCGCCTGCGAAATCCTCGGCGATGCGGTGCCGGCCGGCGCCGGCCTCGCCGAGCAGGTAGATGTTGTAACCCGGCTGCCGGATGCGGGTGCCGAAACGCAGCGCATCTTCCGCGCGTTCCTGCCCGAGAGGTGCCCGAACGGGCGAACCCGTGCCGGCGCCTGCGTCGAGCGGTTTACAGACTCGCCGCAGAGCCTCGACCGGGACTTCCAGGACGTCGATCGGCTGCGAATTCATGCGAAACACCAGTGTGTTCCAACACTCCGACGCTCGGCGATTTGCGGGGCAATCGGTATCCGGTGATATACCTAGGGAGACCCGGATTAATTCTCGCAGCACACGTTGCCGTCATTTCGGCTGCCGCGGGGCGGCCGGGCTCGACGTTGCGGGCGGACGCCTAGCCGCCGAAATTGATCTTCGCTTCGAGGTTCGAGCGCGAGTCCGCGTGATTCATGGCCTCCTCGAGCGTGATCGTGCCGTTCTGGTAAAGCTCGAGCAGTGCGTCGTCGAACGTCTTCATGCCCTGCTCGCCCGAGTCGCGATGCGCCTCCTTCACGTCGGCGATCAGTCCCTTCATCACCAGGTCCTTCACGTGCGGCGTATTGAGCATGAGTTCGACGGCGGCGACCCGCTTGCCGTTGCGGCCGCGCACGAGGCGCTGCGAGATGATGGCGCGAAGATAGTGTGCGAGGTCCATGAACACCTGCGAGTGGTGCTCCTGGGGGAACATGTTGATGATGCGGTCCAGCGTCTCCGCGGCGTTGTTCGAGTGCAGGGTCGACAGGACGAGGTGCCCGGTCCCGGCCATGTCGAGCGCCGCCTGCATCGCGACGCGATCGCGGATCTCCCCGATCTGGATGACGTCGGGAGCCGCGCGCACCGCCGACATCAGGGCGCGGTGATAGGACTTGGTGTCCAGGCCGACTTCACGCTGGTTGATGATCGACTGCTTGTTCGGGTGCAGGAACTCGATCGGATCCTCGATCGTGATGATATGCGACGAGGTCTTCTCGTTGCGGTGATTGATCATCGCCGCGAGCGTCGTCGACTTGCCTGCGCCGGTCGCGCCGACCATCAGGATCAGGCCGCGGCGCAGCATGACCAGCTCCTTGAGCTGCTCCGGCATGTTGAGTTCGTCGAGCGTCGGCAGGTCATTGGTGATGTAGCGCAGCACCATCGAGACATTGCCCCGCTGGTGGAACACGTTGACGCGGAAACGGCCAAGCCCCTTCTCGGAAATCGCGAAGTCGATCTCGAGCTCTTCCTTGAACTGTTCCATCTGTTCTTCGGTCATGAGCTCCAGCGCCGCCTGGCGAACCATCTTAGGCGTCATCTCGAGCTTGTTCACCGGCATGATCTTGCCTTCGATCTTGATTTTTGCCGGTGAGAAGGGCGTGAAGAACAGGTCCGAGGCCTTTTTCTCCACCATCAGCTTGAAAAGCGGTTTGACATTCATGCGCTTGCAGTCCGTTCAGGGGCCCTAGAAAGTCTGGGCGGAATCTTCTTCCATGATGCGCAGTGACTCGGACTGCCGGTCCGCGATCGCCGAGTCGCGCTTCGATTCGAGCTTGACCTTGAGCCTGAGCTCGTTCTTCGAGTCCGCGTTGCGCATGGCTTCTTCGTAGGAGATGAAGCCGTCTTCGTACAGTCCGAACAACGACTGGTCGAAGGTCTGCATGCCGAGGCGCGTGGACTTCGACATGATCTCCTTGATCTTGCCGACCTCGCCCTTGAAGATCAGTTCCGCGATCAGCGGCGTGTTCAGCAGGATCTCCATTGCGGCGATGCGCCCGATCCCGCCTTCACGCGGAATGAGCCGCTGCGAAATGATGGCCCTGGCGTTGAGAGAGAGGTCCATCAAGAGCTGCTGGCGCCGCTCCTCGGGGAAGAAGTTGATGATCCGGTCGAGGGCCTGGTTGGCGCTGTTCGCGTGCAGGGTCGCGAGGCAGAGGTGGCCGGTCTCGGCGAACTGGATCGCGTATTCCATCGTCTCGCGGTCGCGGATCTCCCCGATCAGGATCACGTCCGGCGCCTGCCGCAGGGTGTTCTTCAGTGCGGCGTGCCAGCTCTCGGTATCGAGGCCGACCTCGCGCTGGGTGATGACGCAGCCCTTGTGGGGATGCACGTATTCGACCGGGTCCTCGATCGAGACGATGTGGCCGCGGCTGTTCTCGTTGCGATGGCCGATCATCGCCGCCATCGTCGTCGACTTACCGGAGCCGGTACCGCCGACGACCAGGCAGATCCCGCGCTTGTTCATGACGACGTCCTTCAGGATCGGCGGCAGCTCGAGTTCCTGCAGCGTCGGGATTTCCGTCGTTATCGTCCGCAGCACGGCGCCGACGTGGCCCTGCTGGATGAACGCACTGACGCGGAAACGGCCGATGCCCTGCGGAGCGATCGCGAAGTTGCACTCCTTGGTCGCGTCGAATTCCTTGATCTGCCGGTCGTTCATGATCGCGCGCACCATCATTGCGCTCTGGTCGGCGGACAGGGGCGAATCGGTCGCCTTGTGGATCGTGCCGTCGACCTTGATGGCCGGCGGAAAGCCCTTCGTGATGAACAGGTCGGAGCCGTTCCGCTCCACCATCTTCTTCAGAAGGTTCTGCGTCAGGCGTATCGCTTGTTCACGTTCCATCTGGATGACCTCGCTCGGGCCGGCGCTGACACCGGCCTAGAAATTGTCCTTGTTGACGGCCCGGAAGCGAGCCTCTTCCTTGTTGATCAGCCCCTTTGCGAGCAGCTCGGTCAGGTTCTGGTCGAGCGTCTGCATGCCCGAGCCCTGGCCGGTCTGGATCGCCGAGTACATCTGCGCGATCTTGCCCTCGCGAATCAGGTTCCGGATCGCGGGCGTACCGATCATGATCTCGTGGGCGGCGATACGGCCGCCGCCGATCTTCTTCAGGAGTGTCTGCGAGACCACCGCGCGCAGCGATTCCGAGAGCATCGCCCGCACCATTTCCTTTTCGGCCGCCGGGAACACGTCGACGATACGGTCGATCGTCTTCGCCGCCGAGCTCGTGTGCAGGGTCCCGAAGACGAGGTGCCCGGTTTCCGCCGCGGTCAGGGCCAGCCGGATCGTTTCGAGGTCGCGCAGCTCACCGACCAGGATGACGTCGGGGTCCTCACGCAGGGCCGAGCGCAGCGCCTCGTTGAAGCCGAGCGTGTCGCGATGCACTTCACGCTGGTTGACGAGGCTCTTCTTGGATTCGTGAACGAACTCGATCGGGTCCTCGATCGTGAGGATGTGGTCGGGCTTGTTCTCGTTGATGTAATCGACCATCGCCGCCAGGGTGGTGCTCTTGCCGGAGCCGGTAGGTCCGGTGACCAGCACGATACCCCGGGGGTGCATCGAGACGTCCTTGAAGATCGCGGGCGCGCCGAGATCGTCGAGCGTCAGGATCTCCGACGGGATGGTCCGGAACACCGCGGCAGATCCGCGGTTCTGGTTGTAGGCATTGACCCGGAAGCGCGCGAGCTTCGGTATCTCAAAGGAGAAATCCGTCTCCAGGAACTCTTCGTAGTCCTTGCGCTGCTTGTCATTCATGATGTCGTACACCATGCTATTGACGTCCTTGTGGGTCAGCGCCGGCATGTTGATGCGCTTGATGTCTCCATCGACGCGGATCATGGGCGGCACGCCACCTGACAGATGCAGGTCGGACGCGTTGTTCTTTACCGTGAACGACAAGAGCTGGGCAACGTCGACGGCCATTGTTCTCCCTCAGTATTGGACAACCGGACTTACCATAACCCGGTTAATGTCGGCCTAGTATAGCGAAGCACCCGGACCAAAACGTGATTGGAGTCACGGAAAACCTAGCAATAATCAGGGATTTGCTGAAACAGGCGACGATCGACGCCGGGCGCGACCCGGACTCGGTCAAACTCGTGGCTGTCAGCAAGAAACATCCCCTCTCGGCCATCCTCGAAGCCGCCGCCGCGGGGCAGCGTGACTTCGGCGAAAACTTCGTCCAGGAGGGCATCGACAAGATCGAGAACGCCGGCCGGGACGACCTGGTGTGGCACTTCATCGGGCATCTGCAAAGCAATAAAACACGCGACGCCGCGAAATACTTCGACTGGGTTCACACGATCGACCGGCTGAAGATCGCGCGGCGCCTGTCCGCCCAGCGCCCGGCCGAACTCGCACCGCTCAACGTGCTCGTGCAGGTCAACGTCGACGACGAAGCGTCGAAGTCCGGGGTACCGCCGGATGCCGCCGTCGACCTGGCCGTCGCCGTTGCCGGCCTCGACCGGCTCAGGTTGCGTGGTTTCATGTGCATCCCGGAACCGACCGACGACGTCGAGCGCCAGCGCGCCGCGTTCGCGAAAATGCGGGCCATCGCCGAGGCCGCTCGGGAGGCCGGGCTCGAGGTCGATACACTGTCGATGGGCATGACCGCCGACTACGCGGTCGCGATCCGGGAAGGCGCTACGATCGTCCGCATCGGGACGGCGATTTTCGGTGCCCGGCCCACGGACACACAGGAATGACACCATGACTCAGAACGAACCCGGCGGCCACGATCGCGTCGCCTTCATCGGCGGCGGCAACATGACCCGCGCGATCGTGCTCGGCATGCTCAGGAACGCTTATCCGCCGGACCATATCCTGATCAGCGAACCGGATGCCGACCGCCGTGCGGCGCTCGAGGCCGAGATGAACGGCATCACCCTGTCGGCGTCCAACGCGGATGTCGCGCGCCGCGCCGACACGGTCGTCCTGGCGGTCAAGCCGCAGGTGCTCCCGGCCGCCTGCAGCGGCCTCGCAACGACCGTGCAGGCGTCGCGGCCGCTGATCGTGTCCATTGCCGCCGGGACGCGAGGTGCCGATATCGATGCCTGGCTCGGCGGCAATCTCGCCGTCGTCCGGGTCATGCCGAACCAGCCCGCGCTGCTCGGTCTCGGCGTGGCGGGCCTCGTCGGTAACGAGCGGGCCCGTGAGCCGGAACTCGAGCGTGCGGAGCGGATCATCGAGGCGACGGGCACGGTGGTCCGCGTCGACTCGGAGGCCGAGATCGATGCCGTGACGGCCGTATCGGGAAGCGGCCCGGCCTACTTCTTCCTGCTGATCGACATGCTGGCGAAGGGCGGCGCACAGCTCGGCCTCGACGCCGACACTGCGCTCACGCTCGCGATCGAAACCGCGCGCGGGGCGGCCGCGATCGCCCGCGAGGAAGACGAGAGCATGGAAGCCCTGATCGCGAGAGTCCGCTCGCCGGGAGGCACGACGGCAGCTGCGCTCGACAGCCTCGATGCCGACGGCATTCGTGGTATCTTCGAACGCGCGCTCGAAGCCGCCCGGGACCGGGCGGCAGAGCTCGCCGGCTCTTGACAGGAATTCGATCATGGCATCTGGCGCACTCAACGCGCTCACCTTCATCATCAACTCGATCGCGCAGCTGTACCTGCTCGTGCTGTTGCTGCGTCTGTTCATGCCCTGGATGGGCGCGACGTTTCATAACCCGGTCGCACAGGCGATCTTCAAGCTGACGTCTCCCCTCGTCGTGCCGGTGCGGCGCATCCTGCCGCCTGTCGGCAAACTCGACACGGCAACGCTTACCGTTGCCTTCGGCATCCAGTACCTGGTGATCCTCCTGATCTCCGTCCTGCGGCGCTATGCACCGGGTATTGTGCCGATCGCCGTCACGTCGCTGGTCAACCTGGTCGTGCTGGCTATTAACCTGTTCGTCTTCGCGATCATCATCCGGGTCGTGCTGAGCTGGGTCAGCCCGGGCTCCTACAATCCCGCAACGGCAATGATCCACTCGCTGACCGAACCCGTCATGCGGCCGTTCCGGCGCCTGCTGCCGCCGATAGGCGGCATCGATCTGTCGCCGGTATTTGCCATCATCCTCCTGAGCGCGGCCGGAATTTTCGTCTCCGGCTTCCGCATGCTCCCGGTGTAGCCGCCGCGCTGAAAGCCGCGCCCGGGAATGGGTGTATAGTGAGAACGGAGTACTCGATGAGACGGGCGATTCCCGGGAGCTTCCGGAGGACCATGACAATGCGAATCAAGACCATTTTGCTGTTATTGACGCTCTGCCTCGCAAGCTTCGGCTGCGGCGGACCCGGCGAGAACGCCGAGATCCCGCAAGCCGAGAAGGCGGGCGAGACGAGCAAGGACATCGGGGACTTCGTCGTCCACTTCAGCGCCCAGTCAACGGATCAACTGACGACCGATATTGCGAAGGCATACAACATCGTCCGTAGCAAGGACCGTGCGATGCTGACCGTCTCCATCATTCGCAAGGCGGACGGCCGCCCGGTCCCCGGCACGGTCGAGGTCAAGACCGTCAACCTGACCGGCCAGCTCAAGAACGTCGTTCTGCGGCGCATCGACGAGCAGGAAGCGGTCTACTACATCGGCGAGACCGCCATCGCCAACCGCGAGACGCTGGTCTTCGACATCTCGGTCAAGCCCGAAGGCGCCGCGGCCCCGTCCGACATGCGGTTCAAACGCGAGTTCTACACCGACTCGTAATCGCTTTGACGCAACGCGCGTAAAGCCACGCTGACAACTGCCGTCCATCGATCACGCACACGTCGCGCCGCATCGCTGTGCGTACAGCAAACCCCTTAAAAAAAGCCTTTTTGCAAGTTCCACAGGCTTAAAACATGTGCTATGGTCGCGCTGCTTTCGCGACGGGCCCTGCCCGTCTTTTGTTTTTTCAGGAGTGAGTTTTTCATGGCCGCAAATACCAAGAAGCCACCGACCAAATCGGAAATTTATGCAAAGATCGTCGAAGACACGGGTCTGACGCGCAAAGACGTCGCCGCCGTATTCGATTCGCTCAACGGACAGATCAAGAAGAACCTTGGCGGTCGTGGCGCCCCGGGCATGTTCACTATTCCGGGCCTTCTCAAGCTGCGTGTCGTCAAGAAGCCTGCGACCAAGGCTCGCAAGGGCATCAACCCGTTCACCGGCGAAGAAATGATGTTCAAGGCCAAGCCTGCATCAAAGGCCGTCAAGGCGACGGTCCTGAAAGGTCTGAAGGACATGGTCTGAGCGTCACGCTCGACAGACCTCGAAGCCGGGCCTCGTGCCCGGCTTTTTTTTGCCCGCGCGCCGTGCTCAGGCGTCCAGGTGCCCCGTCACGAAGGCCGTCACGAGCTCGCGGAGATCGACGAGGCGCCCGTGGAAGAAATGCTCCACGCCCGACAGCACGACGAGTTCCGGTCCCGGTTCCAGCGAGTTGACCCAGGCTATCGTTTCGTCGGCCGCGACGAGTTCGTCCTCGTCACCCTGGACGATCAGCCAGGGGCAATCGGGCTGCGGGGCGGGATCCGCGTGGAAGCGCGATACGGCCGGCGCGACGCTGACCAGCCCCGCGAAGGGCTCACGCTGCGCAGCCTTGATCGCCATCGCCGCACCGAAGGAAAAGCCGCTGATCCATACCGGCACGTCCGGGTACGACGTCCTGAGCCAGGCGGCCGCGGCAAGCGCATCCTCCACCTCGCCGCGACCCTCGTCCCAGGCGCCCTCGCTGCCCTCGGTGCCCCGGAAGTTGAAGCGAAGCGCGGCAAAGCCGAGCCTCGCGAAGCTCCGCGCGAGCGTGTGTGCAACCTTGTTGTGCATCGTGCCGCCGTGGCGCGGGTGCGGATGACATACGACCGCCGCGGCGCGCGGGGCGTCGTTACGCGGCAGGTCGAGGATCGTTTCCAGCCGGCCGGCGGGCCCGTAGAGCTCGGGGTTTTCGGTTGCGGGGGCAAGTGACACGTCGATTCCTCGTTGCGAGTCCGGGCGAGGCGAGGGCGCGAAGCTTACAGGCCCGCGCCCCGTTTGCAACAGACAGGCTGTTTCGCATCGGGGCGTTCTAGTAAACTGCTGAGCCTGAAGACGTTTTTGCCGGGCTTGAGCCGGGCTCGCACCGGGGGTCCCACGTGAACGAACGCATTGAACTCGAATCGCGCTACTGTGCGCACAACTATCACCCGCTCCCGGTCGTCCTGACCCGCGGCGAGGGCGTGTATCTGTGGGACGACGCGGGCAAGCGCTACCTGGACATGATGAGCGCCTACTCGGCCGTCAGCCATGGCCACGGTCATCCGCGCCTCGTCAAGCTCGTCCAGGAACAGGTGGCCCGCCTCAACATCGTCTCGCGTGCCTTCCATACCGATCGGCTGGGGCCGTTTTTGAAGCGCGCCTGCGAACTCACCGGTCTCGACATGGCGCTGCCGATGAACACCGGCGCCGAGGCTGTCGAAACCGCGATCAAGGCAGCCCGCAAGTGGGCGTACACGGTGAAGGGCGTGCCGAAGGACCAGGCCGAGATCATCGCGTGTACGGGCAACTTCCATGGCCGAACGATCGCGATCATCGCCATGTCCGACGAGCCGCAGTACCAGGAAGGCTTCGGCCCGTTCCCGCCCGGTTTCGTCCACGTCGACTACGGCGACATTCGCGCGCTTAAGAAGGCGATAACGCCGAATACGGCGGCCTTCATCGTGGAGCCCATCCAGGGCGAAGGCGGCATCGTGATGCCGCCCTACGGCTATATCAAGGCCGCTGCCGCCCTGTGCCGCAAGCACAACGTCCTGTTCATCGCGGACGAGATCCAGACGGGGCTCGGCCGGACCGGCAAGCTCATCGCCTGCGAGCACGAAGACGTCGTGCCGGATGGCCTGATACTCGGCAAAGCGCTCGGTGGCGGGGTGCTGCCGGTCTCGATGTTCCTCGCGAGGCGCGAGGTGATGGAGGTGTTCCGGCCCGGCGACCACGGCAGCACCTTCGGCGGCAACCCGCTCGGCGCGGCCGTTGGCCTCGAGGCTCTCGACATACTCGTGGACGAGGACCTGCCGGCGAAGAGCGCGGCAATGGGCGCCTACCTGAAGCAGGAGCTGGAGACGATAAACAGCCCGTTGATCTCGGAGGTCCGCGGCAAGGGACTCTTCATCGGCATCGAGATCGACGCGAAACTCGGCAGTGCCCGCGCGATCTGCGAGGCACTGATGGAGCGCGGCCTCCTGAGCAAGGAAACCCACGAGACGGTTGTGCGCCTGGCGCCTCCGCTCGTCATCAGCCGCGAACAGATCGACTGGGCGGTCACCCAGATCCGCGAGGTGCTCACCGAAATGGATACGATTCGACTCGCCTCGTAGCGGGCCCGTCACATGCCGCCGCTGTCCACCACGAGCATCGCCGCCATCGTCCTGGCCCTCCTCGCGGGCATGCTGACCGGCTGGGTGCTGCGGGCGAAACGCGGCAAGGCGGAAAAGATTGCCATCAACGAAGGCTGGCACGCACAGATGGAGGCCACGCGCCGGGAGCACGGCAGGCTCGCCGAGCAGAACAAGAGCCTGATGGAGCAGGTCAGCCAGCTGCAGGGTTCGAGCCGCGATGCCGGCAACAGGGCCCGCGAGCTGTCAACGGCACTCAAGGAGGCGCTTGCGCGGCGCGACGAGCTGCAGCGCGAGATCAAGGCCATCCGGGGCAATCTCGAGAACGTCGTCAGCCAGAAACACCGCCTCAACGACAACCTGTCCGAGGTCAAGGCGATCGAAGCGGCTCACGCTGCCGCGCTGGCCGAGCGTGACCGCCGGATCGAGAAGCTTCACACCGAGCTCAGGAACTGGCAGGAGCGGCTGCCGCCGCTCGTCGAACGTTTCCGGGAGCGCAACGAGGAAGCCGACAGGCTGGCGGCGGAACTCGCCGCCGCCGAAGCGCGCATCCGGGGTCTCCAGGGCATGCTGGGCACGGAGCAGACGCGGGTGGAACCGCTCGCGATCAACAGTGAGCTCGAGCGCTACATTGCCTCGAACGAGCAGCTGCACCAGGAAGCGGAACAGGAGCTCGAGCCGGGCGCCGACGAGACCGTGGCGCCGGCGGCCGTAGCCGAAGACGAAGGCGAAGGCGACGACAACGACGACGAGGAATGGGACGCGCCCGCGAACGACGCAGGGGACGGCGCGGTCAACGGCATCGAGTATGCCGGCGGACTCCGCGACAACCTGCGGGAGATCAAGGGCATCGGCCCTGCCATCGAGAAGACGCTCAACGAGCTCGGCATTTTCCGGTATGCCCAGGTCGCCCAGATGACTCGCTACGACATCGAGCGCATCGCCAACCGGCTGAAGGGCTTCCAGAGCCGTATCGAACGGGAAGACTGGATCGGCCAGGCCCGGGAACTCGCCGAGGCCCGGCTCGAAGCGGCCAACGAGGACGACCGGTCGGTCGACGGCCAGGCCTCGTGACGCAGCGCGGGCCGCGCCGGATCTTCGCCGTGCTGCTGGTCCTGCTGGGCGTCGCGGCAGAGGCGGCCGATGACGGCTTCCGCACTCCGCTCACACCGCAGCTTGCGCTGTCCCTGTCGGCAACCACGGTGAGGCTCAGCGGTGACGTCGCCAGCAGTACGCATGCAGACGCGCTCGAGCGTCTGGCCCGCCAGCGGTTCCCGGCCCACGAAGTCGAGGCTGCGCTCGAGCCGGCACAGATCGGGCACGGCGACTGGCAGGTGCTGACGCTGTCCGCCGTCTATGTCCTGGCGGAAACCGCGGCCGGACGCATCGACCTGTCGCCCCGCGCGGCCGATATCAACGGCCTGATCGCCGCCGACGGGAGCCTGTTCGCGACGCGCCTGTCGCGCCTTGAGTCCGTGGCGGGCCCCGACTTCGAGAGTCGGGTTACAACCCATGTCGTCGATGCGTCGATGTCGAGACCGGACGCTTGCGAACGCATGTTCCGTTCGATCGACACGACCGATATCCGCTTCATGTTCGGTACGGCCGAGCTGCGTCGCTCGGCGCATGCGAGCCTCGATCGTTTCGTCGAGCTGGCCGCCGATTGCCCCGGTGCCCGCTTCCTGGTGACCGGCCATACCGATACGTCGGGCGACCCGGCACTGAACGAGATGCTCAGCACAGCTCGCGCCGCCGCCGTCAGGGACTATCTCGTCTGGGCCGGGGTTGCGCCGCAGCGCCTGGTGGCCGCCGGTCGCGGCGCCAGCGCACCGATCGCGGATAACACGACGGCGTGGGGCAGGAGCCGGAACCGGCGGATCGAGATCGACCTCACGCCCTGAGCGTTACTCGCCGGGCCCGCGAGCCGACAGCAGCTTGATTTCGAACAGCAGGGTCGCGTTCGGCGGGATAACGCCGCCCGCACCGCGAGCGCCGTAGGCGAGTTCCGGCGCGATCTTCAGGAGCCGCTTCTCGCCGATCAGCATGCACTCCACGCCCTGGTCCCAGCCGCGGATCACGCGGCCGGCGCCCAGCGGGAATTCGAAGACCTGGTCGCGGTCGACCGAGCTGTCGAACTTGTTGCCGCGCTGCTCTGGCGCATTCGGGTCGAAAAGCCAGCCCGTGTAATGCACGCTGACGCGGTCACCGGCGATCGCACGACGTCCGTAGCCGCGCTCCAGCAGCGTAGCCTCGAGGCCCGGGACGAGCTCGACCGTTTCGTTCACCTCGAATGTCGGCGGCGTACAGGCCTCCAGCAGCGCATCGGTGGCAGCCGTATCGGTGGCATCCGCCGGGCTCTCCGCCGTGCAGGCCGACGCCCCCAGCAAGAGGAATGCAACGAAGGGAATAACGCGCATCGGGGATAGTGTCATGCCGGGTCGCCTCATCAGGAAGGTGAAAGAAAGTTCGGGTGCGGCGCTACGATTCACTTTCTGTGAAATCGAGTGACGCCGAGTTGATGCAGTAGCGCAGGCCCGTCGGTTCGGGTCCATCCTCGAAGACGTGTCCGAGGTGCGCTCCGCAATTCGTGCAGAGCACTTCCCGGCGGATCATGCCGTGGGAGCGGTCCAGCTCCACGCGAACGGCATCCCCGGCCAGGGGCAGGAAGAAACTGGGCCAGCCCGAGCCGGAATCGTACTTGTGCTCGGAACTGAACAACGGTGCGTCACAGCAGACGCAGTGATAGGCGCCGTCGCCCTTGTGATCGACGTACTTGCCGGTGAACGGACGCTCCGTCCCTTTGTGCTGCGTGATCTCGTATTGCTCGGCCGTCAGCCGATCGCGCAGTTCGCTGTCTTTCGGTGTCTGCCGGTCGCCGTTCGTCATCTCGGTCATCCGTTGCTCCTGGCTTCACGCGGGTCGGTCGGAGAGCCTAATCAATCCCGTGCCCCGATGTCGAGGATCAGCCGGTTGATGCGCTGCACGTACTCGGCGGGGTTATCGAGTTGGGAACCCTCCGCGAGCAGCGCGTGATCGAGCAGGACACTGGCCAGCGCCGCAAACTTGTCGTCATCGGTCTCGGCGTCGAGGCGCTGGACGAGCGGATGCCCGACGTTGATCTCGAGCACCGGCTTCGTGTCCGGCAGCGCCTGCCCGGTCGCCTCGAGCATGCGCCGCAGCTGTGGCGTCAATGCTTCCTCGCCAGTGACGACGCAGGCCGGCGAATCGACGAGCCGCCGGCTGACGGTTACTTTCTCGACGCGGTCCGCCAGCACCTTGCGAATCTTCTTGAGCAGGGGCTTGTGTTCCTTTTCGGCCTGCTCGGCGGTCATCTGGCCCTCGTCCGGCAGCTCGAGATCCCCGCCCGCGGCGTCGACGAGGGCCTTGCCATCGTATTCGCCCAGGGCATCGACGAGCCAGGGATCGATACGGTCGGACAGCAGCAGCACCTCGATACCGGCCGACTTGAGCTTCTCGAGGTGCGGGCTCGCCAGGGCGGTGGCGTGCGTGTCCGCCAGCACGTAGTAGATCTTGTCCTGGCCGTCCTTCGCGCGCTCGAGGTAGTCATCCAGCGACTGGTCCTGGCGGGGATCGCCAGTGTGGGTTGTCGCGAAGCGCAGGAGCTTCGCGAGCTTGTCGCGATTCCCCGCATCCTCGATGACGCCCTCCTTGAGGACGGCACCGAACTGGTCCCAGAACACCGGGTACTGCTCGGCGTCACCGGCCAGCTGCTTGAGCATATCGAGCACGCGGCGCGTCAGGGCGCCCTGCATGGCGAGCAGATCGGGATTCTGCTGCAGCAGCTCGCGCGAGACGTTCAGCGGCAGGTCGGCGGAATCGACGACGCCCTTGACGAAGCGCAGGTACAGCGGCAGGAACTGCTCGGCCTCGTCCATGATGAACACGCGCTGGACATACAGCTTCAGGCCGCGAGGCGCCTCGCGATTCCAGAGATCGTAGGGCGCGGTGGCCGGGATGTAGAGGAGGCTCGTGTATTCCCGCTTGCCTTCCACGCGGTTGTGACTCCAGGTGAGCGGATCGGCGAAGTCATGGGAAAGATGCTTGTAGAACTCCCTGTATTCGTCGTCGCTGATCTCGGCGCGCGGCCGCGTCCACAGGGCGGTCGCCGAGTTGACCTCACGCGGTTCGTCGACGCCGGAGCCGGCCAGCGTGACCGGGAACGCGATGTGGTCCGAGTACTTGCGGATCAGGGTCTCGATGCGGAGAGCTTCGACGAACTCGTCTTCGCCGTCCTTGAGATGCAGCGTCACCGTCGTGCCACGCGCGTCGCGGTCGATGGTCTCGACGCTGAACTCGCCCTCCCCCTGCGACGACCAGCGAACACCCTCGGCGGCATCGAGGCCCGCCCGGCGCGACTCCACGGTGACCTCGTCTGCAACGATGAAGGCGGAGTAAAAACCGACGCCGAACTGGCCGATCAGGCGGGCATCCTTTCTTGCATCGCCGGTCATCTGGCCCAGGAACTCGGCGGTGCCCGACCTGGCGATGGTGCCGAGGTTGTCGATCACGTCGTCGCGCGACATCCCGATGCCGTTGTCGGTCACGCTGATCGTTCGCGCATCCTTGTCCACGACGATGCGGATAGCGAGCTCCGGGTCGTCCTTCAGGAGTTCGGGATCGGACAGGGATTCGAAACGCAGCTTGTCGAGCGCGTCCGAAGCGTTCGACACGAGCTCGCGGAGGAAGATTTCCTTGTTGCTGTAAAGCGAGTGGATCATCAGCTTCAACAGCTGACGAACCTCGGTCTGGAACTGTCGGCTTTCGGCTTCTGCGGTTACGGACACGATGTCGCTCCATGGAGTTTCCGGAGCGTCGGGGATTGGGGCGAGACGAGCCTTTTCAAGGCCCGGCCCGGTCCCCTGGAAGGCGTCAGGCGTGCGCCGGCGGGATACTCGGCGAAGTCACGCGCTGGTAGAAGAGGACGACGAACAGGAGCGTCAGGGCGGCCAGTCCGAACTCGGGCTCGGCCGCGGCCATAGACATGGCGAAAGCGCCGAAGGCCGCCAGCGCCAGGATTCTCAGCATGCGGAGGCACAGCCGGCGTATTGCCTCGAGCTTGAGCGCCGCCGCGCCGGCGAGGTCGTCGAGGTTATCCCAGTAGAGCAGCAGTCGTTCCATGCGCCTAGCGCACGATCGACAACAGCGGACCACTGGTCTCGCTGTCGCCGGCCGGCGTTTCCGTTTCTTCAAGGGCAGCTGTGTTGGATGCTTTCGCATGCGCGATCGCCCGATGGAAGAGTTCCCAGCGCTGCCGTGCGGACTCGTTCTGCAGGCGCGCAGCGGGCGATTCGGTTTCGTTCTGCTTTCTCGACATGCTCTCACGCAGAGTTGTTTCACTCACCGGAAGCGACTATAGATAGCCGCCGCCGGCACCTCCGTGAGGCAAGTCACAGCTTCCGTCCAGAGGCTGATTCCGCCGCCTCGAATTGCCGAAAACCAGACGCAGTACCGGTTTGATTCGTGCCATGCGTCGCGCTTCTCCGGCACGCGTGAAACTGCACAGGCATCGCTTCCGCCGGGGTCTTCCGCACAACGAAAAACGCCGCCGGGGGCTGTCCCCGGCGGCGTTCGACATAATGCCTGTGGCGCGTCGTTCAGTCGGTCTCGTCGGCCTGGTCGTCGTCCCAGTTCCGACGCACTTCCTCCGTCCAGCTCCGGTACCCTTTCCACGTGTACAGCGCGGGGTCGATGCCGCTACGCCGACCTCGCGGCGCAGGCGCTCTCGAAATCCAGTGACGATATTGTTGCCAGCCGTCGGCGTCGTTCGCCGCCGGCTCGACTCCGGTGTCGTTGGCGCCTTCGATTTTCTTGGTATCCGATCCGGCATCCGTACCGTAATCGTCAACCCAGCGAAGATGTTTGCTATTCGGCATCGCCTTGCCCTTCTATCCCTGTAGCGGCCACTTTACCGGCGGGCAGGCGCAAAGCACAGGAACTGCATCACAATGCGGAGTGTGATTTTTCACATATTTTTCAATATGTTATATGCTTTTTTTACTTAATGGAAAAGCGCCGGCTGGACGATTTGACAATAAGGGCTCATGCGCTGACCTCGTAGCAGGGCACGTAGTCCGCCGCGTTGATCTTCATTCGCCCTTCCGCCACGAAGGCACCGAGCAGCGCGTCGAGCAGCGGCATGATGCCGGGCGACGCCGAGATCCGGAACGGCCCGTGCTCCTCGATCGCCTGGGCGGTGTCGGCCCGCACGTTGCCGGAGACGATGCCCGAGAAGACCCGCCTGAGGTTGACCGCCAGCTCGTGCGTCGGCAGCGAGTCACGGAGATCCAGCGAGGCCATCGACTGGTGAGTCGCCGTGAACGGCGACTGGAATGCAGGGTCGATCCTCAGGCGCCAGTTGAAATAATAGGCGTCGCCGTACTGTCGGCGGTGTGCCTTGACCTGGCCGAGCCCGCTTTGGATTTCGCGCGCCACCGCCGCGGGATCGTCGATGATGATGCGGTAGCGCGACTGCGCCTCTGGCCCCAGCGTCTTGCCGATGAATTCGTCGATCTGGCCGAAGTACCGCTCGGCACCCGGCGGCCCGGTCATGATCATGGGCATCGGCTGTTCGGCATTGTCCGGATGGAGAAGGACGCCGAGCAGGTACAGGATCTCCTCGGCCGTGCCGACGCCGCCCGGGAAGACGATGATCCCGTGACCGACGCGGACGAACGCCTCCAGCCGTTTCTCCATGTCCGGCATGATGACCAGCGAGTTCACGATCGGATTGGGCGATTCGGCAGCAATGATGCCGGGCTCCGTGATGCCGACATAGCGGCCGTTGCGGATGCGCTGCTTGGCATGGCCGATCGTCGCGCCCTTCATCGGCCCTTTCATCGCGCCGGGACCACAGCCGGTGCAGACATTGAGGCCGCGCAGGCCGAGTTCGTAGCCGACCTGCTTCGTGTAGTTGTATTCCTCACGGCTGATGGCGTGACCGCCCCAGCACACGACCAGGTTGATCTCGGCCGGCAGGTCCAGCAGGCGGGCATTGCGGACGATGTGAAAGACGGCATTCGTGATGCCCTGCGAGCTGGCAAGATCGAACTTCGGGTCCGATATGATCTCGTTCTTGGTGAACACGATGTCGCGCAACACCGCGGAGATCAGCTCGCGGATGCCCCGAATCATTTCGCCGTCGACGAACGCGTGCGCAGGCGCATTCGCAAGTGACAGCTTGAGACCCCGATCCTGCTGCAGGAACCCGATCGAGAAGTCGCGATAGGTCTCGAGCAGGGTGCGTGCGTCGTCGGTCTGACTGCCCGAGTTGAGCACGGCCAGCATGCACTGCCTCAAGAGCGGATACAGCCCGCCTTCCCCGGAGTCCCGGAGTTGCTCGACCTCGAGCTGCGACAGCACCTCGAGGCTGCCTTCCGGCCAGATTTCGGCATCGAGCTTTTCGCCGGTGTCCACATACAGCGGTACCCGGGCCGTGTCATCCCGCATCAGCAGTCCTCGTTGCGCCGGTAATCAGGGACGAATCTCGATCGGCGTGTTGTCCGTCGTCATCAACCAGATATCGATCATGTCCGAGTTCGATACGGCAATGCAGCCGTTCGTCCAGTCCTGGGTGCGGTAGTAGGTCTCGGAATAGTTCGGCGTGTTGGGCTGGCCATGGATCATGATCGCACTGCCGGGATCCTCGCCGCGCATGGCGGCTTCGCGTCGGTCGCGGGAATCCGGGTAGGATATGTGGATCGAGAGGAAATAGTCGCTGTTCGGATTGCGTGCATCGAGGAGGTAACGCCCTTCCGGCGTCTTGAAATCCCCTTCCCGCTCCTTGTCGCCGACCGGGACGACGCCCAGCGCGATGTCGAAGGTTCGAAACGGCTTGCCGTCGCGAAGGAGGTGCAGCTTGCGCTCGCCCTTTTCGACGACGACCATCTCGGCCAGCGGGAAATCGGCCCCGGTATTGGCGGGCGCCGCCGGCGCCAGCACGAAGAGCGACAGCAGCGTGAGTATTCGCGGTGACACCTTTCTGCCTCGAATCCTGTAGTTTCCGGTCGCCGAGACTAGCAGAAGCCGCCGCGCCGGAAAAAGTCCTGGTTCTCAAATATTCCGGCCGACGATGAAGCCGATCGCGAAACCGATGCCGCCCGCAACCAGCGTGTAGATCGGCAGGTAACGGAACAGTCCGGCAGGCTCGGTGGCGGCGTCGAACATCCCGTCGAGGTTCACCGCGTAGGCATAGTGCAGGTACAGCGCCAGGCCGAGCGCCGGGATCGCGAAGCCCAGTGTCCCGAGCGGCATCGCCATCCCCGCCGCGGTCCAGCGGCCGCCGCCGCGCCGCAACGTGAAGGCGGAGAGCAGCACGAGCGCCACCAGCGGCACGCAGTTGCGCAACACCCAGGGACCGCCGTCCTGGACGTCGTGGAACCACGCCGCGGCGATAGCCGTGGCCAGCACGACGGGTGCGAGGCGCAGCGCGAATGCGGTTGCCGTCCGGTCCGGCATCAGGCCGCCCCGGGCTCCTTCAGGACCGGGAACTTGACCGCGGTGCCGGGCTTCACGTCGTCAAGCTCGAGACCCGGGTTGTACTGGCGGAACAGCCAGATCGGTACGTCGTAGCGTCGCAGCGCAAGAATCCAGACCGATTCGCCCCGCCTGATCGTGTGCTCGACGACGCCGGCAATCACGTGGCGGCGGAAAAAGCGATCCTGCTCGCCACGATGCCAGGCCACGCGCCGCGATTCGAAGGTCTCCGCATCGACCGCGCTGAAATCTAGCTTCAGACGCTCGCCGACCGCAACCGGGGTGCGGAACGCGAGACCGTTGATGTCGCGCAGCCGCTGCGTACGGATGCCGAGCCAGTCGGCGTAGTGCCCGAGCGTCTCCAGCGACTGCACCTCGATCGTCGCATCGTCGGCAACGGAGTAATCGCTCGGATCCGAGAGCAGCGTCGTCTCGGCCGACATGGCCCGGGCCGCCTCCGAACCGGCCCCGGCCAGCGTTTCGGGCTCCGCCTCGCTCAGCGTGTAGTAGGCAGGCGGGGTCAGCGAGGCGATCACGGCCGCTTCCACGGCGGCGTTGATCGTGCTCGGCGGCGCCGCCGGCTGCGGCATAGGGCCCGCCGCCGGCAGGCGTATCTGCTGGCCGATGCGAATCCGGTTCCCGCTGCGCAGCTGGTTCAGCGCAACCAGCGTCGAGACCCGCGTCTCGTAGGTGGCCGCGATCTCCGAGAGCGTGTCGCCCCGGACCACCGTGTGGAACAGGTCCGGCAGCTGCTTGTCGGCGATCCGGTCGCGGTCGAGCATCGCGAGGATCGCCCTGGGGTCGTCGGCGAGCTCCTCTCTCGGCAGCCTTAAGGTATAGCCCTTGGGGACGTGCTTGCTGCCCTGCCATATCGTGGGCTGCAGCGCAGGGTTGTGACGCGCGATGACACCCGGCGTGACGGCAAACACGTCGACCAGGTCGTTCACGGCGATGTAGCCAGGCATGTCTACGTAGGCGTAGTCGACGGGCTCGTCGAACTCGAGACCCGGAAAATAGCGGTCCCGGTTCCTGTCCACGCGGCTCGCCGCGAGAAAGGCCACGTAGAAATTCCGCGATGCGAATCCGAAGGTCCGGCCGCGGTACTTCCGCAGGATGTCGACGTAGGCCGTGTCGCCGAACTCGCGCATCGCGCGGCGCACGCCGGCAAGCCCGTGGTTGTAGGCCGTGATCGCCATCGGCCAGTTGCCGGTGATCGAGTAGTTGTAGGCCAGCAGTCGCGCCGCGGCAGTGGTCGCGAGCCACGGGTCGTTGCGCTCGTCGAGGATGTGATCCACCTCGAGGAAGCGCCGGCCGGTGCTCTGCGTGAACTGCCAGATGCCGGACGCACCGACGTGTGAGCGCGCATCCGGGTTGTACGACGATTCGACGTGCGGCAGCGCAACGAGCTCGACCGGCACGCCCAGGGCTTCGAGTTCTGCCTCGACATGTTCACGCCACCGGCCCGAGCGTTCGAGGCCCTCGCGGAAGCGGTCGGACAGGCCCTGCTGGTAGCGAATACTGCCCGCCGCGGCCCTGAGCGTCTCGTTGGACACCCCGTCCGGCCACAGGGAGAGCACGCGAGCCTCCTCGGCGCTCAGGTTCTCGCGCTTGCCGCTGGCGAGCGACGAAAGGACCGCTTTCAGGGCATCACGGCGCTGGCCGACCCGGCGCTGCCGCTCCCGCCGCGGCGTCCCCGCAGGCATTTCGATGCGCTCGTAGACGACCGCCAGGTTCCGGCTGTCGTGCAGGACCCCCTCGGTGGTGTTGTAGCGGGTGAAAATCGACTCCCAGAACGCAACGTCGGGTTCGAGCTCCGGCGGCAGCGGGAGCACGTCCTCCGCGCGGGCGCCGAGCGCCGCGAATGTAACCAGGAGTAAAAAAAGTCGTTTGTCGATTGTCATCTGCCAGCGAAATAGGGTTCAATCCGGGGTTCGGGAAATTATGGCTACTTCACAGAAAAAACAGCTATTTCCGGGTAAGTTGTGAGAATGCTAATGAGCTTTGCGTCAGGCGGCAATTTGAATCGTTGGATGGCTGGGTTGGACCCTGCCAGGACCACGCTGTTCCTGCTCGTCTGCCTGCTTGCCGCACCGCTTCGCGCCGGCGAGCTGCCGGAGGAACCACCGGAAGCCGGCAGCGATATCAGCGAAGACACGACCTCGGAGGCGGAAGACGACGCGCTGACCGACGCCGCGGTCGAAGCCGTCGACCCTGCGCTGGATGGCGGCGTGCCGCTGGCCGATGCGGTCGCCACGGCCGCCGCAGCGCGCCCGCTGTGGATTCTCGGCCAGAAGATCGAACCCGGTACTGCGGCCCGGCTGTCCTGGTCGGCTACCGAGCTGTTCGAGGGCGTCCCTGTGTCGACACCGGTACTCGTCGTCAATGGCGAGAATCCCGGGCCGGTCCTCTGCCTGACCGCGGCGATCCATGGCGATGAACTGAACGGTATCGAGATGGTCCGCCGCGTCATGCACGACATGGTTCCCGGCAGGCTTTCGGGCGCGATCATCGGCGTGCCGATCGTCAACGTGCAGGGCTTCCGCCGCGGTTCGCGCTACCTCCCGGACCGTCGCGACCTGAACCGCTACTTCCCCGGCAATCCGCGCGGCAGCGCCGCCTCCCGCATCGCCCATTCCTTCTTTACGCAGGTCGTCATGCAGTGCGATGCGCTGATCGACCTGCACACCGGCTCCCAGGAACGCGCCAACCTGCCGCAGATTCGCGCCGACCTCAGGGACCCGGACGTCGTCACGCTGACCCAGGGGCTCGGCGGCATGGTCATCCTGCACAGCACGCCCGCCCGCGGGACGCTGCGGGCCGCGGCGACCGCGGCCGGCATCCCGACCGTCACGCTCGAGGCGGGCGGCCCGTCGGAACTCGAAGTGAACGTCGTGAAGCAGGGCGTCCTCGGCATCGAAACGCTGATCAGCACGCTGTCGATGCAGCGCCGGCGATCGCTCTGGGGCGATCCGGAGCCCGTCTACTACCGGTCGACGTGGGTGCGTGCGGATTCCGGCGGAATCCTGTTTGCCGACGTCAGCCTGGGCAGCTCGGTTCGCAAGGGCGATCTCCTCGGCACGATCACGGATCCCGTCAGCAACGCCCGCGCCGAAGTCCGTTCGCCGTATACCGGCCGGGTGCTCGGAATGGCACGTAACCAGGTCGTCATGCCAGGCAACGCAACATTTCATCTCGGTATCGAGTCGGAAGACAGGCCCGAGGACATTGCGGACGACAGCGCCATCATGGAAATCGAGGTCACCGGCGACTACATCGACGGCATGTCGGAATAGCCGGCCAGGGCGACTGGACGGGGCGCGAGCCGCTCACTAAAGTTCGGCGAGATGTCGACCGATCGAAAACCGCTTTACCGTTACTGGCAACCGCGCTACTGGCCATGGTGGATCGGGCTCGGCCTGCTGCGTGCGCTGTGCCTCCTGCCCGATCGCATCGCTCTCGCGGCGGGTGCAGGCCTTGGCCGCTTCGCCCACCGGATCGCCGGTTCGCGCCGCGCGGTGGTCCGCCGCAACCTTGAGCTCTGCTTCCCGTCGCTGGACGCCGATGAGCGTGACGCCCTCGCCCTCCGGCATTTCGAGGCACTCGGGATGTCGGTCGTCGAGATGGGCTGGGGACGCTGGGCCAGCGACCGACGACTGGAGAAGATCACCGAACTCAGGGGCATCGAGCACCTGAAAGCGGCGACCGACGCCGGCAAGGGTGTCATCCTGCTCAGCGCTCACTTCACGACGCTCGAGCTATCCGGCCGCATGCTCGCCTGCAACTCGCCTCCGTTCGATGCCGTCTACCGCAGGAACCGCAGCGACTTCATCACCGAGATCCAGCGCACGGGCCGCGAGGTGTCGGCCGACCAGACGATCGAGAAGCGCGACATCAAGCAGATGGTCAGGAGCCTCAAGGCCGGCCGGCCGGTCTGGTATGCACCGGACCAGAGTTACGACCGCAAGGGCGCGGCCGTTATCGAATTTTTCGGCGTGCCGTCGATGCACACGACGGCCACGTCGACGCTCGCCCGCCTCGGCAAGGCCGTGGTGCTGCCCTACTTCCCGCGGCGTCTGGCGGACGGCCGCTACGTGAACGAGATCTTCCCGCCGCTGGACGATTTTCCGAGCGACGACCCCGTCCGGGACACGAAACGGTACGTGGCGATCCTGGAGGCTCACATCCGGAAGTGCCCGGAGCAATACTTCTGGATACACAAGAAGTTCAAGAACCTGCCGGACGGCTATCCCGACTACTACGCCGATCTCGAGGCACTGAAGTAGCCCTCGAGCAGCGCCTCCCAGTCCGACTCGACGAAATTGAGGCGCGGATCGAGCGTCCGGATTTTCACCAGCGACCGATGCAGGCGCCTGAGCGTCTCCTGCTGCCAGGGCCCGGCAGTTCGAAGGCGTCCCTTGTCGAAGTCGAGCATCCACAGCCGGTCCTTCGAATCGATCTGCAGGTTGTACGCATTCATGTCGGCGTGATAGACGCCGTGATCGTGGAAGCCGTGGATCGCCGCCCCGAGACTCCGCCAGAACTCACGCTCCCGGGTCTCGGCGATGACGGCAGACAGCGGGCGCACGTCCGGAAGCCGCACGGTGATGAGATCCGCCGTATAGAAAGGCCCCGTTCGCCGATAGCGCGCGGCGGCGGGACGCGGCACGCGCAGACCGAAGTCGACCATTTTCTTCAACAGCCGCCATTCCCTGAACGATCGCACCTCGTCTTCCCCGGTGTAGACGTAGCGGTCGCTGACGACCTTGCCGATTAGCCCGCCGCGCCGGTAGTGGCGCAGGACGAACTGCCGCGGCACGTTGCCGACGAAGAGCGTATTACCGCGGCCGCCCGCACGCAGCTCACCGCCGACGGGCTCGCTATGCGGCCAGCCCTCCGCCGTGAAGCGCGCTTCGGTAATCTGGTTGATGACGGCGCGATCGTATAGCATGGCGCCGGCTTCCGTTTTTACGACGGTTTCGGTCAAGGTCTCCGTCCCCAAGGCTCCGAATGCAGTCTCCACCCGTCGCCGATCCGCCCAACGACATTTGCCTCGTCCGCCTCTCCGCGATCGGTGATACCTGCCACGCGCTCGCCGTCGCGCGAAATCTCCAACACAACTGGCCGGACGCGCGGCTGACATGGATCATCGGCAGAACCGAGGCCAAGCTTCTCGGTGACGTGGCGGGCATCGAGTTTATCATCTTCGACAAACGCGAAGGCCGCGGCGCGTACCGTGACATCACGCGCGCGCTCGGCGCGCGCCGCTTCGACGTCATCCTGTGCATGCACGCATCGCTGCGCGTCAACCTGCTTTATCCGCGTCTCCGGGCCCGTATGCGCCTGGGCTTCGACCGCGCGCGGGCCCGCGACTTCCAGTGGCTGTTCACCAATGCCCGCATCGCGCCCGGAGACCGGGAACATGCGCTCGACGCCATGATGGGCTTCGCGCGGTACCTGGGGGCCGCGGCGACGCCGGTTCGTTGGGACATTCCCCTGCCGGCGGCGGCGCGAGCCTACGCGGCCCGGCATGTCGACGACAACACCGTGGTGATCAGCCCCGTCAGCTCGCAGCGCTTCCGGAATTTTCGCAACTGGCCGCTGGAACGCTATCGCGCGGTCTGCGAGCACCTCGTCGCGACGCACGGCTGCCGCGTCATCGTCACCGGCGGCGGCAGCGATCTCGAACGGGAATACGCGGCGGCGCTCTGCGCCGTACCCGGCGTCTCGAGCATCGTCGGCGAGAGCGATCTCAAGGAAGTCGTCGCGGTATTCGCGGCGGCGCGGCTCGTCATCTGTCCGGATTCCGGCCCGGCGCACATGGCGACCGCCGTCGGCACGCCGGTCGTCGGCCTGTACGCGACCTCGAATCCGGCGCGCACGGGGCCCTACCGGCACCGTGAGCTGACCGTCAATCGCTACCCCGACGCGGTGGAGCGGTACCTGGGCAAACCCGTCGAAGAGCTGCGCTGGGGGCAGCGGGTGCGCCACCCGGACGCGATGAAACTGATCACGATCGACGACGTTGTCGGCAAGATCGACGCATTCCTGGCCCATCCAGCGGACGCATAGTCCCGGCTTTTCCCGGACGATAGCCGAATTTAAGCCCCTTAATCGCGACGTTCGACGCCCCTGGCGTTACGGCCGGCATTGTCGATGGCTTCGGCCACGAGCAGCGGGTCGATACCGACGAGGCAGTTCTTGTGGCCGAGCGGACATTCGCGCTTGAAGCACGGACTGCAGTCGAGCCCGAGGTAATGAATCGTGCGCCGCGGTGTGAGCGGCGGCGTGAAGCCGGGCGACGACGATCCGTAAATGCCGTGGACGTGAATCCCGACCGCCGCGGCGATGTGCATCAGCCCGGAATCGTTGCTGACGGCCTGTGACGCCAGCGCAAGCAGGTCGATTGCATCGGCAAGCGCCGTTTTGCCACAGAGGTTGACGGCCGCGCTGTTGCCGGCGATGACCTCGCCGGCGGGCCGGTCTTTTTCCGACCCCAGGATCCAGACCCCGTAGCCGGTCGCCTCCAGCCGCGAGGCGAGCTCGGCGAAATACTCGAGCGGCCAGCACTTGGCGGGGCCGTACTCGGCGCCGGGCATGAAGGCGACGACAGGCCGGGACAGGTCGAGTGCCAGGGCGTCGACGAGGGCGCGCTGACGCGCGGCGTCGGTGCCGAGGGCCGGGTCGGGCAGGACGTCGGGCAGGGCCTCGTCGCGATCGAGGCCGAGAAACGCGAAGCGCTTGACGGTCTGGTCGAGCATTCGCTCGTCGAAAGGGCGGCGGTCGTTGACCAGCCAGTAGCGCGTCTCGCCGCGGTAACCCGTGCGCCGGGGAATGCCGGCGAAGAAAGGCACCAGCGCGGCTTTCAGCGAGCGCGGCAGGACGATCGCCTGGCCGTAGTCACCGAGCGAAGCGGCGAGCTTGCGGCGTTTGCCGAGCCCCAGTTCGCCGTGCGCGGTATCGAGGGCGATACCGGCACGAACCTCCGGCATGCGCGCGACGATCGGCAGCGACCAGCCGGGCGCCAGGACGTCGATCGCACACGAAGGCCGGCGCCGCTTCAGCAGCTTGAACAGGGACTGCGCC